>NZ_JBGJZP010000015.1:0-189080 GCF_042610515.1 Paenibacillus paludis
GACGGGATCATGTAATCCGGCAGCTGTGTTGCCAGTTGCGCCCGCAGCTCCGGTACCGGAACCGCTTCTTCACTTACGAGATACGCGCACAAGTACGCCTGTCCTTGCTCATCCTCGCGGGCCATGACCACCGCTTCGCGGATCTGCGCATGCGCCATAAGCTGTGCTTCGATCTCCCCGCACTCGATCCGGTAGCCGCGGATCTTCACTTGGTGGTCGATCCGGCCCAGGTACTCCACGTTGCCGTCCGGCAGCCATCTCGCCAAATCCCCGGTCCGGTACATCCGCGTCCCTGGCTCGAACGGGTTGTCTACGAATTTCTCCGCCGTCAATTCCGGCCGGTTCAGATAGCCCCGGGCCAGACCGTCGCCCGCTATACATAGTTCACCCGCGACGCCCATCGGCTGCAGTTGCTGCCCTTCGCCCAGAATATAGGCCCGCAGCGTCGGGAGCGGCTTGCCGATGTTGCTGATGCCGCTTGTGATCTCCNCGGCTCGAACGGGTTGTCCACGAATTTCTCCGCCGTCAGGTCCGGCCGATTGAAGTAACCCCTCGCCAGACCGTCCCCCGCGATGTACAGCTCACCAGCGGTGCCCATCGGCTTCAGCTGCAAGTCGTCATCTACAATGTACAGCTGCGTATTGGCAAGCGGCTTGCCAATCGGCACCGCCGCTTCCGCGATGAGTGGCATGCAATCAAAATAGGAAACCTCAGCTGCTTCCGTCGGCCCGTACAGGTTGTGAAGCGTGGCTCCGCTCCCTTCCATTAACTTGTAGAACCCGGCCACATGCTGCGGCTTCAACGCTTCTCCGCTGGCAAATACCCGGCGCAAGCTGCCGAGCTTCTCCGGGCTAAATGCTTGCCCGGCCTGCTCCAGGAAGACGCTCAGCATCGACGGCACAAAGTGCATCACCGTGACCCCGTGACGCTCGATGGTTTCGGCCAGCACCGCTGGATCTTTCTCTCCCTGAGGAGAAAGCATGCAGACCCGGGACCCGGTCATTCCCCACCAGAACAGCTCCGACACCGAAACGTCGAACGTTATCGGCGTCTTCTGCAGAATGACATCCTCTTCTCCGATGCGGTACCAATTCTGCATCCACTGCAGGCGGTTAATGACCGCGCGATGCTCCATCATGACCCCTTTGGGGTTGCCTGTGGTCCCCGAGGTATACATCACATACGCCAAATGCCGGGAATCCAGCTCTAGCGGCGGGTTAGCCACGGATTGTGCATGCCTTCTGGAAGTCAACTCGATGACTGCGCCCTCAAATCCGCATGGATCAAGGCCAGCGTCAATCAGCAGCGCTTCCGCGCCGCTGTCCCCGAGCATGTATTGGATGCGCTCTTTCGGGTATGCCGGATCGATCGGCAAGTACGCCCCGCCGGCCTTCAGGATGCCATAGATCCCTACAATCAGTTCCAGCGAGCGTTCCGCCATGATCGCCACAATACGGTCCGGCCCCACACCTTGCCCGCGCAGCGTCCACGCCAGCTGATTCGCCCGCGCATTCAGCTCCGTATAGGTGAGCTGCTGTTCCCCGTAAACAACCGCTACCGCATCCGGCGTCTTCTCCACCTGCTCCTCGAACAGACCGTGGATTGTCGCTTCCCGCGGATACTCCGCCGCCGTGTCGTTGAATCCAACTGTAAGTTGACGGGTCCCCTCTTCATCTAATAGACGGATATCTTGCATCATGAGACTAGGCTCCCCAAGGATATCCTGAAGCATGACATTAAAAGAGTTAAATATCTGTTCTACAATTCCATCCGAATGGTCAGCTTTGTAATCAAAAGCCAATTCGAGTTCACCAGTCAGAGACCAGTCTTTAATCATAAGCTGAAATGGATAAAATTGATGCCCATTGTAAACCTCGTTCGCTTTTACAGTCAGGTTTGCCAAATTCGTCACAAGTCTGGTGCCAAGATTATTTACAACAACAGAAAATAGCTGATCTATTCCCCTTTTGCGCAGTTCTAATTCTTGCACCAGATTATCGTAAGGATATTTTTGATGAAAGTAACATGACATCAATTCCCGCTGTACTTCCCTGCTAAACGAGTCGAAGCTCTGCATAGCATTGATCTGAACCCGAAGCGGCATTGTACTTACAAACATACCTATTGCAAATTTTTCTTTCGCTCCGGAACGATTCAGGACTGGAGTCCCAATTACTAAATCGCTTTGCCCTGTCGTCCGATACAAATAGGCGAGCATTAACGAGACAAACCAGGCGTTTAGTGAAACCCGGTTCTCATCAAGTCTTTCTCTGATCCGGTCAGAGAGCTCTTTGTTCAGCTGGAATGATTTCCGTGTTCCGGCCGAATCGCTGGTGACAACTCTGGAAGTTCCCATAATCGTGGGGGACTCATAGTCCTGATAACGGTTTAACCAAAACTGCTTGTCTTTTATGTACCGGTTAGACGTTAAATAATTTTCTTCATGATCTGCAAAATCAAGAAAATTGCTGGACCTGCCAACCGGATTGTTTTCACCTTTCGCCAGCTTTTCATAAATTGCCAGTGTATCTTGAAGCCATGCTTGCCCTGACCATCCATCAGCAATGATGTGATGTGCCTTGATTAAATATCCGAACTCATCGTCACTGATTTTGAAGAGGGCTACGTAATATAATGGGTTATTCTCGAATTGGAAGGGGATTGCCGCTTGCTGCTGCGTCCAAAGCTCAAGCGCCTCATTAGGGTTATTTGAAGTACTGAAATCGATTAGTGGGAACGGGGTTTTATGATGGGGCACATAATATTGATAGGGCTCACCGTCCTGGTTGCGGGAGATTCGCAATCCAAAGCCTGCGTGGTTGCTAAGATTATAGTGGATGGCTGCTTCAATCCAATCTAAATTCGCTTCTCCTTTAAAAATAAAATACAGCGTTATATTATTGAGCGAAGTGTCAGGATAATGCTGCTCCATCATCCAAATTCTCTTCTGTGCGTGCGTTAATGGAAATGCAGATTTGCTCCCGCTTAACGGTCTCATACAAGTAAGTCCCCCTCATTAATTATGCTGACTCTGAATGAACTGCATGCTTCTGAAGGCAACCGCAAACCAATCTGAGAAAGTGAGGTCGAATTAGGCAGTATGATGATTGGCCTGGATTATAGGTTCTTGTTGTAAAAACACATCTTGCTGCGATTAGCGGAAATTGAGAGCCTTCATAAGAGCCTCTATAACCAATTGCGAATGACTATGAATAAAAAAATGATCTCCATCAAAACCAACATACTTGCAAGCGTTGTCAGAAACTTGGTCCCACTCTTCTATATCTCCTGACAGGGTGTCATCCTTGTAACCGAAGAATATGTAGACGTCACACCCAAGTTTACTGTTTCTTTCTTTGAACATATGAGTCTCTGACAACCGGAAATCCGACCTGATAATAGGCAAAAAAAGATCCATCAATTCCGTATTATCAAAAAACTGCGGCGGCGTTCCGCCTAATTCCATTAAGTGCCGCTTAAACTCTTCATCCGGGAGCGTGTGAACGATGGTTTCATCCTTGTCTGGTATATGCGGAGCAGATCTTCCTGAGAAAAAAACGGCATCAGGCTCCTTATACCCCCTACTTTTCAGTTGATGAATCGTTTCATAGGCAAGAATTGCCCCCAAGCTATGCCCGAAAATCCCATAGGGATCTCCACTTAATTGCGGCACAATAATCGATGTAATATCTTCAACTGCTTCTTCAAAAGATCGATAAAACGGCTCGTGCACTCTCCTGCCTCTGCCAGCTAACTCCACAGGAATAATCTCAGCGATTCCGTTTAAATGGCTTGACCATTGACTGTAGAAGAAGGCCGAACCACCTGCATAAGGTATACAGAATAATTTCATAGTCCATCTCTTTCATGTTTTTTTTAATATTTGAAAGAAAATCCCAATTAACTGATTAGAATAAAATAACCAGGGTAGTTCGAAGTAATACTTACTAAACTTAGAATGAGGATATCCAGACTAGACCCCTCCAGCCCGCATCAGCGGGGTTAGAGGAATCTTGATGTAAGGCAACATGCTGAAATTCTGCTATCCGCTGCCTGCCTGGAAAGATACACAACTAATTTTGAGGTTCTTCGGAACAACTCTACTGCAATTGTTCCGGACTGTCCGCTTCCGGATTTTCAGCTTGCCCGTGAAAAGATATCAGCGATTGCTTCAAGCTCTCTGCCAGTTCCTCCAGCTGCTTGGACAGCGCCACCAGTTCGCTGCTTACCGTCAATTGCCGGGAAGACATCGCCGCCACTTCTTCCGTAGATGCACTGGTCTGCTGCACCACGGAACGGACACTGCCCATCGACTCGCCAAGGCGTGCCTGGAAAATAGTCAACTCAGAAACCGCAGCCGAGGATTGACCCAGGTATTCAATGAAGTCTTCCATTTCCTTGCGTACAGCCGCGAAAATCTGGGACGATTCCCGCACCGAGCCGATCTGCTCGCTGAACAGCGGCACGGCCTCGCCCACCACCTTGACGGTGTCCTCGATACTCCGCCCGATCTCCTCCGTAATTTGCGAGACGGAGGTAATCGATTGGCTGGACTGGCCGGCCAGGGCACGGATCTCGTCGGCGATAACAATAAAGCCTCTGCCGGCCGCTCCGGCACGGACTGCTTCAATGGAAGCATTAAGCGCCAGAATATTGGTCTGCTTGTTCATGGCAATCATTGGCGCCAGAATATTGCGGATCAAATGAGTGCTTTCCTGCAGCTTGGCCGAATTCTCTTCAATCAGCCGCATCATCTCCACCGTCGACTCACTTTGTGCAACCAGTGTCTTCATCAGCGCCGCTCCCTGCTCGCTGACTGCGATCACTTTCTCGGCTGCCGCATCCATTACCCGGTTAATCTGGTCCACCTCATGCATCTTGCCGCCCATCAGCTCCACATCATGGTTGCTGCTCTCGGCTTCCGCCGCCAGACTGGCAGCACCTTGGGCAATTTCATCCGTGGCTACCGCCAGCTCACGGGCGTGGTCCGAGATCGTTGCCGAAGCATGAACCAGCTGTTCGGATGTCGCCAGAACCTCTGTCGCCGAAGCGCCGCTCTGGCCGGCCAGCCGGGAAATCTGCTCCATCATTTGGTTGAAGCTATGTCCAAGCCGGCCGATTTCATCGCGGCCCTTGAAGTTGGTACGAACATTAAGGTTGCCTCGCTCCCCTTCCTCCATCAGCAGGGCCAGCTTACCGAGCGGCCGGCCAATCAGACGGACCAGCACATAGCCGATCAAGAGAGCAATCAGCGCCGCCGCGAATACTACGAGCATTGTAATGTACAACAGGCGGTCGGCCGACTTGGTGAAATCACTGACCGGCGCATAGCCAAGCAGTGTCCAACCACCTGTGGTCAGCGGCTGGTACACCGCCAGTTGCTCTGTTCCGGCTTCATCGTCTGCCATAAAGGAACGATCCAATTCTTGGCCCGGCTGCGGCTCGACCTCTGCCCTCGAGGGCTTGATGAATGAGGTCTGCTCCAGCAGAGCATCATCCTTCGCATACACAACCTCTCGGTCAGCATCAAGGATGCGCAGCTCACCGTCTTCTCCGATGCGCAGATTCGCTAACATGTCGTTGAGAGAGCTTCGCTTGATCTCAATCAGCATATAATATTCCGCTTGCGGATTTTGCATATTACGCAGAAGCCGTCCCATCGTGAGAGAAGCTTCCGAGTATGTATCGAAGAAACCCGTCGGCCGGACCGGGAACCACACTGGATTGCCCTTGGCCTCGTCAATCTGCTTGAATCTCGCCAGGATCCCTTCATCGGTGCGGATCCCCGTAACGCCCGAGGTTTTATAAGATTCAACTTCGGCGAGGCTGCGGGAAACAAGCCGGATGCCCAATAGACGCTCATCGGAGCTTTTGACTGCATCCAGCTTGCTGCTGATACGCCCTTCGGCGGCAACCTTAGCCACGATCCCGATACCGGGATCATTTACCGCCTCCAGATCTGCCTTGAGCGCCTGATCTACGGCAAATTGCCGCGAGAGCGCTTCATACTCGACAAAGAGGAAATCCAGTTTATCAGCGGCCTGGACAATCGCTTGCGATGAAGCAGCAGCTACTTCATCGGTAATAATACCTTTGGCGGCGTAATAAGAAGTCAAACCAAGCACGGAGGACAACAACAGAATGGTACTGAACAGGATTACAAATAATTTGACGCCAACCGATTGCAGATGCAGGCTTCGCTGCCGTTTCATAAGTCTACTCTCCCATAGAATAAAATAACGCCACATTAGTGGGTTTTATCCTTGAAGCCTAATCAGGTGCCCAGCTGAAGGCCCTGAATAACTCCACAAAGTGGTGATTTGCCTGGATGCCGGTTCAGATCCTTTGCAAGGGCCCCGCTATTAAACCCCTAAATTAAATAAAAATACATAAGACAAGGTACACCCTTCGCAGTCAAATGAAGGCTGTACCTTGTTTTCGTTAAATCGTGCAAAGTGGCAAAGGGCCAGATTACCCCTTGCTCGCCCCAGCCGTCAACCCTTCGACGAGCAATTTTTGCAGGAAGCCAAAGAGAATCATGATCGGAATAGAGATCAGTACAGCGCCTGCAGCAAAAGTCGTGAAATTGGAGTTCTGATTCGAGTCCACCATGTCCCACATACCGACGGCAACGGTCCATTTATCCTTGGTCCGCAGAATGAGTCTTGCAAAGATAAAGTCAACCCACGGTCCGACAAATTGGGTAAGCGCCATGTAGGTAATCATCGGTCTCGACAGAGGCAGAATAATTCTCCAGAAGATTCCAAAGTTACTTGTTCCGTCAATGCGGGCAGCTTCGTCCAGCGAACGCGGTATCGTATCGAGGAACCCTTTCGCGATTAGGGTCCCGCCTAGCGGAGCACCGGCTGCATATACGATAATCAGAGCCAGATGTTTATCCAGCAGATCAAACTCTTTCAGCAGCAAATAGATGGCAATCATACTCATGAAGCCTGGAAACATTCCAAGCACCAGCAGTCCGGACATGGTGGTCTTGCGCGCCTTGAATCTGAACCGGGAAACTGCATAGCTTGTAAGCAATGTCAAGAAAACGCCCAGGATCATTGAGAACAAGGCAATCTTAAACGTATTAAGCCACCAGGTAGGGAACAGCAGGGTGTTATCATAGAATAGCGCCCGGTAATGTTCAAGCGTAAACGTTTCAGGAATCAGTGTTTTACTGTAAAGGGATTTGCCCGGCCGCAGCGACGATAACAGAATCCAAATGGCAGGATAGAGTGCTGCAACAGACAGAATCAGCAACATCAAATAACTTAATCCGAGCCGTATTTTTGTTTTAATTTTTGCTCCGCTCATTGGATCATGTCCTCCTCCTGGAATGATTTCGACCGCCGGTAATTGTAAAGCGAGAAGCTGGCTACGATCAAGAAGATAATGATTCCGACCGCAGATGCCATGTTATATTTGTTCTGGTCAAGCGTGAGCTTGTAAAGCCACGTCACGAGCAAGTCGGTGGAACCGGCGTACTGATAATCCCCGTTTGGGGGATTACCGGCTGTTAACAGGAAGATCGCATTAAAGTTATTGATGTTGCCTGCAAACTGGGCAATCAGTGTAGGCGCCGTCGAGAACAGCACCATAGGCAATGTTATGATGCGGAATTTCTGGTAGTTGGTCGCCCCATCCACTTCGGCCGCTTCATACATATCGCGCGGAATCGTTGTCAGAACCCCCATAATCAGCAGCATGGATACCGGAATACCGACCCACAAGTTAACCACGATAACCGTTACTTTGGCCCAGAATGGATCCGTTAACCAAGGAAGGCCACCGAGCCCGAAAAATTTTAGATATTGGTTAATCGGACCAAACTGGCCGTTGAACAGGTTACGCATGAGCAGAAGGGAGATCATCTGCGGAATAGCATATGGAACAATCAGAATGGCTCTCCAGAAGCCCTTGAAACGAATGCCTTGCTGACTGACCAGCATCGCGACCAGCATGCCGCCGAAATAGGTAGTAACCGTGGACAAGATCGCCCAGATAATAGTCCAAGTAAGTACCCCGTAAAAGGTCTGGCTCCATGATTTAAGTACCACCAGATTACGGAATGTTTCAAAGCCAACCCAATCCACCAGCTTGGCCGGAGGCATATGGTTAGGCGCAGCATAGTTCGTAAATGCCAGCATGATCATGAAGATGATCGGCATTACTGTAAATAGCAGAATACCTACAGACGGCAGAATAAGAAATGTCTGCGCAAACTTGTAATCGAGGATATAACGGATGCTCTGTTTAAATGTAGCCGGAGTTTGGCCTGCGTCTCGCGCAGCTCCAGTCTTTCGGGCATCTTTAATGTTCATATACCACGCAAGCAGAAACAGAACAAAGAATATAATTGTAATCAAACTCTGAATTAGAATAAATATAGAATGATCACCTTTGACCAACTTGGCAATCCCTTTGACCTTCTCAAAATGTTGGGAGGTTGTACCCAAGGTAACGATACCCCAGAACGCCCGTCCCAGCTTCTCAATAAAGTAAGTTAAGCTTAATGCCTCTACAATCAAAAAAATAAAACCTTTGATAAATTGGCGGTTATATATTTGTCCCAATCCCATAAACAATGTAGACAGTATCGTTGCTGTTCTAGTATGGTGTCGCTGCATTTCCCTTCCGTTCTCCTCTCCTGGGAAATCAGAGAATCGCCCGCCGCTACCAGGCGGCGGGTGATTTGATTTCATAAATATTCTGTTGGAATAGACCTGCAGATGTTTACTTCGAAGCGCCGTTGTTCAGATCTTTGATCTGTTGGGCTGCTTTGTCCATTGCAGTCTTAGGGTCTACGCCTTTGTCCCAGATTTCCGGCAGGGCTGCATTTACAGGACTCCACACATTGCCCATTTCAGGAATGGAAGGCATTGGCTGGGAGTTGTTAGCCTGTTCAGCAAAAACGGATACATAAGGGTCATCCTTGATTTGCGGGTCTTCCAGAGCCTCCAAGTTGGTTGGAATCGATCCGACCAGTTTGTTCAGCTTAAGCTGGGCATCCTTGCTGGAAGCGAACTCAGCATAGAGCTTGGCGGCATTTGGATATTGCGTATACGCGTTAACCGCGAAGATCTTGAAGCCGGCCAAGGAGATGGCAGTTTTTCCACCGACAGTCGGCAGCGGTGCCAGTCCCAGATTGTCGCCCAGAGCCTTTTTGTATCCGGCCAGTTCCCAAGGTCCGTTGATATCCATTGCGACATCGCCGGAGTTGAAGAGACTGCGCTTAATATCCGGGTTAATATCGCCACTGTTGATTGGCAGAATTTCTTTCAGTTTCTTAAATTCACTCAAGCCTTGGATTGCGCCGTCGGTATTGATCCCGATATCGTCTTTGTTCGTGCCGTTATCCCCGAAGAGATAACCGCCGTTGGAAGCGATGAACGGATAGTCGAAATACATGTTGCCGACTTCCCACATGATTCCATACCGGTTTTTGGATTTGTCGGTGAAGGTTTTGCCGAAGGTGAGTACATCATCAAAGCTCTTAGGCGCTTCAGTAACAAGAGACTTATTGTAGTACAAAGCATAAGTTTCAGCTGCACGCGGGTAGCCGTACAGGAGACCGTCATAGCTGGCACCGGTAATCGAGGATTCTGTATTGTTCTTTACTGTTTCTTGCTCGAACACATCGTTTGGAAGCAAAAGCTGTGCGCTTGCTGCTCTGCCCAGGTTGTCATGCGGAATCAGAATAACGTCGGCAGCCAAACCGGAAGGACCGTCTTGGGACAGCTTGGTAACTTGCTGTACCGGTGACAACTCTTCAATTTTTACCGGAACATTGTATTTTTCAGTGAATTCCTTCGCGATTGCGTCTGTAAAGGCTCTTTCTTCCTTACTTTCCCATACGGTCAGGGTCGCGCCATCTTCTGGGGTGATTTGTGTGGTTTCGGCGCCAGTGTTGTCTGTGCCTGCGTTTCCGGCCGGAGCCGTGCTTTCTGATGGTGCGTTCGTTGCGGTTGAGTTGCTGCCCCCGTTATTTCCGTTGTTGTTAGATCCGCAGGCAGTAACAGAAAGTGCCATAGACGCTGCGGCGGTAAGAACCATAAGCTTTTTCAACTTCATGCTTTAACCCCTCCTAATTTGTGTACGCTTGCCAACAATGATACTGCAGAACTTGCGCAAACGATTTCAGAAGATCCAAAAAAAATGTCTGTTTTATTCTTTCAACCTTCTGTATCCGCTTTAGTCAAGTTCTAGAAAGCGCTTCATTACTTAATTTATAATACAACAGGAATCTTAATTGTTAAAACGTTTGCACATGGTGTATTCGTCCATTTTCGGCTATTTATCCATGATCATAATACAATATATCCCTTATTCGCAAGATTACTCTTATTTTCTTTTGTTTTCTTCAATCTCAAGTCAATCATTTGTTTTTATTAACAATTTATAGCCACACTTATCTCCTCTAATGAATTTCTTGAAAATTGGGTCACCGTAAAAGCGCCTGATCGCAAGTGAATAATTGTGCAATGGTTTGAACAATAGTATTGAACGGCTATTTATTCCGTGCTATAATCCAAACCATTATGAGCAGCTTGATCTGTTGGAAGCAGCAGAAGCATCCGCCCTTTGTTCTTTTATAACTAAAAGGCAATGTTACTTGACACAGGTACAACCTCGGAACTATCTCTTCGGCGGCGGTTGTGCCTCTTTGCTATGGGCGAATGTAAGGGCGATATTGTGCAATCGTGGCACAATGTTTGCGCACTGCGGGCACATGTCCGTATATCACCCCTTAAGTTCCTTATATATCCACTTCATGCAAATTGCGCATAATGCACCGTCTTAGTTCTGCATTGGGATTCCACAACACAAACCAACTTTTTAGGAGGAATTATCATGTTATTGGAAGCTGTATACCACCGTCCGCGCTTGAATTGGTCTTATGCCTATGACCGCCAAACCATCCATCTTCGTCTACGTGCCAAAAAGGGAGATTTGACAGAGGTGTTCGCCTGGGCCGGCGATAAATATGCCTGGGATGCTACTAAAGAATTGATTCCGATGAAGCTTTTCACTTCAGATGCGATGTTTGATTATTGGGAATGCGAGTCGGTTCCCCTGTACCGCAGGCTGAAATACGGTTTCCTGCTGCAAAAAGGTCATGAGCGAATCTGGATGACGGAAAGCGACTTTCAGACAGAACGTCCGGCGAATCCGAACCGGCTGTTTGAATTTCCGTACATAAACCCTGTAGATGTGTTCGCACCACCGGCATGGGTGAAGGACGCTGTCTTCTATCAGATCTTTCCGGAGCGCTTTGCGAACGGTGATCCCAGTCTGAATCCCGAGAATGTGCAGCCTTGGGGCGGTACGCCTACACCGGAAAATTTCTTTGGCGGAGATCTTCAAGGAGTCATTGACCATCTGGATCATTTGACCGAGCTTGGCATTACCGGCATCTATTTCACTCCTATCTTCGCGGCTACTACCAACCATAAGTATGATACAGAGGACTATATGAAGGTTGATCCGCATTTCGGTGATGTGAAGACACTCAAAAAACTCGTCGATGCCTGCCATGAACGCGGCATTCGCGTGCTGCTGGACGCCGTGTTCAATCATTCGGGCAGAACCTTTGCCCCATTCGTTGATGTGCTGGAGAACGGTGAAAACTCCCGCTACAAGGACTGGTTCCATGTCCGTGAATTCCCGCTGCAAGTGGTGGACAACATCCCGAATTATGATTCCTTTGCCTTCGAACCGCTGATGCCAAAGCTGAATACAGAGAATCCTGAAGTTAAAGAATATTTGCTGAATGTAGCTGAATACTGGATTCGTGAGGTAGGCCTTGACGGCTGGCGTCTGGACGTTGCCAATGAGGTCGATCATGAATTCTGGCGCGACTTCCGCAAAGTAGTAAAACGCGCAAATCCCGAAGCTTATATTTTGGGTGAAATCTGGCATGAATCTGCCCCTTGGCTGGAAGGTGATAAATTCGATGCGGTAATGAACTATCCGTTCACCGATGCCGTAATTGATTTCTTCGTCTCCGGCACGCTTGACGCCGAAGGTTTTGCCAATGCCATCGGCAAGCAGCTGTCGCGTTATCCGCTGCAGGCCAGTGAAGTGGCCTTCAATCTGCTGGACAGCCATGATACACCGCGCCTCTTGACCTTGGCCGGAGGAGACAAGAACAAGCTGAAACTGGCCACATTGTTCCAGTTCACCTTTATGGGCACGCCGTGCATCTACTACGGCGCTGAAATTGGCATGGATGGCGAAGGCGATCCGGGATGCCGCAAATGCATGGAGTGGGATCCCGAGAAGCAGGACCGCGAGCTGTTCAGCTTTTTCCGCAAGCTGATTGAGATCCGCAGCAGCCATCCTGCACTCCGCACCGGCGCTCTCACCTTCCTGGAGGCGGCCCCGCAGGGCAGCAAGCTTGCTTATGAACGCAGTCTTGGCGATGATATTATCATCGTACTGATGAACACAGAAGGGACAGGCCAGACTTTCCACATTGGCGTAGAAGAACGTCAATGGGAGAACCTGTTCACCGGCGAATCCTTGCGCGCTGAGCGCGGCAAGCTGTCCGTTAAGCTGCCAGCATACGGCTATACCGTCATTAAGGCGGTAGTATAACAAGCTCCATCAATTCAATCCAGACCTGATATCATTCATAAATAAAAAACGGCACTCTTCGCGATGAAGAGTGCCGTTTTCGTTATGTGGCTATTTATTTGCCAAGCAGATTGTAGATCACTTGTGCGCTTTCAGCGCGGGTCATCAGCTCTTTGGGAGCAAACTTATGATCGGCTTTTCCTTGCACTAACCCCAGCTCTGCAGCGGCATTTACATAAGAGCCCGCCCAGGCACTGATGCCGGAAGCATCTGCAAACCGGGTTGTCCCGGAGGCCACCTCAACCTTCTTACCTTGTTTGACTTCCAACGCACGAATAACCATAACGGCCATTTCCTCGCGGCTGATGGCAGCATTTGGCGCAAAGCTCTCTTGGCTTCGTCCGGTCACAATTCCCCGGCTTACTGCTGTTGCCACGTACGAAGAGTACCAGGCATCAGGCTTCACATCAGTGAATGCAGCCTGACCTTCCGCAGTCACACCAAGCGCACGAACCAGCAGTGCGGTAAATTCCGCGCGGCTGACATTGCTCTTTGGTTTGAATTCGGAAGAGGTAACACCCGTAACGATTTGTTTGGCGCTAAGCGATTTAATTGCCGCTGCCGCCCAATTGGCTGCCGGAACATCCTTAAAGGTCTTGTCGAGCTCAAGTGCCGCATATTTGCTGAAATGCGTAACTTGTGCCGTAATGACATTCCCGTTCAAGGTTCCCCCCGCATATGCCACACTTCCGCTATCGCCCAGAACATAGATACCGAGCAGATCTTTATCCGGATTGCCGGTAATCTTGAAAGCAAGCGTAACCGGCGCTTTAAAGGTCGTAACCGGAATACGGGTGCCGTCTTTTTTGACAATATGCAGTGTAAACTCATATACATCCGATGCAGCGGTCACTCTGGTATCCTGAAGCTTCAGCCCGGCCAGGAAGGTGTCTGCCGCATTGCCTTGAAGCGGACTGGTTGCGAACAGAATGTGCGCACCTTCCCCCTCAGTCCCGGACAAGCTTCCTTGAATCCCGCTCAGCACTGCACTAGGCAGGGTTACAGAAATGCCGCCCATATGAAGCACCAAATCATTTGTTCCGAGGACGCCCGCTGCCTGAATCGGTATGAGCACTGATTGCTTGCCTGCAGCAACCCGCACTTCCACCTTGCCATCCTTGCCGTTTTTCAAACTGTCTACCCCAATGCTTTGCGGATCTGCAGTTGTTGTTGGCGTTGGTGCTGGTGTCGGTGTCGGAGTGGGTGCGGGTCCCGGCGTACCCTCAGATACCACCGCCAGAATAACTGTTCCTCCCTCATCTCTTCCCGGGAGCTCAAGCGTTACTTTCCGGTCGGCCGATACGGCATATGTTCTGCCGCTATACTCATCTTGGACAGAAGCAAATGCTGTGAACGGCACCGGAATACTTACAGTTACAGCCTTGGTGCTGGTGTTGATGAGCGTCACAACATTCTGGGAACCATACTGCTTGTCAAAAGCTAAATATCCCAGTTCATCCGAACCTGCCAGCTTCGTACGTATACCTTTGGAATATACCGCAGAGTATTTGGCACGGATATTCAGCAGCTTCTGATAGTGATCGTGAAGACCCTGCTCTGCAGTAAGCTGATCCCACGGCATATCCGAACGGTTCTCGCTGAATTCTCCCTTCGACATGTCTCCGGCATTTCTGCCCGAACGTCCAAGTTCTTCCCCGTAATAAATGACAGGCTGTCCTTTAGCCGTGATCTGCAGGGCGGCAGCGATCTTAAGCTTGCCTTTGTCCCCGCCTACATAGTCGGACAGGAAGCCGTTCTCATCATGGCTGCTCAGGAACTGAGCCATCATCCGGGTATTGTCAATCTTCGATTCACGGTCCTGCAGGTAAGCATCCACATCACTGATTTTGCCGTTCGTGAAATCTCTTGCCGCATTCTTGAAGCCGAAATCCAGCAAGCCGTCCATTTGCCCGGTTTGCAGCATGCCGCCATCGCTGTCAATGGTGCCTCCGTAGTATTCACCGACCAGTTTGAAGTCGGGATCAATCGCCGTCAGCGCATTTTTGAATGCTTTCCATGTCGTATCTTCCACATGCTTAACGGTATCCACACGGAAATAGTCGATGGTATCGCCACGCGCTGTCCGTGCGTTGTCCAGCCAGCCCGTTTGCCACTCAATAATTTTCGCACGAACTGCAGGATCTTCCGTTTTGAAGTCCGGCAAGCCGGCAAGTTCTCCCTTGATCGGGTCAGTATCGGCCGATATACCGTCCGTACGGAGCATGCCGTCAAAGCGCGCTTTATCCTCTGCGGTAACGGTCGGATAGTTATCCTCTGCTTTCAAACCGTAGCCTGCATGATTCAGCACAACGTCTACCATGATTTTTATACCCTTGTCATGTGCCTTCTCAATCAGTTCGCGGAAGGTCGCCATATCGCCAAGATGTTCATCCAGCTGGGTGAAATCCTTGGCCCAGTATCCATGGTAAGCATGCTGGGTACCGCCGAAATCAACCCCCTTATTGAAATCAATGTTGTCGACAATCGGCGTGATCCAGAGCGTGTTGATCCCCAGCTGTTGAAGGTAATCCAGACTGTTGATCATCCCGCGGAAGTCTCCGCCGTGGTAGGCTTCAAGATGTGTTTTATCGACGTTCTCATTGTTGGTGAGGTCACCATCCTTGAAGCGGTCGGTCAGGGCAAAATAGATCCGTGCCTCATCCCAATCGAAATCCAGCTTGGCTCCCGTATAGGTTCTGGCTTTCACTTCAATGGAGGTGCTGCCTTTATGCGTATTTCCGTACTGGTCAATAAGCGTGACCGGAATGGTTTTGATGCCCGCGGCTACGGTATCCTTCACCGCAATGGTCTGTTTCATGAGCCCGGTATCGAGCTTCACTTCGCTTGGACCCCCAATGGCAGTCAGATCCATGAATCCATGCGTATAGGTTACAGCTTCTTCGGAGGCTGCACTGACCGTCACAATTGCATTTTCACTCGATGTGACAGCTTCCGGTTGAACTTTTGCACTGACTGTAACGTCTGGACGGTGATATACGGCAACCGATTCACCGTTCACCGTATTTTTCGGATCGGTGAGTTCTTCAGTAACTCCATCCTTAGTGATCAGGAAGGTATACTTATACGTTCCTTCCTCCACGCCAGTCAGTTGATAACTGAACCACTCACTCGACGGATCATACACCATCGGGTATTCTTTGCCGTTTACTTTCACTTTGGCCTCGCTGATAGATTCCAGGTTGCCGCCGCGGAAAAGCTCGTCATCACGGTACTTGAAGGTAATCGTTCCGTCCTTCATGACCGGACCGCTAATAACCGGCTTGATGTCAAGCTCCTTCACCATACTGGTCACAATGACCTTTGTGAAATTTTCACCCGGGGTAAGCGGAATAACACGGTCATCCGGGTAGTCTTGTTTGCCCGTATTCCAGTCCGTTCCTTTGCGCAGTACGAAGCCCACGCTTGTGGCATTTGGCGCCACCTCAATCAGAACACTGGCTTTACCATCCTTAAACGTTGTGAAATCAATTTGATCATTTTTAACTCCAGTGTTCCATATCCAGAGATTCCAATCCGTATAATCCTTGTCGTCACGGACATAGGTCAATTGGACATAACGTTTGCTATCCACCGGCTCTTTCGTTACCTTCACGGTTACCTTCGTTGTTTTTCCGCCATAGGTAATGGTAAGATTGGCTGTTCCAGCCTTGAGCCCCTTTACGAGACCTTTGCTTGTAACGGCAGCCACTTCCGGTTTATCGGAAATATAGGTGGCAGTATTCGTAACCGACCGTTTGCTGCCGTCATCATATTTGGCATATACAACCGATTGATGTGTGCTGCCAATTTGCAGTGAGTAGCTGCTGCTGTCCGTTTCCAGAGAACTCAGCACAGCTGCTGCGGCATCCATCTTGATAATTACAGCAGTCAACGGCTGCAGTTCAATGGACGTAGCCGTTAATGCAAAACCGGACTGGGCTGCAGCAGGGATAACTTCAGTACCCGCTTCGTCATCATCAACCAGTACGCTGCCGCCTGTTAAATCCTCGGAAAGTGTCAGCGTTCGTGATACATTGTCGCCATTCATGAACACATAATAGATGCCGGTGCCATCAGTGGCCTTGTTCTTGTACCCGATCACAAGACCGGTCTCCTTCATTTCCGGCGCCGGAATCAGGCTGACATTAGAATCCACCAGACTCATGTCGCCCAGACGGAATGCATCTGTAGACTTTCTCAGCTTAATGAGGCCTGAGGTATAATCTTTGGTCATGTTCTGCACCGGGAAGTTCACTTCATCGGTTACCTTGGACCAATCGAACATGTTGACCGCATCCGATGAATCATAGGAATCATGAATGAAATACCCGAATGAATTATTGTTTGCGTCCTTTAGCTCTGTAGCTTTTTGCTCAGGAATAGTATTTGCCTTCCACTGCTTGGTGCGTCCATACTCCTGGCCTGCCTGCAGGAAGGAGGTACCCTGGGAAGTGAATACCAGCATGTTTCCGAGCCTGATCCGCTTCTGTATTTCCAGCTCGTTCCCGGGAATTGCCGGATCCTTCTTGATGGACTGCGCAATTACATCATGCAGTGTCAGATTGTCATGGGCTTCAATGTACGGCACGATATCCCCCGGATCATCCGCCGGGATATTGGACGGCTGGCCTTTAATATTGTCCAGAATCGTCTCAATGGAACGTGCCCCGCCCGTAATAAACCTTGGTTCACCTTCCGAACCATAACCTGATTTCAATTCATTGCGGAATTCATCGGAGAATACGCCGACACTATCCGTCTTATTCATCCAATCCTGATCCGCGCCTTTACCTGCAAGAGAAGGATCGGAAGCGGCTCCGCCGAACGTTTTCCAGCCCTCGCCGATGAACAGCGCCTGCGGGTTAATGGCTGCTGCTGCATCATAGGCAGCCTGCACAGCATCTGCCGTGGCATCGCCCATCATGTCCCAGCGCATGCCGTCGATTTTGTATTCACTGAACCAGTATTTGACGGAATCCACCATCAGCTTCTCCGCCATCTTATGGTTTGTCGCCAGGTTGTTGCCGAAACCGCCGATAAAGTTGCCGTTTGCATCCTGGAACGCATAATAATTAGGCACGACATCGTTCAAGAATTCCTTCTTCGCCATATGGGTATAGACAACATCCAGAACGACGCCCATCCCGGCCTCATGCACTGCGTCGATAAGCCCTTTAAGTTCCTTGATCCGCAGTTCTGGATCGGCAGGATTCTGTGAATATGCGCCATCCGGGGAGAAGTAGCTATGCGGATCATATCCCCAGTTGTACTGATTATTTTGCGCTGAATATTCACTTTCTCTTTGCCCCATCTTCGTCTCGTCGCCGTAATACCATGCCATTACAGGCATCAGCTGAATATGGGTTACGCCCAAAGATTTAATATAATCCAGCTTCTTCTCAAAAGCGGCATAGGAGCCCCAGCGTTCGCCTCCGAGACTGCTTTCGATTGAAATATCCGACGTGAAATCACGGACATGGACTTCATAAATGACGGCATCCTCGCGTTGTTCATAACCGGCGATATCTGCCTCATGGAAGTTAGCCGGATTGGTCCGGCTCAGGTCAACGATGGCTGCTTTACCCACTGTATCTCCGCCAGCGCCCGCAGCACCTGTGGTATCCACAGTGAACACGGCCATGGACTTGGCGTACGGATCAAGCACCTGCTTCATAACCCCGTCATTGGTAACTTCATATTGATAATAGTATCCGCTTACATCTGACTCCCCGGGAGCGCCGGTTAAATCAGACGCCTTCAGCTTCGCAGACCAAACGCCTTGTTCGCCCTTAGTCAGACTGATATGGCCGACAAGTTTGGTAGCATCACTCTTATCGTACACATTTGCTACAACAGAACTGGCCACAGGAGCCCATAACTTGAGCGTGGCCGACTTCTCAGCCGCATTATACTCAGCCCCAAGGTCGTCCCCTGTATAATTGTACATTTCATCGATCATTCTCCAGCCGCCGGAAGCGGACACCGTTTTGCCAGAAAAAGATACACTCAACGGCGTTTTACCCAGATCAAAAGCTGCTGTATCCACCTCAATGGAAGTCGGGCTCTTAATGGTTACTGCATTTACCGGGACAGCTGTACCTTCTTTGTCCTTGACGGTAATTCCAGCTTTTAATGCAGCAGCATCTAAACCGTCGGTTAAGGTGAAGCCCAGAAGGATTTTGCTGGTCGATAGTACTTCAGCCGACACGAGTCCTACCGGTTGTTCCCCGAACGGAGAAACATAGACATTGTTATCCCCTTCCTTTACCCACAGCTGATTGTAACGGTCCAGCAGGCTGAAAGCTTTATCGCCGCCGTCCTTGTCCTCGTTTGTCGGGTTAACGATAAGGAAGCCAATTTTCTTGGCATTTTCTTTCAGCGGAATATCGATATACGCACCGAAGCGGTCCACATTCTCAGGGAGAAACGGAGCAGCATCCGACGGCCAGTTAACCGGTGCTGTTGCGACATCATCCCACAGCCATAAACCGTACTGGCTTTGATGATTGTCGCCTCTCATGTAATGAATCCGGACGGTATTCGCAGGAATTACTGCCGGCTCATACGGCGTCACCTGATCCGAACCTTCCTTGATCCAGATTTCATTAGCTTGCGGAGTATTGATTGTGAACAGCTTGTCGCCGCCGTCTTTGGCCTCATTGTTGCGGTTGACGACTAAGAAGGAGACTTTTTTGGCTCCTGCCTTAAGCGGCACGTCGGTATACGCCCCATAAGAATCAGTTTGACCTTCAGGGAATGGCGTGGCACCCGCCGGCCATCCGGAGGAAGGTACAGCTACATCATCCCAGAGCCATAAACCCTGATCCGCATAATCACCGGCTGTACGTTGGTAGTGAACCCGCATATGCCCATCGGGTACAGGGGCATTGTTACCCGGAACAACCGGAGCCGTAAATTTGGCACTGACAGCATGATCCGCCGCGTTGTATTTGAAGGTGACCGGCAGATCCGCCGGCAGATTCAAGGCCTGTTCATGCTCAGGATAAGACTTATCCTCCTGCGGGGTTGCTCCCGGCACAAAGACGCTGTACGAATAGTCGCCTTTAGAAAGATCAGCCGTCCGCTCATATACATTGTCAAAGTTCGGATCGGACAATGTCGTCTTCGCGTCGGCTGGCGAGGAATCGCCCGCATCGCCAAGCTCACTTTGCAGAGTACCCACCAGCCGCGGCAGTCTGTTGTCTGCGATTGGCGAGTAATACGTCGAGTCGGCAATTTTTTTGGTAATCTCGTTGAAATAGAAGGTAACCGTTGTTTCAGCAGCCAACGTAATCACGATGTTGCCGCCGTCATCGGTTCCTTCAGTATGGGTATAACTGCTGTATCCATAGCTTTCGTCCCAGGTGCCGTTAAGGGCTACCTTGTACTTATAGGTCCCTGCCGGCAGCGTGCCTGTAAAGACATAAGTACCATTGTTTGTGTAGGTCATCTGAGTGACTGTTGCATCTGGTGACCAGTCATCCACTTGCCCTGAACCAGCAGACAGTTCTGACTGGAGGTCGCCTACAAGCACGACTTTGGATGTGGCTGCATCCACTTTTGCCGTGTACCCTGTAAAGTAAGAGCACACAAGAATAAGGATCATACTAATGGCAAAAGCCTTTTTACCCCATAAAGCCAATCTCATTCCTTCAATCCCCCCATATTTGCATTCGATTCCTGAACAGAGAAAACACTGATTTCTTATTCCTTGATCCAACATTTCATGCTTCTAAAGCCTGATGGAATGACACCCCCTTATAGATTTCAATTTTGAATTCATTGCGCAAACGTTTGCAAAAATAACAACCCTACACATTCACTGCAAACTTTATTTTGTGCAGCAGACATGGTGCACAAAATAAGCACTTGTAAGCGCTTTTATACCTTGTTTAACATACTAATCTTAGTCTCAACTTGTTGTCAACCAAAAAAATAAATTGCTAAACCACCCGTCAGCCGGGACAGAGAGTTCATACTAATGGGTCTGCAGTAATGCCATTTTTTGCACAGATTTGCATCATCAATAAAATAAACATATGTAGCGTAAGAGTTTTAAAGAAAAACCGTTTGCGCATTTTATGACTTTACATTTCAGCTTACCCGGCAGCATTTTTACATCAAAATACAAATATTTCTTATATTTTTCCATTTCATTTGTGGAAATGTGCAAATTTTAAGCGAAGGTTCTAGCCCTTATTCCCAAATCGGCTCTAAAGGGCCTTTAGAAAGACTTTGTCTATTTACAATTTACAGCACTTCGATTAATATTACTTTGTAAAGCAAACGGTTCCATGAGGAGGTTTCTATGACAGTTACCATCAAGGACGTGGCTAAGAAAGCGGGAGTTTCTCCCTCCACTGTATCCCGGGTGTTGTCAGGTCATCCCAGAATCAGCCTAGAAACTTCCCGCAAGGTCAAAGTGATTATGGAGGAAATGGGCTACACTCCGAATATGATGGCTAAAAGCCTCGTTTCGAAGACCACTAACAGTATTTGCATCATCTTACCGAAACCAGCTGAGGAGCTGTTCTCCAATCTGTTTTTTATGGAATTAATCAGAGGGATTGTGACTCAATCGAGCCGATCCGGTTATGATGTGTTGATTAGCTCCGGAGCGAACGAAAAGGAAGAGCTTGAGGCTGTTTCCCGCCTGTTGAAGGGCCGCCGTGTTGATGGCGTTATTCTGCTGTATTCACGCAAAGATGATGCGGTTATTGATTTTCTGGAATCAGGCGGCTACCCCTTCGTGCTTGTTGGGCGAAGCGACCGCTATGAGGATATTTTATCCGTGGATAATGATAATGTCATGGCCGCTTACGACGCTACAAACCACCTAATCTCCATGGGACATGAACGCATTGGTTTTGTCAGCGGACCGCCTAACCTCATCGTTTCACGCGACCGCCTCGAAGGATACCGCAAAGCCATGCTGAACAGTGGCCTGGAGATGCGTACAGAGTGGATTGTAGAGGGCGAGTTTCTGCAGGACAGCGGATATAGGGCGATGTCATTTTTCATGAATCTCCCGAACCGTCCAACGGCACTTGTTGCAGTGGACGATATGGTCTCTTTCGGAGTATTGCGCGGACTGAATGAACTGAAATACAAGGTTCCGGAAGATTTGGCGATTGTCAGCTTTAACAACATCCCACTATCGGAACTGTCCAGCCCGCCGATCAGCAGCATCGACATCGGAATTTATCATCTTGGCTATACGGCCTCCCAAGTGCTGATCCAAAGCATCAAGAAGCCGGATATTCAGGCAGGATATACGAACCGTTTTGTCATTCCCCACCGCTTGATCGTTAGAGAGTCATCTATGTATGCTCCAGGGAAGAAATGACCAAGTCACAAGAATAAATGAAGCGAAAGTGCTTCATTTATTTTTTCGAACTTTGTTCAAACGTTTGCGCTACTTATAAACCGCAATATATCCGTCAAAATAGCTTACAAAACTTAAGTTTATGCTTTCGAAGTGAGTTTTGTACGAAGTCGATTCAAGGAAGCTATGCTTACAAAACTTTTAGGAGGATCAACATGTCAGAAATTAAAGCCTGCCTGTTCGATTTGGACGGTGTAATCGTCGACACTGCCAAATATCATTTTATCGCCTGGAGAGAACTCGCGGAAAACCTTGGGTTTGAATTCACCGAACAGGATAACGAACGCCTTAAGGGTGTCAGCCGCGCCGCTTCACTGGATATTCTGCTGGAAATCGGCGGACTTTCGCTGGACGAGGCGGAAAAAGCCCGGCTGGCCGAGCAAAAAAACAACCGCTATGTCGAATACATCGCCAAGATGGACAGCTCGGAGATTCTGCCCGGTGCCCTGGACTTTCTGAAGGAATGCCGGGAATCCGGTATCAAAGTCGCCCTTGGCTCCGCCAGCAAAAACGCGATGACCATCTTGAATAACACCGGTCTGACACCGTATTTCGATGCGATCATCGACGGCACACATACCAGCGCGGCCAAACCTGATCCTGAAGTGTTCCTGCTGGGGGCCCAGGCACTCGCCGTATCCCCTGAGCACTGCGTGGTCTTTGAGGACGCCGAGGCCGGAATCCTCGCTGCCACCCGCGCCGGTATGCGCAGCGTAGGCATCGGTTCTCCTACAACACTGGGGGCAGCGAACATCGTTGTGTCTTCTCTCCAGCAGATCGCGCTAGCGGAATTGCGGGAATCTTTTGCAACGGTTTGACGAACATTAACATCTATCAGCAACCCTGTGAATTTTCTTTTGCCCTACTCTATTTACCTGAACTATATGTGAGAACAAAGTTACGCTGAGCAGCAGTGAAGGCGGACGGACCTTCGAAGAAGACCCTACGTTCGTCTTTGTCCCCGGATGCTTGCCCAATAACCCCATTTCCGAGCATCCGGGGACAACAGCGATCGTAACATCCATTCGCCCGAGGGGCAGCCAGCACGTAACCTGTATAGTCGAACTCATAGTTCCATTTATATCATCCCCACCTAAAAAGGAGCCGGTAATAATGAAGCAATATCTAAAAATTGATGAATGGTCAATCATTGAAGAATCCTTCGATCCCCAGACCCAAGAAATTTCTGAGAGCGTATTTAGCATCGGAAACGGATATATGGGCGGAAGAGCCAACTTTGAAGAGCAATACAGCGGACACAGCCTGCAAGGCAGCTACATGGCCGGTGTGTATTATCCGGACAAAACCCGGGTCGGCTGGTGGAAAAACGGCTATCCGGAGTATTTTGCCAAAGTGCTGAACAGCACCAACTGGATTGGTATTAACATCGACATCGACGGCACACCGCTGGATTTGGCTACCTGCACCGTTACTGAGTTCCGCCGGGTGCTCAACATGAAGGAAGGTACACTTTCCCGCAGCTTCACCGCCACTCTTGAGGACGGCAAGGAAGTTAAGGTGGAAAGTATCCGCATCGTCAGCATGGCCCGCCGTGAGATCGGCGCGATCCGCTACTCGATCATTCCGGTGAATTTTGCCGGAAAGCTTACCGTTTCCCCTTACCTTGACGGCGACATCAAGAACAAGGATGCCAACTATGACGAGAAATTCTGGAACGAAGTGGAGAAGAAAGGCGAGCCGGACGGCGGATACCTGACCCTGAAGACGAAAAAACTTGATTTTCACGTCACCTCGGCATTTACCTTTGATATTCTGGTCAACGGCGAAAAGCTTACTGCAGAAGCTGAAGTCACCGAGGATGAGAAATATGTGGGCAGTACGGTAACTCTCCCCGTGCAAACCGGCGATCAGGTTGTCATCTATAAATATGCTGCCAATGTCACTTCCCGCAATTACGGCCTGGGACAACTGGTTGATGCTGCGCAGACGGCACTGCAAAGCGCCCGGGAAGCCGGATTCGTTGCACTTTTGACCGAACAGGCTACTGCGTGGGGCGATAAATGGAAGGAAAGCGACATTATCATTGAAGGTGATGTATCGGCACAGCAGGCGATCCGCTTTAACATTTTCCAGCTTAACCAGACCTACACCGGTGAAGATGACCGTCTGAACATCGGACCCAAAGGCTTTACCGGGGAAAAATACGGCGGCAGCACCTATTGGGATACAGAAGCTTACTGTGTGCCGTTCTACTTAAGTACAGCGGATTCCTCAATCGCCCGTAACCTGCTGATTTACCGTTATAAACATCTGGAAAAAGCCAAAGAAAATGCGCTTAAGCTTGGTTATAAAAAAGGTGCACTGTACCCGATGGTAACGATGAACGGTGAAGAATGCCACAATGAGTGGGAAATCACGTTCGAAGAAATTCACCGTAACGGTGCGATTGCCTATGCGATTTACAACTACGTTAATTATACCGGGGACAAAGCTTATCTCGGCCAATATGGTCTTGAAGTGCTTGTGGAAATCTCCCGCTTCTGGGAAGAACGCGTTCACTACGTGGCCCACAAGGACAAATATGTGATGCTCGGCGTAACCGGACCTAATGAATACGAGAATAACGTCAACAACAACTGGTATACAAACCGGATTGCTGCCTGGACGATGGAATACACGCTGGAAGCCTTGGCATATCTGCAGGAGAACGAGGCTTCCCGGTACGCAGAGCTTGCCGATAAGCTGGAGCTGCAGGACAGCGAAACCACACAATGGAATGAAATCATCGCCAAAATGTACTATCCGGCCGATGAAGAACGCGGCATCTTCCTGCAGCAGGACGGCTTCCTCGATAAAGAGATCATTCAGGTGAAGGATGTTCTGCCAGAGAATCTGCCGCTGAATCAAAAATGGTCCTGGGACCGCATTCTGCGTTCCTGCTTCATTAAACAGGCCGATGTGCTGCAAGGTTTATATTTCCTTGGCGACCGTTACGATCTGGACACCAAGAAACGGAATTTCGACTTCTACGAGCCGATTACCGTTCATGAATCCTCCCTCTCCCCATGTATCCATGCAATTCTTGCCTGTGAGCTGGGGTATAAGGATAAGGCTTATGAAATGTACCTGCGGACTTCGAGACTGGATCTCGACAATTACAACAATGACACGGAAGACGGCTGCCATACTACAAGCATGGCGGGAACCTGGATGTCGATTGTACATGGCTTCGGCGGACTGCGCGTTCAGGAAGACCGCTTGATCCTTAAGCCTTCCAACCCGGGACACTGGACTTCGTATTCCTTCAAGATCATGTTCCGCGGTTCGCGGCTTAAAGTCATTGTTACCGATGTACAGGTTACGGTTGTTAATGAAACCGATATTCCGGCATCCATCACGATTCACGGCAAGGAGTATACTGTGAACGGACTCAGCAGCGTCACTGCTGAAGGCTCCACCGTCACGGCATAATTCCGGCTAATTGGCCCCGGAGGCTTCAATCTCCTTCGGGGTTGTTTTTTATAGGTTAAACTCAAAAATCTGCAGAATGGGCTTACGCCGTATCTCCGGGGAATGTTTGGACTTCCGGCCGCTGTTATGTTTGGATTTCTTGATTGTTGCCGCAATTTGCGGATGAAATCCAAACATAAAGGCGGACGCTAAAGCTCCTACAGTTCCAAACTTCCCCTCCGTTACTGCTGCCCACTAAGATCTTTTTAAGTTCATCCTATATCTTTTATTATTCATTATGGTTTCATTATAAAATCACTCAAAGGAGTCGTTTAAAATGAAAAGAGCCTTTTGGAAAGAAGCCGTAGTCTATCAAATCTACCCTCGCAGCTTCCAGGACAGCAACGGAGACGGAATCGGGGATCTGCAAGGGATTATCTCCCGCCTCGATTATTTGCAGAAGCTCGGTGTCGATGTCGTCTGGCTGTCCCCGGTCTATAAATCCCCCAACGACGACAATGGTTATGATATTAGCGATTACGAGGATATTATGGATGAGTTCGGCACTTTGAAGGACTGGGAGGAGCTTCTGGCCGGACTGCATGAACGCGGCATCAAGCTGATGATGGACCTTGTGATCAACCATTCCTCGGATGAACACGCATGGTTTGCCGAATCCCGTTCCTCCCTGGACAATCCTTACCGCGATTATTATATTTGGCGGCCCGGCGGACCGAATGGCGAACGGCCCAACAATTGGAGCTCCGTCTTCAGCGGTCCGGCCTGGGAGCTGGATGAAGCTACCGGAGAATATTATCTTCATCTGTTCTCCCGCAAGCAGCCGGATCTCAACTGGGAGAATCCGCAGCTTCGCGAAGCCCTCTACAAAATGATCGCGTTCTGGCTCGACAAAGGCGTCGATGGCTTACGGATGGACGTCATTAATATGATCTCCAAGGTGGAAGGCCTGCCTTCCGCTCACAGAGAGGGGCTGGCTCCGGGAGAGCTGGCCGGTGGCGGCGAATATTTTATGAACGGCCCGCGGGTCCATGAATATTTGCAGGAAATGAACCGTGAGGTCCTCTCCAAATATGAGGTGATGACGGTTGGTGAAACTCCGGGGGCCAGTGTAGAGGATGCGATTCTGTATACAGCCGAAGACCGGCAGGAGCTGCAGATGGTGTTCCAATTTGAACATATGGATGTGGACTCCGGTCCCGGCGGCAAATGGGATGTCACCCCTTGGAGCCTCCAAGGCTTGCGCGACATTCTGCATAAATGGCAGGTTGGCTTAGCCGAACGCGGCTGGAACAGTCTGTACCTGAATAATCATGACCAGCCGCGGATGGTCTCCCGGTTCGGCAATGATGGTGAATACCGTGTTCTGTCAGCCAAAATGCTGGCTACACTGCTGCATACGCTGAAAGGCACGCCCTACATCTATCAAGGCGAAGAAATCGGCATGACGAATGTGAAATTCCCTGTGCTGGAAGATTATAAGGATATCGAGATCCTGAATATGTACCGGGAAAAGGTCACGGAAGGCGGCGCGGAGCATGAGACGATTCTACAGGCCATCCACACGAAAGGCCGGGACAATGCCCGTACTCCAATGCAGTGGGATGCCTCCGCAAATGCAGGTTTCACTCAAGGCGCGCCATGGCTGAAGCTTAACCCGAACTACCCAGATATCAATGTAGAGCAGGCGCTGGCTGATCCGGATTCCGTGTTTTATTATTACCAGAAGCTGATTAGCTTGCGTAAAGAACATCAGATTATGGCTTACGGCGAATATAAACTGCTGCTGACGGAGCATGAATACATTTATGCCTATACCCGGACGTTAGACGATGAACAGTGGCTTATTCTGCTGAATTTCAGCGCTGACCCGCAGCCGGTTGATCTCCCTGCTGAGCTGGCGGCTGTAACCAGCATCATTATCGGCAATTATCCGGGAGAGCCGGATGCTGCCAGCCTTGCAACCTTGCGGCCTTATGAAGCCCGGGTCTATCAAATTCGTCTATAGCATACACCCGATTTGTGTTAACCTGTCATTAATGAGCAGAGAATAACAGGCTTGGTTGACTGGCTCATGATAGTATAAATGCAAAAGGGAGATGGCAAACGTGGAATGGCTGATCCGAATGAAAAATGCCTTGGATTATATGGAGAGCAAGATGACCGAACCCCTGCGCATAGAAGAAGTGGCTAAGGTGGCTCATGTCTCCCCTTTTCATTTCCAGCGCATGTTCGGCATGCTGACAGGGGTAACGGTGGCAGACTATATCCGCAAGCGCAGATTGACTTTGGCCGCCCAGGAGCTGGCCATTTCCAAAATCAAGGTGCTGGATGTAGCGCTGAAATATGGATATGACTCCCCGGAAGCCTTCGCCAAAGCGTTCCGCAAAGCGCATGGACTCACCCCCTCCGCCGCGCGTGAACCGGGTGTACAGCTCAAGGCATTCCCCCGCCTCTCCTTCCATCTATCATTGAAGGGAGATCAGGAAATGGAATACAGAATCGTGGAGAAAGACGCATTTACCGTCATCGGCAAATCAATGGAGGTTACGACCAGGGAGGGAGAGAATTTCCGCAGAATCCCTGAGTTTTGGAATGAATGCAATGCGGACGGCACTTCGGATAAGCTGATTGAAATCGGCACAGGCAAAGATTGGCTTGGCATCTGTATGAGTATGGACATGGAGAAAGAGCTGCTGTCCTACTGGATCGGAGTGGAAGGTACGCCGGAGACGGATCCCCAAGGCTATGAAACCGCGGTGGTTCCAGCTGCAAGCTGGGCCGTATTCACCTCAGCCGGCCCCATGCCGCATGCGATTCAAAATGTGTGGCAGCGGATTTTCCAGGAGTGGTTCCCGGGTACCGGCTATGAGCATGCAGGTGGTCCGGAATTCGAGCTTTATCCACCAGGCGACCCGGATGCAGAGGATTATGTCTGTGAAGTGTGGATTCCGGTGATGAAGAAATAAGCAACTGGGCTACCCGATTAGGGTAGTCCTTTTTGTTTAAACCTTGCCGGAAGCAGCCGCGTAAAGAGACTGGCATATTTCCCAGCTCCTTCTCTATTAATTTTCATTTTGAGAATTGGCAATAGCTTGGTATAATAAACAGATTATATGGCTTATTCTATTATGTCATATTGTCATCCGAGATTCGGTGAAGGAGAATTTCATGTCTATCGTAAAAATCTTTTCAGACAGCACTTCCGATTTGCCGCAAGGCTGGAAGGAAACGTATGATATTGGCATCGTCCCGCTGTATGTAGTATTTCAAGACGGTACCTACAAGGATGGTGTAGATATTACACCTGAGGAAGTGTATCGTCGTGTCGCCGCAAATGGAGCACTGCCGAAGACCGCTGCACCTTCGCCCGCCGACTTCATGGCCGCTTTTGGGCCGGTCATCAGCAGCGGAGGAGACGTCGTCTATATCAGTCTTTCCTCTTCTTTATCCTCTACATATCAGAATGCCCTGCTGGCTGCAGGGGAGTTTCCTGAAGGACGCGTTCAAGTGGTTGATTCCCAGACGTTATGCGGAGGGATTGCGCTCCTAGTGATGAAAGCGGTTCGCGCCGCAGCCAAAGGCCACAGCAGCAGGGAAATTGCCGCTATGCTGAAGCAATGCCGCGACCGAGTGGAGACAGAATTTGTTGTGGATACACTGGATTACTTATATATGGGTGGACGTTGTTCAGGTATGCAGAATTTTATCGGCAGCCTGTTGAAGATCCGGCCTGTGCTGCGGCTGATTGACGGTGCGATTGTACCTGTGAGCAAAGTTCGCGGCAAGAAGGAGAAAGCTGTGGAACAAATGCTCCAGCATGCCCTTGCCAATGCCGGGGAAATGGATAAGGAGCTGCTCATCGTGGCCCACACACTGGGTGAAGAGGATGCCAACTTTTTGGTGGCGGCGCTGCGTGAACAGACCGATGTTGAAGAGATTGCCGTCATTCATGCCGGCTGTGTCATTGGCAGCCACTGCGGACCCGCTACAGTAGGCCTCATGTATATGCACTAACTATTGAACAGCCAAGTGGAAACGGCTTCGCCGTCCTCAAAAGGACGGTATCCGTTTCAGCGAGAAATAGAAGGATAATTTAAAGTGCGAAGCATATAAATTCTTATATTTTCAAAAAAACCAGCAATGCCCCGATAACCGGAGCTTGCTGGTTTTTGTTATGGCTATGTTTAATCCAGTTCGAACATTCAATACAAAGAAGGCTTGTTCACAGGTAGGGTGTGATTCCCGCTTCTGCTTCTGATTCAGCTTCTTCATGGACGAATGGCAGCATAAAGCGGAAGGTCGAACCCCGTTCTTCTTCACTCTCCACAAAAATCGTTCCGCCCATCAGCTCGACGAGCTGCTTGCAGATGGCCAGTCCCAGTCCCGTTCCGCCATATTTGCGGTTAATGAACGGATGCAGCTGCGAGAAGGATTGAAAGAGCAGATTCAGCTTGCTGTCGGCAATTCCCACTCCTGTATCACGGACAGAAAATTCCAGCAGGTATTCCGGTGAACCCGGCAGCGGAATGTTCTTCACAGACAAGGTTACGCTTCCACGTTCCGTGAATTTAAGCGCATTACCGACCAAATTGACGATGATTTGGCGCAGGCGGCTGGGATCGGTCTTCACTATGGCCGGAACGCTTGTATCCGCCCACCAGCGCAGCGCCAGCTTTTTCTCTTCAGCTTTGGGGGTGAATAAATCTATAATGCTCTCCAGCATTTCGCGCAGATCAAATTTCTCCGACAGCAGCGGCATTTTGCCGGCTTCCATTTTACTGAAATCGAGAATGTCATTTAGAATTTGCAGCAGACTGTAGCTGCTGCTGCGCAGAATCTCGGCGTAGCCGCGCTGCTCTTCTTCCAGCTCTGTTTCCAGCAGGAGGTCGGCCATGCCGATCATCCCGTTCATCGGGGTACGGATCTCATGGCTCATCATCGCCAGGAAATCGGACTTAGCCTGAGCCGCCTGCTCTGCTGATTCCTTGGCCCGGAGAATCTCCCGTTCATTGGTAATATCACTGAAAGAACCCACAACACCACAGATGATTCCTTTATGCAGAAGCGGTGCAATCCGGTAGCTGACAAAAAAGCTGGTGCCATCCTTCCGCCAGAAGATTTCATCCCCTCTACTGCGGGTGACACCATCCTGCAGGGTCTGCCAGATCGGACATTCATGCTGCTGGTACCTTGACCCGTCTCCACGGATATGATGGATCACATCCATCAACGGCAGCCCCCTCAGCTCGTAGGGCTCATAACCCAGCATATCTGCTCCCTCACGGTTGATAAAGAAGGTCCGGCCCAACGTGTCGAGCCCGAAGATTCCGGCTGCAATAGAGTTGAATATCAGGCTAAGATGCCTGTCCTCTGACATCTCCAGCACCAGCTCTGCCTTCTGCTGCTCCTCCACCATAGCCAGTTCTATAAGCTCCTCTTCACGCCCCGGTGTCCGCTCATCCGTCCATTCCATGGGAGAAACTTCCCCAGTCAGGAGCCTGCCGAACCATTCCTGAAGCAGAAGAGGAAGAACACGGCTCTGGTCATATCGGATAATGGCGAACACGCCTGCGATACCTTCTTCAGCTTTTACCGGCACATACGTAACCGCAGCCGGGCTGCTTCCGCGGCCCTCATCCGCCTCCAGTTCAAAGCCGGAACCGATACCCCCGAGCGCTGCAGCAAAATGTTCTTCTCCGGGAGGGTGTAGCCGCAAACCAGACAATGGCTCATGAAGCTCCGGATCTGCGCCAGCGGCAACTTCAAAAGCACGGTTGCTGTCCACATAATATCCCTGCCTGTCCAGCACAATTATCAGGTCGGGGTGATGATCGTATAACGCTTTATAAGCACCTTCTTCCGAAAGCACCCGATCCAGAATAAAAGACCATTGTTTAGTCATAGCCCACCTCCTCTGCTGCTTCAATCCTGTATCTTCCTCTATTCATTAACTGCGGATAAACTGTAGACATAACTTCAATCTGTACTCCGCTCGAAAATTGCTGAATTAAGAACTATTATAGCAAAAAAACCGCAGTTGGTCGCCATCAAAACATTGATGCCAAGCGGTTTTACAGCAAAAAAGTCCCTCCGGCAGATAAGCAAGAACGGTTGGACCATCCTTAACCTCACCGCAGAGGAACTTAGGAAATGAAAACACTCAAAGCTGTACTTCCGGTTACCTTCAGGCAATATCCTTCTGTTCAATATTCCGGATCGACAGGTAAGCAATGGCTACGCCAAGCAGACTGAGGAAGATGGAGAACCCTACCAGATTACCCGGCTGGAAATTACCAAAATCGGAGGCACTCACGCTGACAAGCAACACTGCAGCAACTATGGTGGCTGGTACGGATTTCTTGCGCATTCCGATATATAAAGGAATTAGTCCAATCCCTGCCGCATATGCCGCATCTGCACCTATCCGGATCATCTCTCCAGGAATCACAGCCAAATCCAGCTGTCCCGGAATCGCATGGGTGAAGGAGTTAAGTCCGATCAGAAGAGCGCTAATCAGAACATCCGATACAAAAATACTGATCAGTGTAAAGAGGAATACGATGATAATTTTGGCACCTAAGAGCTTTTTACGGGAGATAGGGTACATAAAGAGCAAAGTAATGGTATTGTTCTTATACTCATCAATAACCAGCTTGCTCAGTACAACTGAAGCAAACACCACAAAGGTCGCCTTGACAAGAACATACAAGCCGTCAAACATCTCTGCATAAGACTTGAATTCCCCGCCGCCGCTGCCGCTGCCTTCAGAATCAACGTAAGTAAGCAGCAGCATAAAGACAAAAATTGCGAGGTTGGCGATGGCAACGCCTTTGAGCATACCTGCCAGTTTGTTTTTACGGATTTCCAGTTGTATCAGCTTAAGCAATGCCCTCACCCCCCATCAGTTCCACAAAATGATCTTCCAGCGAATGATTCTTTTTACTCAGGCTTTCCAGCTCCACACCCGCTTCTACCAGTGCTTTATTCAGTTCAAGCTGCTGTATGGCATCGTAAATGCGGATCGTCCGCGGGTCGAGCACCTTGAAGTTGGTGAGGCCCAGCTTGTGCTCCAGAACATACACCGCTTTGCTGCTCTCTCCGGTAATCAGTTCGATGTATTGCGTGTTCTGGCTGCGTATCGTATCCATCGCCACTTCCTCCAGCAGAATTCCGTCACGGATCATGCCGATGGTGTCGGCGACCTGTTCAACTTCACCCAGAATATGGCTGGAGATCAGCAGTGTCATTCCGTATTCGCGGCTCAGCATGCGGAACACCTCACGCAGCTCCTTGATGCCCATGGGGTCCAGCCCGTTGATCGGCTCATCCAGAATGAGCAGCTCCGGTTTCGTCATGACTGCCCGGGCAATGCCCAGCCGCTGTTTCATCCCCAGGGAAAACTGCTTGACCGGCTTTTTGTCCACACCCTTCAGCTTCACCAGCTCCAGCGCTTCTTCCATGGCCTTGGCATCGTAGTAACCCATATACTCCCCGTGCAGCTGGAGATTTTCTCTTGCCGTCAGCTTGTCGTAGAATACCGGATATTCAATAATGCAGCCCATACGTTTCAGCATTTCATAGGAACGGTTTGTCATAAACTCGCCAAAAAATTCAATTTCTCCTGCCGTCGGCTTCACCAGATTAGTGATCATTTTCATCACCGTAGTTTTGCCCGCACCGTTAGGTCCCAGGAACCCGTAAATTTCGCCTTGCTTGATATTCATATTCACGCCTTTGACAGCCTCTTTGCCTTGATACTCCTTGGTTAAATCCCAAGTACGCAGTATGGTGGTCATTTCCGTTATCCCCTTTGGCTTCTTCGTTTGTCTTCCTGGTTCTTATTGTACACAGCGGAATTTTCTTTTTTATTACCTGATTCTTACGAAAATCTTAAGCTGCAGCCGTAAGTGCAGGTTAAGCCGCCGGACCAGTATAGTTTTTAGAAGGTCAGCCTGCGAAAAGAGAGCGTAAATACCGTTTTGACGTAAGGTTTGCTGCGTAAGGTAATGCTGCCGTTCATCTGTTCCGTCAACCGTTTGGTGATGGTCAGCCCAAGGCCGCTCCCCTGATAGTCACGGTTGCGGGAATCCTCCAGCGTGTAGAGCCGTTCGAAGACTTTATCCTGATGCCCTTCGGTGACGCCTTTGCCCCGGTCCCATACGTCTATGCACACCTGGTCTCCGGCGCTGTAGAGGGTGAGTCCAAGCACACCTCCGGCATCCCCGTAATTGATCGCATTGGACAACAGATTGGACAGCACCCGGTCCAGCGCCTCCTCGTTGCCCATCATGTACATCGCCTCATCCGGAATCCCAATCTCCACCTCACTGCCCTTGGCATTCAGGATATCGTAAAAGGAAAGTATGTTCCGCCGGCAGACCTCGCCCAGCTCCACCCGCGACAGCGCGATCTGCTTATCCCCGGACTCCAGCTTGGCCAGATCAAAAAAGCTGTTCATCAGCCGGATCACCTCTTCTGCCTTGGCATGAATCATCCGCAGAATATGCGCCTGCTCCTCTTCCGTTATATTCCCGTCATGGAGAATCGTTTCAATATAGCCGAGCACCACCGTCAGCGGAGTCTTCAGATCATGGGAGATGTTTGCCAGCATGCTGCGCATAGACTTCTCCAGCTTGGCCAGTTCGACCGCTCCCTTGTGATTGACGTCCAGCAGCCTGTTGAGATCAGTCAGCAGCGTTTGCAGATGAGGGTTGCTATTGAACAGAAGCAGCCTTTCGTGCGAGCCCCGGTCAACAATGCTCGTAAGTTTGGTGTGGATATAATCGAGGTGGCGGGAATGCTCCCGCAGACGCAGGTACTGCCAGAGGATCACGATCAGCAGCAGCAGGATAGCCACACTCAAAAAAGCGATCATTCCAGCACATCCCCCAGCTTGTAGCCAATGCCCCATAACGTTTTGATGTATTCCGGCTTTGACGGGTCATCTTCAATTTTTTCACGCAGTCTGCGCATATGTACATTAATGACATTCTCATCCCCGTAATAATCGTCTTCCCAGACGACGCTGTAAATCTGCGCTTTGGTGTACACCCGGCCGGGGCTGCTCACGAACAGCTTAAGAATCTGGAACTCCTTGGCCGTCAGCTTGACCTCTTCCCCGTTCTTCAGCGCCGAGAAATTATCGAGATCGACGGTGAGTCCACGCAGTGCTATCGTGTTGGCGCGCTCCTGAACGGCAGCTGTTTCCTGAACAGGACTTCCAGCAGCGGCATACCCTGCCCGCCGGATCGCCGCCTTCACCCGTGCCGCCAGCTCGATCATCGAGAACGGCTTCGTAATATAATCATCCGCGCCGAAGCCAAGACCCAGCGCCTTGTCCACATCACTGTCCTTAGCCGACATGATCAGCACAGGCACCAGACTGTCCCGGCGAATCGTCTGCAGCACATCGTTGCCGCTTCGTTTCGGAAGCATCAGATCCAGCAGAACCAGATCATAGGCGCCGCCGCGATGAAAAAGCTTTTCCGCTGCCTCACCATCAAATGCAGTCTCCACCTCATAGCCCTCTTTTACCAAATAAGAAAATACCATTCTACTAATATCTTCATCGTCCTCAACCAGCAGTATACGATGCGTCATGACTGAACCTCCCAGCAGCTCTAATAACCGTCTTGTTGTTAAAGTATAGCAATAGATTCCTTGATACAAAAGCTAAAATCAGCGGTTCCCTCAATCGCATCATCGTTTATTTATAACCGCAACGGACTGGATTCATAGCCTTTACCCTCCTTATCAATGCTGGAAATGGCCGGATCTCTGTTAAAGTATACCAATTGTCCGGTGCGGTTACTATTTCAGTTTCACTAAAGGTAGCCCCGGTATGATGACCTTAACAACTTACATGATGAGGTGATGGTTCAATGATGAACATAAGAAAAAAACAACCCTGGAGTTTCAAACGCAAACTTCTGATCGTGATGATCGTGGTCCTCCTGAGTCTCGGCACGGTGATCTATAGCCTGGCAGACCGTTACTTGATCGAACATGTCGAAGTCGTCGTAGCGGATGACACAGCCACAGCCGGCGTAAGCACAGCAGCAGCCACAGTTGCAGCCGAGGTTAACGCGACTTCCGACGACTGGAGTTATTCCAGTGACGATATCCAGATCCAGATCGACCAGGTACAGACCGGGTCCGGTTCAGACCAGATCACTTATTTTGTCGCTGATGTCGTGCTTAAGGAGGCAAGCAGCCTGCGCTCTGCTTTTGCCGAAAGCAGCTTTGGCACGAACATCATAGAGGACACCTCAGAGATTGCCTCCAGCAACAACGCGGTCTTTGCAATCAACGGCGATTACTATGGCTTCCGCGAGGATGGGGTCATTATCCGCAATGGAACAGTGTACCGGGATGATCCCGTGCGGGATGCGATGGCGCTGTTCGATGACGGGACCATGAAGACGTATGACGAGGAAGAGATTTCTTCGTCCGATCTGCTGGCCCAGGGAGCCACCAATACCCTCTCCTTCGGGCCGATTCTGATTCAGGACGGCAACATCGTCAGTGATTTCAGCAGTGTCAAAATCGACAGAAATTTCGGCAACCGTTCCATCCAGAATGCGAATCCCCGGACCGCGATTGGCATGATCGCACCAAACCATTATGTGTTCGTTGTTGTGGACGGGCGCAGCGAAGGCTACAGCCGGGGCATGACCCTCGCCGAGCTTGCTGCTGTGATGTCGGATCTCGGAGCCACCGAAGCCTACAATCTGGACGGCGGCGGTTCATCCACAATGTATTTCATGGGACGGGTTGTGAATAATCCGCTGGGCAAAAATCAGGAACGCGGCGTCAGCGACATTCTTTATATCAAGGAGGGAGTAACCTCATGACGATCCTTATTCCGGCCTATGAGCCAGATAAACGACTGCTGGAATTAATTGTGCAGCTGCAAGAGTATCAGCTTGGACCGATCGTCCTTGTAGATGACGGGAGCGGCCCGGCTTACCGCGGAATCTTCGACATGGCCGAAGCCTTCGGCTGCACCGTCCTGACGCATGAGGCCAACCTGGGAAAAGGACGCGCTCTGAAGACAGGCTTCCGGTATATCCAGGAGACCGGACTGTCCGGCTATGTAGTCTGCGCGGATAGTGACGGCCAGCATCTGCCTCATGACATTAAGCGGATTGTCGAGGTGCTCCAGAACCAGACCACTCCCGGAATTGTGCTGGGCAGCCGCCGGTTCAGCGGCACCATTCCCCTGCGCAGCCGTTTCGGCAACTCGGTGACACGGGCAGTCTTTTCCCTCACTACAGGCACCAAAATCTATGATACACAAACCGGCCTGCGCGGCTTCTCCTTCCCGATGCTTGACTGGCTCTGCCAGATTCCCGGGGAACGGTTTGAGTATGAAATGAACATGCTGCTGACTGCCCATAGAGAGGGGTATACCCTTATCGAGGAATATATTGATACCGTGTATCTGGAAGATAATAAATCGTCCCATTTCCGGCCTCTGGTGGATTCCTTCCGGATTTATCTGCCGATTCTAATGTTCAGCACTTCATCGCTGCTGTCGGCCCTGCTCGACTTTACGCTGTTGTTCCTGTTCCAGAGTCTCAGCCACAACCTGTTCCTGTCAGTCGCCGCCGCGAGATTGTGCAGCTCCATCTTCAACTATTCCATGAACCGGAAATATGTGTTCACCGGCGGCAAGGCGTCCAGGCTCCAGGAGTCGCTGCCCAAATACTTCGCGCTGGTCATTCTCGTGCTGCTGTTCAATTACGGGCTGCTCTATTTCTACAATGAAAAGCTGATCATCCCGCTTGTCGCCGCCAAGCTGTTGACCGAGGTTTCGATCTTCCTGTTCAGCTACTGGGCGCAGAGGAGGTTTGTGTACTGAGGTAGGAAGCATTAAGAGGCTGTGAGGCTTAAAGGCTATAAGACTGTAAGAATGTAAGGCTATACCTTTCGGGTTCGGCCGTGACTGCGGGGAATGTTTGGACTTCCGGCCGCTGTTATGGACCAATTTCCTGATTACAAACCGCTGATCGCGGTAGAAATTGGTCCATAAAGGCGGACGCGTTCGCTCCTCCAGTTCCAAACTTCCCCTCCGTCACTTTCCCTTTTGGTCGGGTTTCAGATCTAAATCAAAATCAAAATTCAAGTTCAAGCTCAAAGTTCAGAGCTCAAGTTCAATTTCAAGCCCAAAGTCTGCGAGTCATATCGTCGGGTATTCAAATAAGCTCTCCACGAACGAAATGCATCGTTTATGGAGAGCTTTTTAATTGCCCATTATCTGATACAATTAAAGGACAACCTAACTGGAGGTGCCAGCAATGCAATGGGAAGAAGTTCGTAAGATTTATCCCGATCAATACGTCAAGCTGCAAATCCTTGCATCTCATACCGAAGGTAGCACCAAGTTTGTTGAAGAAGTCGCGCTGATTCGTGCCATTCAAGACCCGAAAGAAGCGACCAAAGAACTGCTTCAATCTAAGGATGGCATGATCGTGTCTCATACTGCAAACGAAGAACTGAAGGTTGAGATTCGTTCACTTCGTGGCTTACTTGCATATGTTAAAGAACTTTGTTTGCTATAATCAAGAAATAATCCCCTTACATTATTTACATAAAAGTGCGACCTAAGTAGATTAGGGCCTATGTGGGTACCAACTCGAACGATCCGATCTGCCTCATGCCGTATTCCCCCGTTTCAAAGAGCAAATAGACCCTATTTCTGGGGATCAGGTCGTCCTCGAAGGGAAAATGATGCCGAGTCATTTTATTGACGGTCCCATGTAAGTCATAACAGTGTTGGCTCATACAGATTGGCCCCTTTAGATCTAGAAAATCATGATATTCATGTGTTAATAAATGTAATCTTAACACAATAAGATTGCTATTGGTTTGTGATATAATTACACAAAGGCGGTGAGCAGAATGTCCATTTCCAAGGAACAATTAGAACAGAGCTTTCAGGGAAAATCTTACGTTGACCTTAAAGATTTGGTCCAGCTAATCGAAGAAAACTTTGGATTCAACGTTACGCTGCAAAGGAAAGATGAACAGCCTATATTTACAGAGGAACAGAAGAAGCGAATGACTTCGGTCATTTTTAAAGATGAAGGGGTTTTGTCCCAACTGCAACAAGCTCAGAAGGATCGCAAGGATGGAGTTTCCACATACAGTGATAGCGAAGAGGAGTTTACACAATTACTGAAAGAGGCCCAAGAATGAAATCTGACCGATTCAAGGTTCTCTGGACCACTTACGCTCGGGTAGCTCTTGCCCGAATGAAGGAATTTAAAGTAGATTCCATGAATGTCTTTAGACGTTCAAAATCTGTATTGGCCGATGAACCCAAATATAAAGCTGATGGAGTTTCTGACTTCCCTGGCTTTGAGTTTAATGGATACTTTTGGGTGTTAATCGGCAATGTGATTATTATTTACAGGATTGACGAGGATCTTCGGGAAGTGTATGTAGATGCTTGTTACTTTGCAAATACTGGACTGTCTCATTATATATTTTGGGGAATTGACCCTGATGAAGAATAGCTTAACAATAAACTGACTGTTTATTGTTAAGCTATTTTTTTAACTCTTCGATTACATACTCCAATTTACATGAAGTCTATTTATCCAACTCCCGATTCACGGCATCATACTCCCTCCCCTCCTCCCATATACATTAAGAAGAACAGTACCGATCTAACGGAACCTCTGCGGTCTAGCCGGAATAGGTTGCAGCAAACACAGCAAGCTGGAAGGAGCGATGGATTCATGCCCGGGGATGAGATTAAAGCGCTGGAGCGGGCGATTGCCGAGATCACGGAGATTGCGACCGGATTTGGGCTGGATTTTTACCCGATGCGTTATGAAATATGTCCTGCCGATATTATTTACACGTTCGGAGCCTATGGAATGCCTACCCGATTTGGACACTGGAGCTTCGGAAAAACATTTCACAAAATGAAATCGCAATACGATTTCGGACTAAGCAAAATCTATGAGCTCGTCATTAACTCCAATCCCTGTTATGCCTTCCTGCTGGACGGAAACTCGCTGATCCAGAACAAGCTGATTGTCGCGCATGTGCTGGCGCATTGCGATTTCTTCAAGAACAACATGCGCTTCTCCATGTCCAACCGGGATATGGTCGAGAGTATGTCAGCCACAGCCGACCGGATTGCCGGCTACTCGGTGACCTACGGAACGGATGCTGTGGAGAGCTTCATCGACTCTGTGCTGGCAATACAGGAGCATATTGACCCCAGTCTGATCCAGCCGCGCAAGCTGGGCAAAACCCATCTGCTGGAAGCCAAGATGAAGGAACGCAAGGATGCCCCAGCCGGCGGTACCGCTGCGCCAAGTCCTTATAGTGAGCTATGGAATCTGGATACGGCTTCAGCAGAGCCGCAGGCAGCGGAAACCGCAGGAAAACGGGCCTTCCCGCCTGAGCCGGAGAAGGATATCGTCTGGTTCATCCAGCAGTATTCGACCGTGCTGGAGGACTGGCAGCGCGACATTATGACGATGCTGCGTGACGAAATGCTCTATTTCTGGCCGCAGATGGAGACCAAGATCATGAACGAAGGCTGGGCCTCCTATTGGCATCAGCGGATCATGCGCGAGCTGGACCTGACTCCTGAGGAGACAATTGAATACTCGAAGCTCAATTCCTCAGTCGTGCAGCCTTCGCGCCAGAGCCTGAACCCTTACTATCTGGGGCTCAAAATCTTTGAAGACATCGAACGCCGCTGGGACCGTGACAAAATGTTTGAGGTACGTGAACTGGATTCGGACATTTCATTTATCCGCAGCTACCTGTCCAAAGAGCTGGTTAATGACCTCGACCTCTATGTCTTTGAGAAAAAAGGCCCGGAATGGAAAATCACCGACAAGGCCTGGGAAAATGTACGTGACCAGCTTGTGCTTGCCCGGGTCAACGGCGGCTCTCCCTACCTTGTTGTTCAGGATGCCGATTACGAGCGCAATGGCGAACTGTTGATCGCCCACCGCTACGAGAGTATTGAGCTTGACCTGAAATATCTGGAACGCACGCTCCCGCACATCTATGCCCTCTGGGGCCGGACCGTGCACCTCCAAACCGTAGTAGAAGACAAAAAAGCCCTTTTTACCTATGACGGTAAAAAGGTGCAACGCAAGTTTGTGTAATAGATTGGTAGTAGCTTTGGTTTCTTGTTGTAAGATTACCTGAACATAGCTGCAGGCGATCCTAAAAATAAAGGCCCGCAAGCACATATTTTGTGCGAGCGGGCTTTTATTAAGGTCGCTACCCACAGCGACCTTAACAATAGGAAAACAGGCAAAGGCTGTGGAGGTGAGCGTAACGGAGAGAATTTTGGAACTGCAGGAGCGATAGCGTCCGCCTTTAAAGTTGGATTTCCACCGCTGCACAGCGGCTCAAATCAAGAAATCCAACCTTAACAGCGGCCGGAAGTCCAAATATTCGCGCAGTGAAGCTCATTCACCGGCAGCCTTTGCCCATCTTTCAAATGTTAAAGTCGCACCCTCACCGGAACATAAATCTCCATCACCGTATCCACCCTGGAATGGCAGCGTTCGTCGTAGAACTCGTAATCTAGCTTGCCTTCGTCATAGACATACCCGCTGTCCTTGAACCATTCCTCAAAAATATACTTCCAGGTGCTCTTAATCACCTGAACAAAATCCCCCTGATCCTTCTCTTCCGCAGTATCCACGGGTGGTGTGGTGAATACCGCGTAGTCTGCCTCAGGCACCTCAACTGTCAGCATCTCATCGGTCACCTGGCTAAAATCGTCAACGATCACGCCAAGCAGATAAGTGGCGTTTCCGCTCTCAGCGGCCGGAACACATAAGCCGACTTCTCCGTGCCTTGGGGGTGCGAGAATTTCATACATCTTTGATTCCAGGTTCTCTCCATCATAATGGCTCCAGAAAGAAGCGATATCCTTGGTATAATTGCCTTCGGCCACATTGGTTTCAATACCGTAACCAGCGACCTTAAAGGCCGGTTTATGCATAATAACTGGATTCATTAAATAACCTCCGATTTTGACAACAGAACCGCCCTGAAGATAACCGTCCATACGGGACGCATACTGCGATGGGCTATAGCCATAGGCCTTGCGAAACGCCTTGGTAAATCCGCCTGGCGTCTCAAAGCCATACTCCAGCGCAATATCAATAATTCTCCGTCCGCTGAACAATTCGACCGCTGCCAGTGACAGCTTCCGGCTCCGTACATATTCCATTACAGACATCTCCTTGCACAGACTGAATACCCGGCTAAAATGATATAGCGAATATCCGGCCTCGGCGGCAATCTTCTCAGCAGTCAGGTTGTCTTTGATATTTTCCTCAATATAATCGATACATCTCTCAATATCCTTGCTGTAATTCAATGAGTCACCCAGCCTTTCCCCGTACGGTGATTTCATTATAACAAGCAGTTTGCAAGCAGGCTGTTCCTCGTTTGCTAAGAAGCAATTTAAGCGGCATATACAATCAATGAAGGAGTAAACCGGCTTACCGGAAGATAGGAAGACAACTGTTCGGCAGCACACGCTAAAAAAAACAGGCAAGTCCCGTATACCGGAGGCTTGCCTGTTGTATATATGATACTTTTCAACATATTGTGTTGCTGTGCAAGAGATCTGCTTAAGGAATCGTAATGGTCAGAGAGCCCCCGGGATCTATGACCCCGGCTGCGGCTTTGAACTTCAGATCGAGCGTATAATCCTTAAAGTTATTCATGTCATTGACCCTATCGAGCTGGTAGTTTCCGTCAGGCAAGAGTACGGTGAATTCCCCGTCTTTTATTTGTCCTGAATACGAGTTCTTGTTGTCAGTATCATGCAAGTATAGAACAACGCCAGTCATAGGTTTACCGCCTTTAGTAACTGTACCGGAATACTCCACAGGCACGGTAATCACAAGCGGATTGGGCACTGACTGTCCAGCTGCAACACTAAAGGAATAGTAGATTTTAATGTCCTTCTGACTGGCTTCGTCAATAAATTTATCCACTGTGTAATCAGCCTCCGGGAGATACAAGGAGAACTGTCCATCTTTGATTACAGCAGAGTATGCCTTGTATTCGCTGCCCCCGACACTGTGGAGATGAATTGTTCCATTGGCAACTGGAGTTCCATCTGCACTAATGATTGAGCCCGAAACTTTTGGAGGAAGCTTCAGAATATACGGCTGCGGGTTAAGATGTCCATCAGTTACAGTGATGCCAGTATATAATGGAATATTCTCCCTGGTATCATTAACGGTTACACTATATATCTTATACTTTCCATCGGGAAGATAAAGACTGAATACGCCATCTTGTGAAGAAGTACCGTAGCTCGTATATGTCCCTCCATCAGTGCTGATATTTAAGTAGCTCCTACCAAGTGCTGTACCATCAGCATAGGTTACCTTAATCTCGCTCTTGAAAGGGATGGTAATATCCAGGGTTTTCATTTGCTTATCAACAATTTCGAACGAGTAGGCCGGAATAGCTGAATCATTGTAACTGTACACATCATATTTACCCGGCGCCAAGGTAAGTGTAAATTGTCCTTTAGCCACAGAAGTTCTGGCTCCTGCCGTCTGACCTCTGACTGACAATATGCCATCGGGAACCATTGATCCGTCCGGATATTTAAGTGTACCCGTTACATTATAATTGGGGACTTTAATATCCAGCAGAGCCGGGACCGGTTTCCCTCCGGCTACCGTAAAGTTGTAGGTGAGATACATATTCTCCTGTGAGCCTGTGACGTTGTATCTGTCCACTTTATACTTGCCGTCAGGCAGATAAGAGCTAAACTTCCCGTCCTTCACTTGAATCGTTACATAGGCTTGGGTGGTCTCTTCTGTAATGGACAGAAACCCATCCTTTATTGTTGAACCATCCTCGAATTGCAACGTCCCCGTTAAGTTCTTGAGCTGCACGACTACAGACAACGGATCAGGTAAGCTTTTGTTATTCACAACTTTGAAGGTATAAGAGACCTGTTGCGATTCATTGTTGTCTTCGCTATAGTAGCTGCTAATCTTATAATCTCCATCCGGCAGATAGACGCTGAAAGAGCCGTTTTTCACTTTGGCACCGACAGAAGTAGGATTTGAGGGATCTTGATCAAAAATGTAGACCGTTCCATTCTCAACCACTCTGCCATCCGAATATTTCACAGTCCCCGTCACATTTTTCGAAGGAATAATTAGATTTAAATTGCTTGGAACGGTTTGTCCGTCTAGCACTGTAAATGAATAGCTGAGTGGGGTCATGTTGTTTTGGCTGTCATAATACGTATATACCTGATATGAGCCATCAGGGAGATACAGGGTGAACCTGCTGTCTTTGATAGCTGTAGCATATTCGATTACTGGAGTAGTTGTGGTACGTACATACAGCCTGCCGGAGTTCACTGGCTGGTTTTCACTATCCACAACAGTTCCCGTAAGCTTCTTGGGAACGACAACCTTAATGGGATCCGGAGCTGGCTGACCGTCAGCTATAGTGAAGCTGTAGTTCAGCGATATTCTTTCAGAGTTATCATAATTATTGAATTCGGTCAACTTATACGTGCCGTCTGGCAAGTAGACGCTAAATTGGCCATCTATTACCTCGGAAGAATAGCTGATATAACCGTTTCCGTTCGTTGTGTTCAGCAGGAACACTGAACCTTTGCCGACAGAGCTTCCATCCGAATAGCTTAACTTTCCTGTAAACAGCTTCGGCAGCTTTATTTCAAGCGGGTTCGGACTCGTCTTGCCGCCGGACACGCTGAATGACTGGTAGAAACCAATCATCTGTTCCTCGGGAGTGTTAAGATTGTAGGTACGGTAATTTCCGTCCGGCAAGTAGAGGGTGAACTCTCCATCCTTAATTTCGGCAAAATAGGTTGAGTAAGTACCGGAATCTGTCCGGTTCACATACAGCCTTCCGGAAGCAACCGGTGTTCCGTCGGAATTGCTGATTGTTCCTGTAACAGCTGCAGGAAGCGTAATGCTTAGCGGAGTCGGTGAAGATTGTCCTCCTGTAATGGTGAACATATAGTTCACTGAAATGCTCTCTTGGCTATCGTGTTTATATAAACTGCTGACCTGATAATTGCCATCAGGCAGGTACAGATTGAAGTCCCCATTCCGGACCACAACACTGTAATTGGAAGAAGGATTGGTATTGACGCTGTTGATGCTCAGACTTCCATTGCTGATTGTGCTGCCATCGGCAAATTGAAAGGTTCCTGACAATTTCGGAGACAAGGTCAGCTGCAGCGTCCCGGAATCCAGCTTACCGTCAGCGACAGTAAATTGACGGGACAAAGCAATAACCTCTTGATTCCCTCCGGTATAAAGCTGGTTCAAGTAATACTTGCCGTCCGGCAGCTCTATTCCGAACCATCCGTTCTTCAGCTCTGCTTCATAGGTGATTCCGACTCCATTCTTCAGCCTGTATAGATACAGGGTTCCATCTTCAACCATCGATCCGTCTGCATACGTAAAACTCCCCTTAACATTGCCGCTTAACGCTGGCGGCGGGGTCGCTGTTGGTTTTGCGGTTGGCTTGGCTGTGGCTGTCGCCACAGGTGTTGCTGTCGCCACTGGTGTTGCTGTCGACGCTGGTGTTGCTGTCGCCACTGGCGTTGCTGTCGCCACTGGCGTTGCTGTCGCCACTGGTGTTGCTGTCGACGCTGGTGTTGCTGTCGCCACTGGCGTTGCTGTCGCCACTGGCGTTGCTGTCACCACTGGCGTTGCTGTCGACGCTGGAGTTGCTGTCGCCACAGGAGTTGCGGTTGCGGCTGGTGTTGCTGTCGCCGCTGGGGTTGGGGTTGCCGTTGTCGGCGGTACAGCCGGATTAGTGTTTCCCGCCGCTGTTGGTGATGGCGTCACAGCCGATTTGTCAACACCGCCAATCTTGACCTTAACATCGGAGCCGCTGTCTTTACCAGCTTCCAGCTTGACTGGCGAAGTTTCCATCGTAATGCCTACGGCATTGATGACCGCAGTGTCAATTTTACCTTTTCCTGTAACATCCAGGCCAGTATTGATATTCATCCTTGTGATGCTGGCTTCATTCTTCAGTTTATTGCCTGTGGCTTCTTTAGCCACGTTTAGACTCTGAATCGTGCCTTCAGGAATATCTACAGCAATATTATGTGCTTGAATGTTGACTTCCTTAAAGCTGCCTTTCAAGCTTATCTTGGCGTTTGCCGGCAGCTCTTTCGATAAGGTTACTACACCTACAGCTGCCCCCGTGATCGATTCAATCGCCGCTTCCGATTGAACCTGCAGATTGGCAACCGTCGTCGTTCCTTCTGCCACAATTCTTACACTGCCATTCTTTTTGTCGATGATGACCGTGCCAAGAATGCTCTTGTCAAAATGAATGCTGTGAGCACCGCCGCCGGAGACGGTAGTCGTTCCCTTGACAGTCACATTCTCAAGGACCGCTTCGCCTTCTGCTATACCTTCTCCTAAGAGTAAATTTCCGCTGATCGTCGTATTCCGGAGTTTTATATCCGGCGAGTTGATGATAACATTCTGAAGGATGGCGGCATTCCCTGCTTCAGGGCCATAGGTCCCTGGTGTACTGTATGTTACGCTTACTGCTGAATTATGTATGTCCAGAGCTCTATCCAGAATAACTACAGCCTCGGCGCGGGTCGCCCGATCACCCGGATGAAAGCTGTTGTCTGCAAAGCCCTGCATAATCCCCTTCTCCTGCACTGCACTGATAGCGTCTTTGCACCACGCCGGACTATCCGCTGTATCGCTGAAGTTGGCATCTGCTGATGCAGTCAACCCGAGCAGTTTGCTGACAATGACCGCTAATTCCTGCCGGGTAACCTTGTTGCCCGGTCCAAAAGAGCCGTTGCCGTATCCGCTAATGTATCCAGCAGCATTTGCTTTTAACAACTCCGGATACACCCAGCTTGAAGCTGCCACATCCTTGAACTCCACGGACTTGCTCTCCACAAATCCAAAGGATTTGTTAACTAATGAAACCAGTTCGGCTCTGGTGATGGGATTAGCCGGTTTAAAGCGGCCATCCGGATATCCGGAGATGAAGCCTTTTTCCATCCACTTGCTAATTTGCGGTTCGGCCCAATTCCCGGAAATATCCGAAGCCGTTCCGGCGAATACGGAAGCGTAGGGAGATATCGTGAAACAAATCACAAGTAATAAGGCAAAACCTTTCTTCACAATCTTCATCTTCGACAACGTTCTTCCCTCCAATGATAAAAAAAATGAATCCGCTATTAAATTACACGATCTCCTAAATTTCGACTATAAGAAAAAACTGATATTCCTATGAAAATGTCGACTTTTGTATGTATTTTTGGTGGCTATTTCTCCATATTCGCTATATTTAACGGTATTTGCAGCATCACAAGGACTATACGGTCCGTGAATCTGGGTATATGAGCTCAAAGTACATAAGTCAGTGCTGTACGCTCCGTTGCCCCTTTGGCAAGTTCAGCATGTATCGTGCACCAGCTTTCTGCTTCAGCGTTTTGCATGGGCGTTCAGCAGTACATTTTACTTAAAAGAACACCACAAAAAGGACCGCCTCATGGCAGTCCGCAGTGTTGCAGTTACATACAAAAGTATGCAGCTTGCAGATTTCTTTATTGGAGAATGTGCCTAATGAATACGGTCACCGGTTCAGCAAACTTCCGACATATTTCAGCAGCTCGTTGGCGCAGATCGGGCAGTAGTTATGCTCGTCGATCAGGCGTCTGGATACCTCGTTGATCCGTTTGAGCTGGCTTTCATCCGGCGTTTTGGAGGAGGTGGTAATCTTGACGATATCCTTGAGATCGGTAAACAGCTTCTTCTCGATCGCTTCCCGCAGCCGGTCGTGGTTGTTGTACTCGAACTTTTTGCCTTTGCGGGAATAGGCGGAAATGCGGATCAGGATTTCTTCACGGAAAGCTTTTTTCGCATTTTCGGAAATGCCGATCTGCTCTTCAATGGAGCGCATCAGCCGCTCATCCGGCTCCATCTCCTCATCCGTCAGAGGATCACGAATCTTTGCCCAGTTGCAGAAGGCTTCGATATTATCGAGATAATTTTCGAACAGCGTTTTGGCGGACTCTTCAAAAGAGTAAACGAACGCCTTCTGCACTTCGCTTTTGGCCAGAATATCGTATTCCTTGCGGGCGATGGAAATGAAATTCAGATACCGTTCCCGCTCCTCCTTGGTAATCGAAGGGTGCTGATCCAAGCCATCCTTGATCGCCCGCAGCACATCCAGTGCGTTCATGCACTGCAGGTCGCCTTTGATCAGGGCGCTGGAAATCCGGTTGATGACATAACGCGGGTCGATGCCAGACATGCCTTCATCCAAATATTCGGTCTGCATCTCCTTGAGGTCGGCTTCCTTGTAGCCTTCAACCTCTTCGCCGTCATACATGCGCAGCTTTTTGATCAGGTCCATCCCCTGCTTCTTGCTCTCCTTCAGGCGGGTCAGGATTGAGAAAATCGCAGCGGCGCGCAGCGCGTGGGGCGCAATATGCACATGCTTCATGTCGCTTTGGGCGATCAGCTTGGCGTAGATTTTTTCCTCCTCCGACACTCTCAGGTTGTACGGCACAGGCATGACGATCATGCGGGACTGAAGCGCTTCATTCTTTTTGTTGGAGATAAAAGATTTGTACTCCGTTTCATTCGTGTGGGCGATGATCATCTCGTCCGCCGATATCAATGCGAAGCGCCCGGCCTTAAAGTTGCCTTCCTGGGTCAGCGACAGCAGGTTCCACAGAAACTTCTCATCGCATTTGAGCATTTCCTGGAACTCCATCACTCCGCGGTTCGCTTTGTTCAGTTCCCCGTCGAAGCGGTAGGCGCGCGGATCGGATTCCGAACCGAATTCGGTAATCGTGGAAAAGTCGATGCTGCCTGTGAGGTCAGCGATATCCTGCGACTTCGGATCGGACGGACTGAAGGTCCCGATGCCCACCCGCTCCTCCTCCGACAGCAACACCCGTACAACCTTCACCTGCTCGATGTCGCCATAGTATTCATTCTTCAGCCGCATTTGGCAGGAAGGGCAAAGATTGCCCTCGATCCGCACACCCAGTTCTCTCTCGATCTCCGGGCGCAGCTCCAGCGGAATCAAATGAAGCGGGTCCTCATGCATCGGGCAGCCTTCAATGGCATACACCGCTCCTGCATCCGTACGCGAATACTGCTCAAGGCCACGTTTCAGCAGCGTAACCAATGTCGATTTCCCTCCACTGACCGGTCCCATAAGCAGCAATATCCGTTTGCGTACGTCTAGACGCCGGGCTGCGGAATGAAAATATTCCTCCACCAGCTTCTCCACCGCCCGGTCGAGTCCAAAAATCTCCTGTTCAAAAAATTTATACCGCTTGCGTCCATTAATGTCCTCTACGCCGTGTGACTTGATCATGTCGTATACGCGGGAATGAGCTGTTTTAGCGGGAGAGGGGTCTTTTCTCAGCAGTTCTATATAGTCCTTGAAGGTGCCGCTCCACGCCAAACGGTCGTTCTCAGCCCGATACGAAGCTATACGCTCAAAAATATCCATTGCTCGCTACCTCCTCTTGCGCTCCTACTTGCTCCACAGCTTTAAAAGTGTATTACATACCTATGCGGCGAGCCCGGAATAGTTTACCTCTTTTTTGCTGTGCTATAATAGAGAATCATGATTTCCCTTATAAAATACCGGCACAAAGTGCGGGCTTGTCCTCCAAGCTTATTCAGACACTTTGCCATTCAACCGTAAACCTGTAGATTCAGCCGGGGACGCAACATTAGGACACAGGAGTGACAAATATGGCCGTAAAGCATGAAACGGAGCTATATGCTCCTTTGAAGAGTTTTTTTGAGAGACAAGGCTATGACATCAAAGGCGAGGTGCGGACCTGTGATTTGGTTGGCCTGCGTGAAGATGAGGAGCAGCCGCTGATCGTGGAGATGAAAAAATCGTTCAACCTCGCCCTGCTGCTGCAGGGGGTTGAACGATTGCGGTTAAGTCCCAACGTTTATCTCGCCGTGGAGCGCGTGCGTGACAAAAAAGGCGCGGTGAACCAGCGCTGGGGCGAACTCAGCGGGCTATGCCGCCGACTCGGCCTTGGGCTGATCACTGTCGTCTTCTACAAGACCAAGGCACCGCTGGTCGAGGTGCTCGCGGAGCCGGGCGACGCGCCGCCCCAGCCCCGCAGCCGCACACGGCGGCGCGAGCGGCTGCTCTACGAGTTCCGCGAGCGCAGCGGTGACTACAACACCGGCGGCAGCACGCGCGTCAAGCTCGTGACGGCCTACCGCGAGAAGGCGCTGCGCGTGGCGCTCGCGCTGCAGGCCGCTGAGGCCGAAGCCGCCCTTGCGGCGGCCGGCCTCGCCGCGAAGCGCGCCGGACGCGGCGGCGCGCCAGGGGCAGAGACAGCAGCGGACGCCGCTGCTGTCTCTGCCTTAGGCCCGGCGGCTGCGGACAGCCGGGCGAAAGCTCCGCTCGGCGTCACACCCGCCGAGCTGCGCAAGAGAAGCGGCGTGCCGGGCGCCGCCGCATTCCTGCAGAAGAACTACTATGGGTGGTTCTTCCGGGTGGGGCGCGGCCGCTACACGCTCACGGCCGCCGGAACAGCGGCGCTGATCGAATATGCGAATATCACCGGAAGCCGAGCCTAAGCTTTATTTTCCATACAGCTCATATTTCCGTCCGTTCAGCAGAAGGGCTGCCCCGCTGCCTGCAACGCAGGCGACCAGCAGATTCATGCCAATAGACTGCCAACTGATCGTATCGTTAATATTGGCCGCCTGCTCCTGATAGATGGGACTGACCGTCAGCAGATTGGCGTATTGCTTGAAGGACTCATTAGCCGACGTTCCTAAGCTCCAGTGCGAGCTGTCCTGGATAACCAGAGCGAACTGGACAGCAACAACCGCAACAATCAGGACAGCAATGCAGAGATGGCTTATCAACGGTTTGCGTTGTCTTTTGCCTGCAGCCAGCGCCAGTCCTATTAAGGCCAGTCCGGCAGGAATACTGCACAGCTTGGACAACAACAGATACAGGATTCCTAGCGCCGGACTGGCCGAATCAGCAATCCTCGCCTGATATAAGCCATCAGGATTTAAAAACACCTCCAGCAATGTCGTCGACCATACCGCCGTGGTGCCGAGCATAAAAACAGCCGATTTCACCAGAAACAGCGATGAAGTCTTGACAGGCAGCATATGATTAACCGGCATCGTACCCGTGAAGAATTCCCTGTAATAATCCACATAGATGTACACCGGGATCAGAATACCGATGACCATGTTTACGGTGAGAATCAGAAATGCCAGATCTTGGCCTGAGCTGAACAGGAAATACAGGTTGATTAAGCAGCTTAATCCGGTTAACGAGGCGAACATTGCAAAATGTCTTTTGCACTCCAGTTTAAATTGATGGACTAGAATCACGTAACTACTCCCCTTCTCAAATGGTTAAACGATGCTTTTAAACAAATCTTCAATGGGCAGGCCATACTCCCGTTTCAATTCCTCCACGCTCCCCTGCAGCTGCACTCTTCCTTCGTCCACAATCGCTATATGCGTAAACAGGCTTTCGACATCGCGAATCAGGTGGGTGCTGATCAGAATGGAGCTGTCAGGGTCAAAATTATCCAGGATAATCTGCATGATTTTATCACGCGTTGATGGATCGACAGCCGCTAATGGTTCATCAAGTACGAATAATTGGGCCCGGCGTGCAAACGTAAGTGATAAGCTCACACGCTCCTGCATTCCTTTGGACAGGGACTTCACCTTATCTTTAAGATTCAATCCGAGCATCTCTATCATTCCGCAGGCCTTGTCCCGCTGAAAATCGGCAAAAGCGTGATGATAAAAATCAATACACTCCTCAATACTCATCCATGAATACAGAAATTCTCTGTCCGGCAGATAGGATACAATCTTTTTCGTTTCCACACCGGGATGTTGCCCACCGACTGTAATCGTCCCTTTATAATTCCGCAGCAAAGCCACGATCAGCTTCATAAGCGTCGTTTTCCCCGCCCCGTTCGGCCCCAACAGCCCTACTATACTTCCCTTGGGAACTGTTAAATTCAGTCCGTTTAAAGCAGCCTTTTTTCCATACATTTTCGTCAGATTCGCACATTCCAGTACATTTCCCACATTGCCCCTCCTCTTCATTCGGTCTTTCTTATATCCATATATATACATTCCAAATCATTAGACTCCTGTACTCGAAACATCCCTGCAAGCTGCGCTGAAATGCCATGTATTTGCATAAACAAAAAGCAAGCCCCCCATACCGGAAGACTTGCCTTTTTCACCAATACCAGCCTGCACACTGCCAATATCCAACGATTTGTTATTAATCGATTATTACATACTGAACTAATTCCTTAAGATCTTCAAATATTACATCCGCCTCTACATCCGTAGAAAACTGTGTACTTTGTTTCCATGCTGCTCTGAGACCTGCGGCACGGCTCGCCCGGATATCATTGTCCGGGTGGTCGCCGACAAACAGCGTTTCCTCCGCCGTAACCCCTAGCTTAGTCAATGCCCGAAGGAAAATCGCCGGATCCGGCTTGCGCAGACCTTCCCACTCTGAAATCAACACCTCATCAAACAAAGGGCTGATCCCCAGAGCTTGAAAATTATCATATTGGAATTGTCCATAGCCGTTGGATACCAGCGCGAGTTTGATTCCGTTTGCCTTAAAGGTTGTAAGCATACTCATCATATTAGGAAATCCGATGCAATGTCCTTGGAAACCATGCAGATAATCATTCAAAAGTTCTGCCCAGCTTAGCTCCCGGATAGAAAAGTCCTCAAGTAGCTGCTGATACACTTTATCTTTCCAGACATAACCGTGCTGATCCAGCTCGACAAACCGCTGCAGAAATTTTTCTTTGGGAACAGACTGAAATTGTGGATATCGTTCATACTGATCACGGACAAAAGAGACCAGAGAGGACTCGCGGTCCAATAACGTTCCATCCAGATCGAAGAGCACCGCTTTAATTTCCATCTTCCTGCCCTTCCACACGTAAGCGCGTTGATTATTGAGATTATCGGCCGCTGACTCCCGCCAACCTCTTGATTGTTGTTTGCTGCGGATGAACTCTGGTTTAGGTTGCTTGCTCCGAGTTCAGATAAGTGTATTTGGTGCAGCTATTCGGGAGCAATATAGTTGTTTCAAAGATATAGTTGTATGCTCTGCAATTAAAAATGGCGAATCCTTTCGTTTTGCCCGAATGACATCTATTTAGTTGTACGAAGTGCAGCTATCTCCTCATTCGCCCATCCATATGGAGTTTTAGATGTATAAAGTGCAATTATCGCGTAATTCGCTCATAGGGTAGAGATCACGACCCCATGTTCACCCAAAAAGCCCATTCTCGCCCAATTCTCCTGCACAGAATGCAACAGAATCCTATCAGACTGCCAAAAACAGGGAATCTATTGTACTAAATACAGCAGACGCTACTCATAGCCTCTCATATGTCACAAACTACAACCTCTAACTTCTAAACTCTAACCAATCAACCCAGCTGTCATCAATAACCCTATTCCCCTTAGCTCCGGGCCGTAAACTCCGTCACGGCCTCGCTCATCAGGTTCATGCCCAGCAGCAGCTCATCCCGGCCGGGATGGCTGAAGTTGAGGCGGATGCGGTTGCCGCCGCCGCTGACACAACACAACGGGCCGGGCAGGAAAGCTACGCCTTTAACCAGCGAGGCCTTAAGCAGTGCCATAGCGTCCAGCCCAGCCGGCAGCGATACCCACAGGAACATGCCGCCTTCCGGCAGACTATAGGTGCTGCTCTTCCAGGCCGGACGCTTCAGCAGTTCAGCCATTAGCTTGAGGCGGGTATTGTATTCCCGGTTCAAGAGGGAAATATGCTCGCGCAGATCAAAAGAGGTGACATCCAGCAGATGATGCAGCAGCCGCTGATTTAGGGAGCTGGACTGCCAGTCGGCCATCTGCTTTGCGGCAGCCATCATACCGATAAGCTCCCGGCTGCCTGCCGCCCAGCCCGTCCGCAGAGCGGGCGCGACCGTTTTGCTGAAAGAACCGATGTAGAGCACATGTCCACCCTCGCTTACATTCTCCAGCGCATAAAGCGACGGATATTTTACGGACGGATGCTGGCCATAACGCTGAAAATGCAGATCACCATAGGAATCGTCTTCGACAATCAGCACGTTATGGCCGGTACACAGCTCCAGCACCTCCTTGCGTCTTGCCAGGCTCCAGAGAATACCGCTTGGATTCGTAAAGCTCGGTGTTGCAAACAGCATCTTAGGCCGGTGCTGCCGGATTTGGGCACGCAGATGCTCCGGCAGCAGGCCGTCCCTGTCTCCCTGCACGGGAATAATCACCGCACCCTGCATACGGAGCGCCTGCAGAATGCCTGGTGAGGTGGGATTCTCTACAAGAACCCGGTCTCCGGGATCTATGTATACCCTGGACAGCAAATCGATGGCTTGTTGACTTCCCGTTGTCAGAAGAACTCCGCCCTCGGCAACAGCCACACCTTTGGCTTTCAGCCAATCCCCGGTAAGCCACTCCCGCAGCGGGCCGTACCCTTCCGGATCACCGTACTGCAGTGCCCCGGCATCTGCGGAGATGACTGTAGACGCGGTTTCGGCAAGCAAGGACAACGGGAACAATTCTTCCGCCGGAAGCTCTTCCGCCAGTGAAATCAACGTGCCCCGGCGCGTCTTGGTGCGGATACTCAACAGCGGTGAAGACAGCAAGGTATGTGCGCGGGCAGAAAACTCATATCTCATATGTTCCCCCCTCCCCTGGTACCAAGAATATTCCAGCCCAGCCGGCAATATGTCGTTAGGGTGATCCTATGCGTAGATTTGCTTGTTCTGCCTTGAGAAAAGAGCAAACTTCTCGATAGCCTGCGCTCTCGTCGACACTTCAAGCTTCACATAAATTTTGCGCAAATAATTGTCAATGGAACGCCGGCTCACCTCTATTTCAAGGGCAATTTTATCATAAGTGATTCCCTGCACAATACGCTCCATAATGAACATCTCAGTCTGGGTCAGCTGCATGACACCATCCAGCCCCTGTGACGATGGTGCCAGCCGAAATCCTTTTTCAATCCAGTCAAACGGTATAGAGAGGAAACCTTCCCGCAATCCGTCGATCATCAGCAGCAACTGGCGGGGAGAAGCTCCCTTGGAGAGTATTCCGCTTGCCCCAAGCTCAAGCAGCGGCTGAAATAAAGTCTTGTCCTCTTCTTCCGTCATGATGATGAAATGAGAATTTGGCGAACTGCTCTTCATCTCCGGCAGAATGCTCTCCACATTTCCTTCCGGCATCTGATAATCCGCCAGCACCAGATCCGGCTGACTTTCACGCACATTGTAAACGCCTTCGTTCCAAGTCGAATACATCCCGAGAATTTCCAGCTCCCCCCCTTCCTCCAAAATCAGTTTTGTTCCAAGCATACTTGTGGGATGACATCCCACGATGATCCCCCGCCACACCTTCATCATTAACTCCCTGACCTCCTGCTATCTATATAATTTACCCAGAGTGAAAAACGCCTCGGGGTTTTACGGTTATTACGTATGCAAGGATGGTTGCATTTTTATCCTTTCTTCCTTCTTTTACCTTGTATACGCCCATCAGATATTCCAATCTATAGAAATTGTATCGCAGTAGTTTAATAGGATGCAATTACTTTTTCACGTTTTCAGACTCTCTTTCACTTTTGCGAAAACTCAAAAAGTCTGATAGAATGGGGACTTGAAAAAAAACAGCCTGAGGTGATGTAATGCAACCGCTAGCGGAATCGACCCCGGTACACTCGCGCCGTACTGCAGCGAGAAGCGGCCCTTCCGTAAAATGGTTTTTACTGTTCTGGATTTTGATGATCGGGCTCGGCTTCTATGCCGTGTACAGCTATACCAACCATCTAAAGCAGCAGGTGCTGAGCGAACTTGGCACTCAAAGCCAGCAGCAGCTTACCGTTTTGAAGACCGATTATGAATCGCGAATTGCCGTTCTCTCTGAAGAGGTGAAGGAACTGCAGAGCACTGTTCAGAGCTTTAATGAACTGCTCACCTTTACCAAAGACAATGCAAGCAGCAAGACAGACAACAGCAACAAGCTGTATACCCAGTTAAACGAGGTCCGCAAGCAACTCGATGCCCTGAAGAAAGAGATGGATCTGCTGAAATGAGAACCCCTGTCCAACGAGTCAACCGGTTCTTTATGCTGCTGACTGCTCCCTTCTTCGGGTTATTGCTCTGTCTGTGGTGGTATCAGCCGCCGCTTGACCTGAAGCTGAACACAGAACAGTTCGCTGCAGCCCCGGGGCCGCTTGAATTAACAACCTCTTTGAAGAATGATTTGAAGCTGGCCGAGACCTCTGCTTCCTATACCATAGATTCAATAGGTGCCAGTGCACAGCTCTACAAACAAACAACAATCGCGATGAATGCCATTGTTAATACCGCCAAAACCCAGGCATCCCGCCCGGAACAAATCTATAACCGGAGAATTTCAGCCAGGCTGGGAATTCCTGCCGATATTGTAAACAGCGATCGCATTACCATCGAACTTTACCGCTTAAATCCCGGCAACTATACAGCCTATGCCCTAAAAATCAAGCTGAAGGATGCTTCGGCCATGAAAATGAGCCTGGCCGGAGACGGCTCCGGCGGAGCTGAAACTACCATGCGCGCCGTCAACCGTTACGGTGCAACAGCCGGCATCAATGCCGGAGGATTTGCCGATAAGGGCGGTAAACGTTATCCCTTGTCCACAACCGTTGTAGGCGGCCAATATTTGTACGGATTCGAGCCGAGTTACAAGGATCTCAGCTTCGTTGGCCTGAATAAATCAGGACAGCTGATCGGCGGCAAATTCTTCAGCCGGACACAACTCGACCAGTTGGAGCCGGTGTTCGGCGCCACCTTTGTCCCGGTCCTGCTGAAGAACAACACCAAGATGGTGATCCCGGATAAGTGGAAGACGAGTCCCAAACGTGCCCCGCGCACCGTAATCGGCAAGTACAAGGATGATCAGCTTCTCGTGCTCGTGGCGGACGGTTACAACGAAAACGGCAACTCCGGTGCCACACTGGAGGAAATCCAGAACAAGCTGTACAACATGGGTGTGATCGATGCCTACAATCTGGATGGCGGGGGATCTTCGTCCCTGATCTTTAGAGGAAAGGTTATTAACAATCCATCGGACGGGAATCTCCGCCAGGTGCCAACCAGTTTCCTGTTTTTCAAATAACTTTTTCCAGTTGTCTATGCGGCATCTCACATTTTTCTTTTGTTTTTGATATAGACCAGGTTATAATCAGGATAACGAATACAGATCCTTATGGAGGTGTCCAGCATGTCGTTTTCCTTGACCTTTTGGATCATAACCCTGGTATTTCTGCTGTTCCTGACCGGAATTCTAACCTCCTCCTACAACGACGATAAGACCAAGGGCTTATAAAAGCCTGGATGGACCCAAGCATTCGCTGCTTCAAAAAAAGAGCACCGCACATCTGTGCGGTGCTTTTTTTTAGTAATAGAGGCGGCAGACACCCTGCTGCGGCCATACTATGTACAATTAAATTTGCTTGCTTTCAGCAGGAGAAAGCGTAATTTCTAGGCGTGTCTTGAAAGTTGAGTCATTTCCCCAAGACATCCAGCACAAATATAACGATCTTTATATTCACTTACACCCTCAATTGATCCGCAGAATACACATTTGGGGCGGTAACGCTCCAGAATGATATGGTCGCCCTGTACCAGAATTTCTACCGGGTCACCTTCATTCATTTGATACCTTTTACGCAGGGACTTAGGCAGAACAATTCTACCCAGCTGATCTACTTTCCGAACAACGCCAGCAGGTTTCATATCTAACTTACACCTCTCCTGTTCAACTAATAATTAGTAACTACTACTTTTTTCGGCACTATTCAACTATTTCGTTAATCAATTGTCGAATCCTGCTGAAATAAATAAAAATTCATGTCCGTTTTTAGAAAAGTTGTGGAAAGTCTAGCTGGCGCAGCGCTTCATAGACAATAATGGCCGCCGAGTTTGACAAATTAAGCGATCTGACAGCTTCGCTCATCGGCATGCGCATTCTCGTTTCTTTCCCGGCTTCCAGAATATCGGCTGGCAGACCCTTGGTTTCCTTGCCGAAAACGAAGAAATCCTCATCCTGAAAGGCAAAATCGGTATAGCGCTTCTCGGCCTTGGTTGTAGCATAGAAAAACCGGCCTTCCTTATACTTCTCCAGCACTTCCCCAAACGAATCATGATATTCGATATTTACGGCGTGCCAGTAATCGAGTCCTGCCCGTTTCAGCGTAGCGTCGTCTGTACGGAAGCCCAAGGGACGGACCAGATGAAGATGCGTGCCTGTTGCCGCGCAAGTGCGGGCAATATTGCCGGTATTCGCCGGAATTTCCGGTTCTACCAGCACAATATGAAGTGCCATAGTGTGAATGCTTCCTCTCTGAAGGCTCTAACAGCCCTATAATGTGTTAGTAAGGACATCCTCTAAGGTGAGGGCAGCGCTTATAGATCATACACGGCGCGTGGTGTGCCACGCAGAAAACCTTCCGCCTGCAGGCGGAAGGTTCAAAAGCTTTCATACATTAGCCCTGAGTTTGCCGGAAATGCTGCATGAAATCGGTAAGCGCCTTAACACTCTCATAAGGAACCGCGTTATAAATGGAAGCACGCAAGCCTCCAACACTGCGGTGGCCCTTAAGACCAACAAAACCTTCTTGTTCGGCAGCTTTGACGAATTGCTTCTCAAGCTCTTCCGACTGCATCCGGAATGTAACGTTCATGATGGAGCGGCTGCCTTGTTCCGCAACTCCGCGGTAGAAACCATCACTGCCGTCAATATGATTATAGAGCAGCCCGGCTTTGTCGCGGTTCTTGACTTCGATACCTGCAAGCCCGCCCTGCTCCCCAATCCATTTTAACACTTCATTAACCATATATACAGAAAAGGATGGCGGCGTATTGTAGAGAGAGTTGTTCTTATAATGCGTATCGTAACGCAGAATCGTCGGGATATTGGAAGGCGACTTCGCGATCAGCTCTTCCTTGGCAATAACTACAGTTACGCCTGATGGTCCGAGATTCTTTTGTGCGCCGGCATAAATCAGTCCGAATTTATTCACGTCAAAGGAACGGCTCAGAATGTCGCTGGACATGTCTGCAATCAGCGGGATAGAGCCGGAATCCGGAAACTCCGCATATTGTGTTCCTTCAATCGTTTCATTCGACGTAACATGCAGATACGCTGCATTATCCGCTGCCTTGATGCTGCTAAGCTCTGGAATCGCCAGAAACTTCTTGTCCTCTGAGGATGCGGCGACATGGGCGCCACCAACCAATTTGGCTTCCTTGAGGGCTTTATCCGCCCAGCTTCCTGTCATGACATAGCTGCCCACTTGGCCCTCAGAGACAAGGTTCATCGGAAGCATGGCGAACTGGGTGCTTGCTCCGCCTTGGATGAACAATACCTTATAGCCCTGCGGATTGCCAAGGAGTGATAGCAGACGTTCCTGAGCTTCGTTATGAACGGACTCGTATACCGCCCCACGGTGCGACATCTCCATAATGGACATTCCGCTTTCCCGGAATTCGACAAACTCCGCTTGTGCGCGTTCCAATACTGCAAGCGGCAGCGCCGCCGGACCTGCATTAAAATTGTATGCTCTCTTGCTCAAAATTGCCCCCACCCTTTCTCTCCTGCGAATATGGATAGAGATTATGATAGCAGTAATCTAACACACCATCAAGTATAATTATTCACATAGAAGGTATAATCGCCAGGCTTAAATGGTGAAAAACTGATAGCTGCGGCTCCAATCCTTGCTGTGACGCGGTAAAATGCTGATGTCCGCAAAAACTTCCGGCGAAATAACATGCTTCTCGCCCCACAGTGCTATCTGTTCCGGCTGGAAACTTCCGTATTCCCTGATCCCAACTCTGCTTGGCTGATGAGTGATTTCCCAATAAAAGGAATCCCCTGCATCTTCCCAGCCTCCCAGCTTACAGTAGAAGGGGCGGTCCGGCTCATTCTTCCAGCTTAGTTTATCTCCGGTTCGGCTGAGCAATTCCTCTGTATAAATGGATTCCGCCTGCTCTACCCTGACATTGTCCGGCAATCTCAGTTCATAGCCTGATCCGACATTTTTACCGTTAATTCCAACAAAATTATGATTGTACTCCTCCGTCAGAAGCTCCTTTGACCCTCTGTTCTCCAGAGTGTAAGAGATGTTCAGCCTGTCTTCGTCAAGCGAGATCCTCTTGGTCAAAAGCATGCTGTATCCCCGGCACTCCATCGGCTGCACCGAATAGGTAACCGAATCTGTAGTGTGTTCTTCCATCACCTCAAAGGGAATCAGCGGATAAATTCCGGCAAAAAAATAGGGAGCATCTTCCTGCTTCTGCAGCAGCCCTACTCCCGGCTTTGGAAACCATTCTCCAACTTCTGCATCGTCATAGCCAATTGCCCGGGAAATGCCGAATTCATTACATAGCCCAAAACCGCCAGTACCCTGCCCGGGCACGAGGCTTTCCGGAACGCAAAACGTATGTTTACCCTGCTCCAGTGTTACCTGTGTAATAAACCCTGTCCAATCAAATCTAGTGCCGTTATAGGCTCCAGTATCAGCAATCTCCACAGTAAGTATCCCATTAGTGAGAGTGTAAGCCATAAGTTATTCTTCCTCTTTCATTTGCTTATTATTATTGTTACCAATATTCTCAGAACCTCTTCATCGCTGAAAAAAGCGCCTGCAGCCGCATTTCCTGCGAAGCAAGCGCCTTTTCGTATACTTTTATGCAGTTAGGCCAGCTCCACTTGCAGGAGATGCAGTTCTCCTTCCGGCAGCGCACGGAGTATGCTGCGTGGTATCACAACACCCTCTGAGACGCGCTGAAGCGTCACCTCAGCGCCGTTAAGCGACACAGAGTGTATTTCATACTCCCCGTATTCTCTGCTTCCTGTGGACGTATAGGCGACCTCCAGCATGCGTTCCGCAAAGATCGTCTTAATCGTTGCCTTCCCCTGCTCATCGAACTGTTCCTTCACCAGTTTAGGCTGAAGCAGCAAATCGCCGAGCCGGCCCTTGACACCAAACACCTCTGTGACCATCGTCAGCAGCAGCCAGCTCGCTGAACCGGTTAAATAGGTGTACATTCCTCTGCCCTGCTCATTGATATATTCGGGAATGCCGGGATACATCCGGCTGAGTTCGAAATTCGCGCTGAGCTTGTACAGTGAACCCAGCACTTTGCGGCCTTCCTGAACAAAGCCGCGTTTATACAGGGCGTTCCCGTACATCACGGTCATATGGCTGAACATAGCCCCGTTCTCTTTATGACCAAAGGCAAAACCAAAAGCACGGCCCAGATTCTGCTGGATGCCGCCAAAATTGGTATTTAGCCGGTATCCGATATTGTCGTCCAGCAGGTTGCGTTCTACCGCTGCGACGATATGCGGAATTTGCTCTGGCGCTGCTGCATGGCCGAGCAGCGGGAATACCTGGCCTGTCAGTGTCATGCGTACACCTTCGGCATGTTCGCCTTCGACGCGTTCTCCGTCGTTATTATAATAACCGTTGAACCAGCCGTCGCCATGATCACTTTGCACCCACTCATTCCGGCGCAAGTGATTGAATATCCATTCTGCCTTTTTCGCCAGATCAGCTGCCACTTTCGCTATTGGCAGAGTTACCCGGACCCCGCTTACTTTGTTAGGCGCAGCGGTGTAGTAAAGGTTCAGCTGTTCCCGCTTGGCTATTACAGACTCATAGTTCAGCGATTTCTCTAATGTATCCAGCAGCAGCGTCATCTCTTCCGCCAGCTCCAGTGACTCCAGCCCGGTACGTTCCTGAAGAGTGCTCAGCAGCACGGACAGATCATACAGGTTGCTGCCATAGAAGGCAGTGAAGGTCACACTTTCTCCCCGCTGGGCCGCCATATCCAGCCCGTCATTCCAGTCTGCGCCCTCCAGAAGAATATTGTTATGCTCCCCCACATTGAAGAACGGAACCAGATTCTGCAGCAGAATATGCTCCAGAATCGTCCCTTTGTAGGTCTCTCCGGTTGAGGTCTGCAGATGGCTTCCCCCCGCAGCGTCCCAGGAGGCGTCGCGTTCCCGGCACCGGCTCATGAAGGAGTCGCGGAAATAGCTTTGCTCCTGCAGAAGAAAATCCAGATCCCCGCTCTGGTCCAGGTACAGCATAGTGGTCAGGAACGGCCAGGCCCCATGATCCATCCAAACCCGGGGAATATTGTTGCGGTCGGCAATAAATTCGCCCGGCTGCTGGCCGATAATGGTCGCATTGCTGCCATCGATTCGCACACCTGCATAATTATTCAGCAGCAGACTCCGCACATCTGACGGCTCCATAATAAGCAGCGCCAGGCAATCCTGCCACAGATCGCGCCAGCCGCGCCCGCCTCTTCCGTAGTCATGATAAGGGAGGAAAGAGTTGCCGTACAACCTGCGAAGCACAGGCTGCAGCGTTACCCATTTCATCCACTGGTCAGCAGCATGATCTCCGGTATGAAACTCAACTGTATTCACCTTGTCCGCCCAGAAAGCCTTGTTTTCTTCCAGTAAAACGTCAAAGGCTGCGGCGGATCCGTATTTGGCCATTAACCCCGGAATATCTATTCTTTCACTTTCAATGGCCAGAATCACCACATAGGAACGGCTTTCTCCTGGAAGCAGAGATGCAGTGGCAAAACGCAATCCGCCAAGAGCCTCATAACCTTCTTTATATACGCCTTCTTCGCCTGTCTGAGGAGCCTGATTCCGCACAACAGCCTCAGGCCAATCCAGGCTTCCACCTTCACCGATAAATTCCTCCTGCACCGGGAAGAAGCCCACAGGAGTTCTTCCTTCTCCTTCTACACCGAAGACGCCATAGGAGGTATGATTCACGCGATGGCCCCGTTCATCAAAGGAAAGTGCCGGCTGAACCTCGACACCGTGTGCTGAAGTATAAATCCGGTTGAGCAATGAGGTCACATGCCGGTGATCACGCAGATCATCCGCTGAACGGGCATACAGCGGAACAGCCGCAGTCGGCGTTATGATGATCTCAGCCGCTCCGGTATTCGTAAGCACCACCTGCATCAATTCTACCTTGTCTTGGCCGCAGGGTACAATGCTGGTGATTTGCGCCTTGATACCGAGTTCACGGCTCTCACGGGTTACCCGATGCCATAGGAGCCCTGCTTCCAATTCCGAATCATCAGAGTTAGGCTCATAGGCCTGTGCATGCTGTCTGGCTGAACTCCCCGCTGCCGACCAGGCGCCTTTACCCTCAATATATACCCAGAAATTGCGGGAAGCACGCGAATTATGCAAATCCTCCACCGAAAGCGGCGGAGTAAGAAATGTATTATGCCCTGAAGTGGCTTGGCCATGAAGATTCGGAGTGACCGAAGACATCATCCCTCCCTCATTCACCAAGGGAAAATATAAAAAACTGCTTTTTTCTGGATACTTAAGTTTAAACTCTCCATTTGTTCCGGTAAATTCCCAACCTGACTTAGACGTTTGTTCCACTGCAATCATCCTTTCCATAGCCTATTATTTTGTTACTTTTTTATCCATTTTACAGAAACCGCTTTCGGTATTTATTATCACATCGTTAGATATCGTTGTAAAGTAATTTCCGTTTGGTAACCTTGAATAATAATAAAACATAGAATAAAGTCTGATATATCAAGGAATAAACAAATTTATTACATAGGGGGATCACTTACACCAATCAATAATAACCGCACTAATTCGTCCGAAACTATTTTCGGTAATTCACATTATTGATCAAATTCACTCAAATAAACCTCAAAATCTTGAGTTTTCTTATCAAAAAACGCCTTAAACCAATCACATTACATATAAGCTCATGCTAAATGCACTCAAACTATGTAAAATAATGATATATCAACGAAACTTTTCGTTTTTTTCGTAAATTGTTTTTAATTTTGGGACATTGATTAAGAGAAATAGACCACAAAGAAGCCCCCGGGATACCCGGGGGCTTCTTAACAAAAATTAAGCTAACTTATAGGTCGAAGTACAGGGAGTATTCATGCGGATGTACACGAATCGCAACTTCTTGAGCTTCAGAACGTTTCAGAGCGATATAGTTATCGATGAAGTCTTTAGTGAATACGCCGCCTTCAGTAAGGAATTCGTAATCAGCTTCCAGAGAATCAAGCGCTTCGCTCAGGCTGCCCGGAACGCTGCGGATTTTTTCTTTGTCTGCATCGGACAGTTCGTAGATGTTCTTGTCCAGAGGACCGTAACCCATTTCTTCCGGGTTGATCTTCTTCTTGATTCCGTCCAGACCGGCCATCAGCATAGCTGAAAATGCCAGGTAAGGGTTGGCTGTGGAATCCGGTGTACGGAATTCGATGCGACAGCCTTTAGGTGTCACAGCAGCTACCGGGATACGAACAGCAGCGGAACGGTTACCTTTGGAGTAAACCAGGTTAACCGGTGCTTCATAACCAGGAACCAGACGTTTGAACGAGTTAGTGCTTGGGTTAGTCAGCGCGATCAGTGCCGGAGCATGATACAGGATACCGCCGATATAGTGCAAGGCCATCTCACTCAGGTTGGCATAAGCGCCTTTTTCGTAGAACAAAGGAGCGTCGCCGTTAAAGATAGATTGGTGAACGTGCATACCGCTACCATTATCGCCGAACAGCGGTTTTGGCATGAATGTTGCCACTTTTCCGTATTGGCGTGCAGTGTTTTGCACAATATATTTGTAAGTCAGCAGATTATCAGCTGTTTTCTTCAAGGTATCAAAACGGAAGTTGATTTCCGCTTGGCCTGCAGTTGCCACTTCATGGTGATGACGTTCAATTTCAAGTCCGGCTTCAGCCAGCAAACGGCACATTTCACTGCGGATATCCTGTTGGGAATCCACTGGCGCTACTGGAACATAACCGCCTTTAACGCCAACTTTGAATCCCAGGTTCCCGCCTTCGTCTTTACGGTTGGTATTCCATACCGCTTCTTCGGAATCTACAAAGTAGGAAGAACTGTTCATTCCGCTCTCATAACGCACATCGTCGAAGATAAAGAACTCGGATTCTGGTGCGAAGAAAGCTGCTGTACCCACACCGCTTGCTTGCAGGAATTCTTCTGCTTTCACTGCAATACCACGAGGGTCGCGCTCGTAACGTTCACCATCAGGGGTGAAAATATCGCACATGATGTTCAGCGTCGGATGAGCTGTAAAAGGATCGATATATGTAGTGCTTGGATCAGGCATCATTACCATGTCAGATTCTTCAATACCGCGGAATCCTTTGATGGAAGAACCGTCAAACGCAACACCATTTTCAAATGTTTCTGCTTCCACTGCGGATGCTGGCAATGAGATATGGTGAGCACGTCCACCCAAATCTACAAAACGAAAATCCACCCACTCGATATTGTTTTCCTTGATCGTCTGCAACACTTTTTCAACCGACATGAATATATTCCTCCCCAATTTCCGAACATTAGGCCGCTCACAGTATCAAATGTTCTTGTTTATAATTTTTTTGCTGTCGTCATTATAAATCTCAAACCTAACATCGTCAATGCTTATGTCAGGTATTTTTGAAGACAATGTAAGATATTCTAACGCTTTAGTGAAAAAAGCAACTTTCTCTATTTCCTATGTCACATTCATTCAATACGATACATAAAAACCGTCCTCTCCCTACGCCCGTAAGCGAGAAGAGGACGGCCTAAAGGCTGATTTCTGCTTCTTGTACTAAAGAATCGGGGCAGGCTCAAGAGACTCCGAGAACTTGCGTCCCACCAGCGGAGCAAGCTTCTCCAGATCTCTCAGCAGGGTGTCAAACTGCTCAGGGAACAGAGACTGGACCCCATCGCCTGTCATGGAATTGTCGGGATCGGTATGCATTTCGATAATAAGACCGTTGGCTCCCGCAGCAACAGAAGCTTTGGCCATCGGTGCAACCAGTTCACGCCGTCCTGTACCATGGCTCGGGTCAGAAATCACCGGAAGATGGCTGAGGTTCTGAAGCACCGGAATTGCTGACAAATCCAGCGTGTTGCGGGTGTAGGTTTCAAAGGTGCGGATTCCGCGCTCACAAAGCATGACATCACGGTTACCGCCGGCCAGAATGTATTCAGCCGCATTGAGGAGCTCATCATAAGTAGCACTGAAGCCGCGTTTAAGTAATACCGGACGTCCGCAGGTGCCCAGCTTGCGCAAGAGGTCGAAATTCTGCATATTGCGTGTGCCCACCTGCAGTATATCAGCATGCTCCGCACAAATATCCACATACTCCGGTGTCATGACCTCGGTAATGGTCAGCAGACCATGCCGCTTGCCGGCTTCTGCCATCATTGTCAGTCCTTCTACACCGACACCCTGGAAGCTGTAAGGTCCGGTACGCGGCTTGAACGCGCCTCCACGCAATACTTGGCCTCCGGAAGCTTTCACCAGCCGGGCGATTTCGTCAATCTGCTCCGGGGATTCAACGGCACAAGGCCCACCCATAATGACAAGATTTTCCCCGCCGATCTTCACGCCGCGGATATCGATAACCGTATCCTCCGGATGGAAATCGCGGCTCGCCAGCTTATAGGATTTGGAGATTTTCACTACGTTCTCCACCCCTTTCATCTGGCGCAAATGCTCGGCAAGCTTTGGTGTGACACCACCGATCAGGCCGATAACCGTATGATCCGCCCCCCGGGAGAGATGAACCTGCAGCCCTTCCTTTTCGATAACGGCAATAATATCATTTACCTGCTCTTGCGGTGTTTGATTGGATGTAATAACGATCATATTATAGCTCCCCTTTTAGGCAATTATTTAGCAAATGTTACCTTACAAATCACACAACACTATCACGCTACGACGCGTGTACGCTTTTAAGCACTAAAGTAATTTTACCGCATTTTGTTCTTTTCGTCAACCTTCAATTACGCTTCCAGCTGCATTAGTTACCATTTATTAGTATTCATGAAGCTATATCTCTGGTGCACATTGGAAAATCAGCTGGTACAGCATGGAATAATAAAAGGGATATCTATCCAATAACAAAGAGCACACAGGTTCCGCTGCCGGAATCTGTGTGCTTCATATTCACCTAATTTATAAGTTCAAATGCCGGGACAAACCTTAGGTAGCGCTCGCAGTCTTGTTCTTCACCGGAGGCAGCAGCTTCGCCATATTCACCGTACGTTTGATTTCCCATGTCTCCGGAAGCGCCGGATCATACTGCTCCAGGTAACTGATAACTTCCTTCGTAATCGGTGTAGGCGTCGAAGCGCCGGACGTTACCCCTACCTTGGATACTCCCTTGAGCCACTCTGTATTCAGTTCCGACACGTCGGAAATACGGTGGGCAGGCACGCCTGCGATCTCTTCTGACACCTGTGCCAGACGGTTGGAGTTATTGCTTCTAGGGTCGCCAACAACGATGACCAGATCACATTGACCAGCCTGCTCCGCTACAGCTTCCTGCCGTACCTGGGTAGCCATACAGATCTCGTTGTGCACCTCAGCGCCGGGGAACTTCTCCAGCAGCTTTTTCATGATATTTTTAATATCCCACTGGCTCATTGTGGTCTGGTTCGTAATAACGATACGGGAAGAAGGCACAGACAACCCTGCAATCTCTTCTTCCTTCTCAATCAGGTGGACATGCTCCGGGGCAATACCAACAGCGCCTTCCGGCTCCGGATGGCCCTTCTTGCCAATATAAATAATCTCGTAGCCTTCCTCTGCCTTCTCCTTGATGAGGTCATGCGTTTTGGTCACATCGGGGCAGGTGGCATCTACGGTCGTCAGCCCCTTGGCGCGGGCCATCTTGCGCACCTCCGGCGAAACGCCGTGTGCGGTGAAGATAACGGTACCACTGTCGACTTTATCGAGAATATCCAGACGGTTATGCCCGTCTAGAGTTATAATTCCGTCATCCTCAAAAGAATTGGTAACATGACTATTATGAACAATCATGCCCAGTATATAAATCGGCCGGGGCAGATCAAGATTTTGTGCGGCCTGCCGTGCCATTACCATGGCGTCGACGACACCGTAGCAATAGCCCCGGGGAGATATTTTGATAACTTCCATGAATTCACCGGCTTTCTGCTGTCAATGACGGCTGTAATAGGACCTGCCTAATTATACCCTATTCCAGCGGCGGAGCAAAGAGAAGGGGCAGCCAGATGACAAAAGTAGTCCCCTCGCCCTGGCGGGTAACGACCTCCACTGAACCGCCATGCTCATCAATAATCCACTTGGCGATGGACAGCCCGAGACCAATTCCTTCCGTAATACCCCGCGACTCATCGGCCCGGTAGAACCGGTCAAAGATATGCGGCACCTCATCCTTGTCCATCCCGATTCCGGTATCCGTGATGCGGATCCCCACCTGGCTCTGATAAAAGACAGCGTCCAGCGTCACTACTCCGGAAGGTGTGTATTTGAAGGCATTATCGATAAAAATGAATAACATCTGCTGCAGATAATCCTTGTTGCCGACAATATATTTGCCGTTCAGATGCCCCATAGCCCCTACAGACCATTCCGCCTGCCGCGGCAGGAAGGACGCCCGGCGGGCGACCTCAGTCATCATCGGCTCAAGCGCTACCGGCTCCTTATCAAAGGTCCGCCCGGTATCGGAACGTGCCAATGAGAGCATATCTGCGACCAGCCGGCTCATGCGCTGCGATTCATCGGCAATATCCTTCACCGACTCCATAGAGAGCTGGCGGATTTCCGCCTCGGTCATTCTGCTCTCGCCCGGCTCCATCTCCCATATTTTTTGCAGCAGGTCGATGTTCCCGCGAATCGTGGTAAGCGGAGTCCGCAGCTCATGCGAGGCGTCGGATACAAACCGGCGCTGGGTTGCATACGAATCCTCAAGATCCTTATAGAAATCCTCCATCCGCCCCAGCATGCTGTTGACCGTTTCAATCAGCCGCCCGATTTCATCCGGCGGACCGTCATATTCAATGCGGGAGCTCAGATCGGTTCCCGTCTGAATTCCGTTCGCAGCTTCAATGACCATGCCGATCGGGCTCATGGATTTACGGGCCAGGAACAGGCCGAAGGTGAAGGCTGCGATCAGCGTGGCAAAAGAGCCGACGAGCAGGATGTTCTTGAGCCGGGTCAGCATTGTCACTTGTTCCCCAATATATACTGCAACCTGAAGTACACCTGCATGATTGCCGCTGCTAGTAGCAACATCAACTGCCTGCTGGTAGATCAGAAAGGGATTCCCGCCATAATAGGACTGAGAGAATCCTTGCTGTTTCTGGATGTTTTCTTTCGCAGGATATTTGAATTCCAGATTGATCTGTGTCATGTTCGTGCTGAGAATCAGCTTTTCCAGGTCATAAATATACACTTGGGCAAATAAACTTTGTCCTGCAGGCCCTCTAAGCACCGGCCCCAAAGTACCGTCATTGTTCAAGCCCATGTCGGGTTGAACCTGCTGTGCCTGCAGTTTAAGCCGGTCCTTCAAATCACCATACGTATTAAAATAGACAAAACCGTAAATTGCGGCTGATAAAGCCAGCAGCATAACGGCCAAAATTCCTGAATACCAGGCTGTCAGCCGCAATTTAATAGACATGTTTAATTGTCACCTCTTAGAATGTAACCGGCTCCCCGGATCGTCTGGATCAAACGTTTGCCGCCGTGCTCCTCCGTCTTCTGGCGCAGCATGGCAATATAGACCTCAAGCACATTGGACTCCCCGCTGTAATCATAGCCCCAAATTTTATCCATAATCAGGTCGCGTGACAATACGCGCTTCGGATTCTGCATGAACAAATGCAACAGTTCAAACTCCTTGGCCGTCAGCTCCAGACGTTTGCCGGCGCGAGTCACTTCACGCGAGTCCACATCCAGCGTAATATCCTCATACGACACTGCCTGATCTGTGCCGCCTCCCTGCTCGCTCTTACGGCGAAGCAGTGCGCGCACCCGGGCCAGCAGCTCCTCCAGCGCAAAAGGCTTTACCAGATAATCATCTGCTCCGAGATCCAGCCCTTTGACCCGGTGTTCGATTTCATCCTTGGCTGTCAGCATCAGTACAGGCACATTGCTTCCGCCTTCCCGCAAACGACGGCAGACCTCAAAGCCGTCTACCTGCGGCATCATCACATCGAGTATGACTACATCGGGATCGCTGTTCAGAACAGCACGCAGTCCATCGGCCCCATTAGCCGCAGTTTTAACATCATAACCCTCAAAGGCAAGACCACGGCGCAGCATGGAAATAATTTTTTCATCGTCATCAATAATTAGAATATTCGGTCGCATCAAGCAGCCCCCATTGTCTAAATCGTTTATCTCTATTGTAGCATGAATGCGCGGCCCAGCGCCCTGTGCAGCAAAAACGGAAGGGTTCCCCCTTCCGCTGTTCACTTTACCGTCCGGTGTATTTACTGCTTCTGAGTTTTGGTGGTGTCAAAATCATTTTTGTTGCCGATGGTAACCGGAAGCTCCAGCGTTTTGCCGTCACGGACCACATTCATGGTGACCTTATCTCCAACCTTCAAGGATTGGATATAAGTAATCAGATCCTGGCTGGTTGCATATTTCGTTCCGTTCACACCTGTAATGATGTCATAAGGACGCAGGTCGGCGGAATAAGCCGGTGATTTAAAGACAATCTCAGCAACTACAGATCCTTCTTTGATGTCAGTGCCCATTTGTTTCGCCACTTCATCTGTAATGGTCATGAGCGAGGCACCGATAAATGGAACAGGTTCTTTCGGAATTTCCTGGTTGGCTTCAAGTTTGTCTACTACCTCTTTGATGGTGTTGACCGCAATGGCAAATCCGATACCTTGAGACTGCGTGCTTACGGCAACGTTCATTCCGATAACCTGGCCGCTCATGTTAAGCAGCGGTCCGCCGGAGTTACCAGGGTTGATCGATGCATCGGTTTGAAGCAGGTTTTTGTAATTGCGTGTCCCGCTGCCGTCTTCTTCGTTAATATCAATGCTGCGGTCCTTCGCACTCAGCACACCAGCAGTGACTGTATGATCAAAACCTTGCGGGTTGCCGATCGCGACAACTTCAGAGCCTACCTTGATGCTGTCTGAATCTCCAAGAGCCACTGTAGGGAAGTCTGCCCCTTCGATCTTCAGCACTGCCAAATCCAGATCTTTGCTGGCGCCGAGCAGTTTCGCCTCATAAGGTTTGGTGGTTCCATCAACAGTTACTTGAATAACATCTGCATTATCAACAACATGCTGGTTAGTCAGTATATATCCGGCCGAATCATAAATGAAGCCTGTTCCAATACCGTAAGGAGTTAGCTGGGATGAATCCGACTCTGGTTCCGACTGGGAATTCTGGTCCGTCCCGGAAGATCCACTGCCTCCGAATTGATCACCGAAGAAAAATTGTGAGAACGGATCGCTCGTGTTTGGATTGGTTGAGCTTCTGCCAGAGCCTGTTTTGACCAATGTCTCGATTTTGACGACTGCCGGTCCAACTCCATCTACTACACTCGACACATCACCTGATCCGGTAACAAGTGCCGTGGTGGACGTCGAAGGAGTAATATTGGCATTGCCGACTGCCGTCTTGGCTGCCGGGCTGGCCACTGTAGCTGTTGCCGCCTGTTCACCACCTGTGAACCAGTTACCGCGGTCTGCCATGAACATCGAGCCTGACAGCACGACCATCCCGGCGAGGAAAGAAATCAAGGCGGTTTTTACCGGTCTCTGGGGCTTGCGGTTATACTGCCAGCCGTTGCCGCCATCCGAACCGTTGCCGCCATTGCCGCCACGTCCACCGCCGTCATTTCCGGTAGTGCGAAGTGAAGTGCTGTAAGGGGCCGGTTTGATCGGCTGCGGAGGAGTGACCTCTACCCGCTCCGACTCCATCCGGTTGTAATGCTGTACATCATCCGGATTCATCTCGTCTTTGTTCAAAGATTTAAAAGGTCCATAGGAATAGTAGTATGAGGATCCTGAATCGGTTGATTGGTTATCATTGCTGCTGTCATTGTTCTTAGTATTATCCCATTCCCGATCCGGTGAAGGTTCATTATCACGATTGAAGTTGTTTTTGTTATCGTCCATGTTTACGTTCCTCCCGTGCCTTGCCTGTTCGACAAGGAGTATTGTGTTGTTCTCTTGTTCTTATTTTGTACTTTAAACCTTAAGGTCACATTAAAAACAATTTAAGCGGAGATAAAAGATAATAGGGTTCAGACATCGTAGCAGAGGAATAACAACCAAAGCTGTTGTATCTGTAACTTCAGGATATAAAAAAACAAAAAGGCCCGCGCGCACATTGCCGCGCCGGCCTCTAACAACATCTTATTATGATCAAGCTTCATTCTGCCATCCAGTAAATAGTCAGGTCCTATTTACTGATAGATTCCTATAAAGCCATTGTAATGAATCCATTTCCTTTATCCCTGCGCCCAGCCCTTGCGGTGGGCGTAAATCGCCAGCTGTGTGCGGTCGTCCAGTTCGCATTTCATCAGCAGGTTGCTGACATGTGTCTTCACCGTCTTGATGCTGATATGCAGCTCCTCGCCGATGTCCTTGTTGGTTTTGCCTTCGGCAATAAGCAGCAGCACTTCCTTCTCACGCTCGGTTAGGCCGGAGGAATCCCCCTGTACGGTCCGCTGGCGGATGCCGCGGGTCAGCGCCTGTGAGACATCGCCGGTCATGACCGGCATCCCGCGGTACGCTCCTTGCAGTGCGTAGATCAGTTCCTCGGCCGAGACAGTTTTGAGCACGTAGCTGACAGCTCCGGCTTCAATGGCGTCTACGACCAGATCATCTTCCAGGAAGCTGGTGAGGATGACAATTTTAAGCCCGGGGAATTCGGCTAGGACGGCCCTCGTCGTTTCGGCACCGTTCATCACCGGCATCATCAGATCCATCAGCACGAGATCAGGCAGACCGTCCTGTCCGCCGGCTTTCAGCATTTCCAGCGCTTCCTGGCCATTCGCCGCTTCGCCGATAACCTCGAAACTGGGCTCCAGCATCAGATACGTTTTGAGCCCCATCCGCACCATATCATGATCATCCACAAGCAGCACTTTTATAAGACTCATGTTTTACTCCCCCTGTTCCTGATAGCCCTGCACAAACTTTGGAATATGTACGCGGATCGTCGTTCCCGCTCCCTTGCGGCTGATAATTTCCACTTGGCCGCCAAGCTTTTCCGCACGCTCGCGCATCGTGGTGAGCCCGTAGGACCCCTGCTTGTGCTGCACATGCTCAAAGCCCTGACCGTCATCGCTGATGCTCAGTACGACCTGCCTCGGCACTTCGCGCAACGACAGGCTGACCACCCTTGCTCCTGCATGTTTGACGATATTGGCCATCGACTCCTGAATAATCAGGAACAGCTGATGCTCGATCGCTTCCGACAATTCGCCCTGCAGTTCAAGCTCCTTCACGCCTTTGAGCCCATTCTGGCGGCAATAGTCCGGAAACCATTTCTCCAGCGCCTCAAACAGATTACGGCCTTCCAGTTCCACCGGACGCAGCTGCGCAATCAGCGCTCTCATCTGCTTTTGCGCCATTTGGGACATCGTAATTAACTGGTTCATCACTATCTGGCCCTGCTCTTCATTGCGTTCCAGAACTTTAGGCAGCGAAGAAGCGGACATATGAATCGCAAAAAGCTGCTGGCTCACCGTATCATGCAGATCCCGGGCCATTCGCCTCCGCTCTTCCAGTACCGCGCTCTCCGCCGCCTTTTCTTTTTCAATCACTTCCTGTTCCCCGAGCCGCTGCAGCAATTGCATCTTGTTCTCCACGGTGTCCATCATAATGTTAAATTCATGGTAGACACGCGCAAAGGACTGATCATCACTCTCAGGCATCCGTACAGACAGATTGCCTTTGGCCACCTGCAGCATGTTCAGATCCAGATGATCGATCCGGCGCTGAATCCGCTGTCCCGCCACATAGCCGATAACCACGGTGAACAGTACAATCCCAACACACAGGTACACCCACATACGGTAATCTACAACTTCGATATAGCCCAAGCATGTTCCGGCATACACAAGTCCGGCAGCCAAACCTCCGCTGAGCAGGAAATAAACAAGCAGCATCCATTTGGTATTGCTAAAGATCGTCCCCATCCTTAACCTACCGTTTTGACTTTAATGTCGCCGATGAAAGCACTCACGTTAATACGGACCTTTTTGCCTGCTTCCTTGTAATAAGGTGTCTTGCACTGCACATTGCTCATAAACCCGCTGCGCGACTGCTCCAGTACCTGCATGTCACCGATAAAGGAACTGCTGGTCACAGATACCCCAAGATTCATATCATCCGGAATATACACTTTGATGTCGCCGACAAACGCGGAAATATTAATCTTCGTCTCCCCGTAAGGAATTTGCGCATTGGTCAGGTCCAGCACCGTGTCACCGATAAATTGCGAAACGTTGGTATGCTTCAATTGAAAATGCTCACGTCCCATATGGACATCTCCGATAAAAGCAGACCGGTTCGTCGTTTCCTTATGATCCTCTGTCTGGTGAAACTCCCCATGCCACTCGCCGTGTCTGCGGGCATGCCGGTCCTGGCGCTCCTGCCGTCTGCGTTCATGACGTTCACGGTTCTCCTGCCAGCGCGATTCCGCAGCCGATTGAAAACGGCCATCCTTAGGGTCAATCTCTTCTTCATTAGTGTCTTTATTTAAATATTCATTCCAGTCACGCTCTCCGGCAGGTTTGCCGAACTTCTGCTCAAACTGCTCATCCAGCGTCGATTCCAGCGGCTTTGGAGGCGGGGCATCCGGTGAACCCTGGCCCGGCGGGTAGAAGCTTGGCGGCGCTGGCGGTGCTGGCGGAACGGGAGGTACCGGTGGTGTAGCATTGCGCGGCTTGAAGATCACAAACAGTCCTCCGCCGATCAGCATGACGGGTATCAGCAATTTAAAGAAGTCGCCTGCTGAAACATCGAACCAGTCCAAGTTGCGCCCCAGAAAAAAGACCCCGAGCGCCAGAAAGAAAAATCCGCCAAGCGCTGATGAAAATTTAGATTGATGGTCGTCGGTGGATAGTAAACGCTGCACACCCATATAAATGAGAATAACCGGCCAGTAGTCAGAAATTAGTGATCCTATGCTGAAATCGGTATAACCCATCTGCCTCAGCAGGAACACTGCGCCGAGTCCAATCAGGATCAGACCGCCAAGTACCTGGCTGGTGAACCTTCTTTTCATAATCCATTTCCCCTTTAGTTGTTATAGCAATCATGTGATCCGTTTCTTATAGCCTTAGTCTACAGGAATACTGGTGCGGGGAACAGCGGCGCGAGAAGTAAATAAGCCTCAGTCTCTGGACGGAGTCCATTGGTATTAATAGTAAGAAATTTCATGGATTATTTCAATGGCTACTCTTTAAAGCCGCAAAAAAAGCTGCCCCTCAGCTCAATATGAGCGTGATCGGGACAGCCTGTTTCATGGCTTTTAGATGTAACCCAGAGTCCATCACCGCATTACTGCTGCGGTTTTTGGGCCGGTTTGGACAACGTGTTGTTGCTTTGCTTTGTTGCGCCGTCATTCTCGACAGCAAACTCAGCATTGTATTTTTCATTCGGTGTTTTGTAGTTTTCTTGTACCTTTGGTTTTTTAGCCACGGAATTCACCTCCCTTTTCGGAAGAGGCAAGTGTTTTGCCCCAGTCCGTATTATGGGAAGTGAAGGGCTGTATTATGCATACCCAAGTGAAAAAGAATTCAAACTTCCTAACATCCGTAATTGCGTTTAAACGATTTCCTCCAGCAGGTCTTGCGGAACGGTCTTGTATGTCTGGATCGCCCGGCTGAGACTCTTCAGCATGCTCTCCGTGCATTTCCCGTTACCGCGTTTGATGAGCTGGACCACAACTGTTTTTTTGCCCCACTCCTTATACACCTGCTTGGTAGTGGAAAAATATAAGTCAATCTTCCGTCCTTTAATCGCCGATCCGGTATCTGCAACAACAGCGTAGCCATAACCCGGAATATAAAGGATGCTGCCCAGCGGCAGAACCTTCGGGTCCGCTGCGATGGTGGAGACGGCATTTTTGTCCCTGCGTACCTTGACACCTGAATACGTGATCCCGTATTGCGGATGCTTTGAGGTTTTGCCTGTAGACTCAAATCCGGCCGTATAGCCGGTTGCCATGACCTTTAGCGAAGTGATGATCTGCTCCGGCGCCGGTGCGGCTACAGGCACGGTGGCCGGCAGCTTAGAAGCAGCATTGGTCTTCTTGCGGCTCTCCGTTCCTTCCGCTGGCTGAGGCGCCTGTGTTGCGGCAGGGCGCGTTGATCTTGAGGCGCCGCCGAGTGAGGATGCTCCGCTGGAGATCGTCTCCTGGGAATGCAGGATCACGCGGCCGGTAGCCAGCACCTCTGACGGCTTGGTATTGCGAACACTTGTAAAAACAGCTGAATCCTTTGTATTTTGAGAAGCCTCTGACTCCGTTGTACGGACGTTTAGCGGATTGGCAGTGTCTCCCGTCCCGCTCGCCTCAACCGACTTGCGTCCATAATCCGGATAAATATCCGCAGCAGCCAGCATAAGCACGATGGTAACGAATAGACACCAAAACCTCTGACATAAGCCCATTTTGTTCATTTGTTAAACCTCCCCCTATTAGCGAAGGTTTCCCGTTTCACAAAATTTTATACATGAAGCACCAGGTTCCGGCTTCATGGGGCCTATGACAGAGGTTCATATCAGGTGACTAAATTACACGCTCGGCGATCTCTTTGGCAAGGGACTCAATAACTTCCTGCAGCGGCTGGGCGCCGATATCGCCTTCTCCGCGCTTGCGGATGGAGACGGATCCCGCGTTCATCTCGTTCTCTCCCACGACGAACATATAAGGAAGTTTTTCCAGCTGGGCTTCACGGATCTTATAGCCCATCTTCTCGTTGCGCAGATCCACTTCAGCCCGGATGCCGCTCTTCAGCAGCTTCGCTTCCACTTCTTTGGCATATTCGTCAAAAGCAGAGGATACCGGAATAATCTTCACCTGCTGCGGGGAAAGCCACAGCGGCAGCGAACCGGCAAAATTCTCCAGAAGGAACGCTACGAAACGCTCCATGGTGCCGAGAATTCCGCGGTGAAGCACGACCGGACGATGTTTCTGACCATCATCGCCTACATATTCAAGCTCAAAGCGCTCCGGCAGCAGGAAGTCGATTTGCACAGTGGACAATGTTTCTTCCTTACCCAGAACTGTTTTGATCTGAACGTCCAGCTTCGGACCGTAGAAGGCGGCTTCGCCCTCTGCTTCGAAGAACGGCAGGCCCGCTTCTTCAACAACCTCGCGCAGCATCCGCTGAGCAGTCTCCCACATTTCATCGTTAGGGAAATATTTCTCGGTATCCTTAGGATCACGGTAGGACAACCGGAACCGGTAATCAGAAATCCCGAAATCGCTGTACACCTGCTTGATCAGCTCTAGCACGCGTGTGAACTCGCTCTTGATCTGGTCCAGGCGGCAGAAAATATGGGAGTCATTCAAGGTCATGGAGCGTACACGGTGCAGACCGGTCAATGCGCCGGACATTTCGTAACGGTGCTGAATGCCAAGCTCGGCAATACGGATCGGCAGATCACGGTAGCTGTGCATCGAGCTCTTATAGATCATCATGTGATGCGGGCAGTTCATCGGACGAAGCACAAATTCTTCGTTGTCAATTGTCATCTTAGGGAACATATCTTCCTGATAATGCTCCCAGTGGCCGGAAGTTTTGTAGAGTTCTACGTTGCCCAGCACCGGAGTGTACACATGCTGATAGCCAAGGCTTGCTTCCAGATCCACAATATAACGTTCCAGAATGCTGCGCAGCTTAGCGCCCTTCGGCAGCCAGATCGGCAGACCTTGTCCAACCAGCTGGTTAAATGTAAAGATCTCCAGCTCCTTGCCCAGCTTCCGGTGGTCACGTTTCTTAGCTTCCTCCAGAAGATGCAGATGCTCGTCCAGCTGTGCTTTCTTAAGCCAGGCTGTGCCGTATACGCGCTGAAGCATTTTGTTCTTGCTGTCGCCGCGCCAATAAGCACCGGCCACATTCATCAGCTTGAACACTTTGATCTTGGCAGTAGACGGCAGATGCGGGCCGCGGCACAGGTCAAAGAATTCGCCCTGCTCATAAATAGTAATCACGCTATCCTCAGGCAGCGCTTCGATCAGCTCCAGCTTGTAAGGATCGCCCAGCTCGCCAAAGCGATCCAGCGCTTCCTTGCGGCTAACTTCTTTGCGTACAATCGGCAGATTCTCGGAAACGATGCGATCCATTTCCTTCTCGATCTTCAGCAGATCCTCAGGATTCAGCGGATGCTCCAGATCCATATCATAATAGAAGCCATCCTCAATTACCGGACCTACTCCCAGCTTGACTTCCTTTGTGCCGAATAGACGTCTGACCGCCTGGGCCATCAAGTGGGCTGTACTGTGGCGCATAACTTCAAGGCCTTCCGGCGAATCCAGCGTTACAATTTCCACCAGCGCGTCTTCCTGCAGTGGAGTCGACAAATCTACGACAATCCCGTTCATTTTGCCCGCTGCGGCATTCTTGCGGAGTCCGCTGCTAATGGAGGCGGCCACATCATCGATGCTGCTGCCATCGGCGTATTCCCGGACCGAGCCGTCCGGTAGCTTGATACTTACTGACATTGTTATTCCTCCTAAAAGTTTTGTTAGCATTTACTTCTTGAGTTTTCTTCGTGCAAAACTACTTCGAGCCTATTTCGGAACGGAATGATCCACGCACACAAAAAACACCCGTCCCGCAAAGGGACGAGTGATTGCACCCGTGGTTCCACCCAAATTCGATTCCTCCCGGCTAACTACCTTAAATTAAAAGCAGCCATTTATGGGATTACATCCTTCGTCAGCATGGGAATAACGGCCATGAACCGGCGGTTCTTACTGTCCCGCAGCGGCTGGCTTTAACAAGCAGCATTCGGGAGTTCATAACCGCAGCTACAAAGGGGTAAATCGGAAGCCGGATACCGGAGGAACTTGCAGCCTTGTTTCCTCTCTCTGAAGCGGTCCTGAGCTAACGGTCCATGTCTTTGTCGGAGCTGATAACGTGAATTATGGAGTAATTATAAATCTGTCCTCACCTTCCGTCAAGCCTGCAGCCTGCCCGAAATTCCGCAAGCTGAATTATTCTTCCCGGCGTTTACTTCCCGGCAAGCGGCCCGAACGCTTCAAAGACTCACGCAGCAGGTACTCAATATGTCCGTTTACGCTGCGGAATTCCTCTGCCGCCCAGCGTTCCAGTGCCTCATGGAGCTCAGGATCGATCCGCAGCGGAAAGCTTTTTTTGGCCGCCATGATGAACCGCCTCTAGTACAACGAGCCGGCGTTAATGACCGGACTCGCTCCGCGCTCCGACACAATCGCTACCATCAGATTGTTGATCATCGCCGCTTTGCGCTCTTCATCAAGCTCAACGACTCCGCTCTCTTTAAGCTGGCGGATGGCCAAATCCACCATTCCAACTGCGCCTTCCACTATAATCTGGCGGGCAGACAGTATAGCGGATGCCTGTTGGCGCTGGAGCATCGTGCTGGCAATCTCCGTAGAATAGGCCAGATGAGTCAGCCGGGCTTCAATGACCTCTACACCGGATAAGGACAATCTCTCCTGCAATTCGGTTGCCAGCTCCTTGGCAATTTCATCCGCATTGGCACGCAGTGACATTCCTGATTCGTTGAAATTGTCATAGGGATACTTGCTTGCTACATGCCGCAGAGCCGTCTCACTCTGGATTTCCACAAAAGCCATATATTTATCTACATCAAACAACGCCTTGGCCGAATTGATCACTTTAAACACAATGACAGCGGCAATCTCGATCGGATTGCCTTCCACATCATTCACCTTCAGCTTGACGCTGTTGAAGTTGCGTACACGAAGCGATACCGTCTTGCGAATGCTGAACGGGATAACCGCCCATAAACCGCTGCTTGAAATGGTTCCGACATATTGTCCGAAGAAGGTCACTACCACTGACTTGTTAGGCTGAACTACTGTAATACTCGTACACAGCACAGCAGCTAGAGCGAACAGGATGAGCGATACTGCCACATACTCCTGAGACGCACCGTAAATACCTCCGCCTAAGCAAATGACAATTAAAGCGATAACCCAAAAACCGCTGACCGGGCGCAGTGTTTTCTCTTTCATAAAGATACCTCCATAAGATATGTATTTGATATGATTATGATATCACTTTTGGTTGTATATGTAAATCCCTTTCTCGCCTACTTTTTTTATCCCCCAAAAATATCACTGCGTTATTGCTCATATTTTCCTATACTACTAATCTATATAGAATGAACTTAAAAACTATACAAAAGGGCAAGTAGCGGAGGGTAATTTTGGAACTGTAGGAGCGATAGCGACCGCCTGAAAGCTTTCCATAGGAAAGCTCGCTTCGGAAGCATAACCAGTCACCTGATTTCCACCGCATATAGCGGGTTAAATCAAGAAATTCTTACGACAACAGCGGCCGGAAGTCCAAATATTCACCGTAGCTACGTCCTCGCCTAATGGGAAAATCTTAAATTCAATCTATCTAGCAAAGCTAATGTGATACACAAAAATCAAACGAGGAAGTGGAAAACATGAGTGTTAAAGAACAGGTATTGGATATTATCAAAGCTTCGCCGAACCCGCTTAGCGCAGGTGAAGTGGAAAAGCTGTCGGGACTGGAACGCAAAGCCATTGACAAAGCCTTCACCGAGCTGAAGAAAGAAAATGCGATTGTTTCCCCCATCCGCTGCAAGTGGGAAGCTGCAGCGAAGTAATCCCTGAGCAGCCGCAGCGGTCAGCGGGCTGCAGAGATCAACTTTCTGCCGGATATCCTCTTAATGAACAATGGAAGGCCCATGCACATAACCGCATGGGCCTTTTTTACAAAGAAAATAAACATACTTGGCACAAGTGGAAACGACTTCGCCGTCCTCAAAAGGACGGTATCCGTTTCAGCGAGAAATAGAAGGATAATTTATAACGTGAAGCATATAGATTCTATATTTTAAAAAAAGATGTTCCGCTGCTCTCTAAGAGAGCCGGCGGAACATCCGGGTAAAAGCTGAAATTAAGATGCTTTATTCTCCAGCATGCGGTAGATGATCACCGCTGCCTGAGCACGGTTCGCATTAGATTTCGGTGCAAACTTGGCGTCATCCATCCCATTCAGAATTCCAAGCTCTGTCAGCTGTGCAACAGCTTCCTGGGCATAGGAGGCAATGGAGGACTTATCGGCGAACTTTGCCAAAACCGCAGTCTTGTCTACGGAAGGCAGCTGCTCTTTAAGCGCACCCGCAATCATAATCGCCATTTCCTGGCGGGTAATTACACGTCCCGGCTCAAAGCGGTTATCTCCGGAGCCTTTTACAAGACCGGCATTCACCGCAATGGAGATCGGCTCAGAATACCAGGTTCCTTGCTTAACATCCTTGAACGTTGCACTTCCTGGCGTGCTAAGGTTCAGTGAACGAACAAGCATGGTTACAAATTCTGCTCTGGTTACCGTTTTCGCCGGAGCAAAAGTATTGCCGTCCAGGCCTTTGACAATGCCTTTGGCGGCCAAAGCACTGATCGCTTCCTGTGCCCAGGCTACCTTGCCCAGATCCTTAAATACAGGAACCGCTGTTGCACTCGGCACCGGCGTTGCGCTAGGCGCTGAGGTTCCTGCCGGCGCAGGTGTTGCGCTAGGCGACGGGCTTGCTGATGTGGTTGGAGAAGGTTTTGGTGTTGCTGTCGGTAATGTACCGCCTCCTCCTGTACTAGGAGCCGTAAGATTATTGACGATACGTCCTTCAAGCGCCGCAGTAATGGCACCGCCCTTGAATGTCTTCACAACGTAGTCATAGAACACGTCGAGGTCAATAGGTCCCGGCAAAGTTGCGCTTGCCTTCGTCAATACGCTGTAATTGTCACCGCCTGCAGCCATGAAATTGTTGACTACTGCCGTATAGCTCTGAGTCATGCTGATCGCGGTTCCGTCAGCCTTGGTAAGGTTGGCCACACGGTCAGCAACCGGCAGGTACATGTTGGCCGTATATTTCAGACCGGAAATCTGCAGTGTTTTTGTATCTACCGTTCCATCGGCTTTAACGTTCCACTGCTGCTGAAGCAACGTTTTGATTTGTTCGCCGGTCAGGGTCAGCTTCACCAGCGTGTTGCCGAACGGCTGGATTTTGGCCAAATCGCCAAATGCCACATTTCCCTTTGGAAGGTCAGCGCGGATGCCGCCCGGATTCATAAAGGCGAAATCAGCAGTCCCTTTGCCGTCACCGAAATTGGCTTGGCGCATCGCATCGGCAATCAGGTTGCCGAGATTGGATTCCTTAGTGTAGGCATCGTTGCGGTTAATCGTTCCGTCTGTAGTGCCTACAGGCTGAGTCAGCTCCGGATGAAGCGCCAGATACTTATTCACCAGTGCCTCAGTCTCGGCATCAGGTGTGATATTTTCCTGGAATGTGGTCGTAACTACCGCCGTTTTGCTCTTCACATCACGGGTAGTAGGATCAATGACAAGCTTGATGTCTTCAAAAGCGGTGCCGTAAGAGTAAGCCTGAACAACCAGCTTGCCGTTCACAACCCCATTGGCCAGCGCATGGTTATCTCCGGCTACGATAACGTCTACCGGCGAGTTGGCCGGAAGCGCGTTGGCCAGATCGGCAGCTTCGCCTGTGGTCACATCATTTTTAGTTGTAGCGGGATCATGGGCAAGTACAATGATCGTTTCCACGCCTTTTTGCTGCAATTCCTTGGCGTATTTCTCAATCGCCGCAACTTCTTCCTCAGCGGACAGGAATTTCACGCCAGCCGTTCCGGCAGGGGATACTTTGCTTGGCGTCGCTTTGGTAACCACGCCGATAAAGCCGATTTGGATACCGCCAACTTCCTTAATAACGTAAGGCGTGATGATCGGTTCTCCGGTTTTGCTGTCAACTGCATTAGCATTGATGTAATCAAAATCCGAACCCGCATGATTAACTTTGCTGTTAACCGGGTCCACACCGCCGAAAATTTGTGTTTTCAGTGCCGCAACACCCTGATCGAACTCATGGTTGCCCAAGGTTCCCACATCAAATTTCATCAGGTTCATCCATTCGTGGGTCGGCTCGTCGCGTTCAAGCGAGGATACCGGTGCAGATGCACCCACGGAGTCACCGTTATGGAACAGCAGGGAATTCGGATATTTCGCGCGTGCCTCTTTCAAATAGGTGGCGAGCACAGCTGCAGTACCTGCCTTTTTATCGCCCACCATAGAAGTTGTATCCAATTGACCGTGGAAGTCATTGATTCCGAGAAGGTGAACCTCGACATCCCCGGTAGGCGAAGGAGTGGTTTCCTTCAATTTCAAATTGTAGATTTCAAAATCACGTCCGTCACGCTCACCGGTATCCGTAATGTTCCCGGTCATCACTGCTGCTGCAGCTGGAGAAGAGGTAAAGGTAACGTTGACATTCCCCTTGATCGGAGCAATCGACCAGTTGTTGTCAGCAGTTGGATCAATTGTACCGGCAGTGGTAATGTAATCCATCAGCACCTGGCGGTTCTCTTCCTGGGAATTCAGAATCATGACTGAGTCCTTCACACCTGGGAAGTTGCCGCCGCCGCTGGCACGGTAGTTGTTCGTTACAACGACGAATTCCTGATTCATATCCAGCGGCTGATCGTTGTAGGTCACTTCCGTCACCCGGCTGGAAGTTGCGTCATTGATAGACCCGTCCGGCTTGTACTTTGCGTTCTTGGTCACATCAATTTGGTATTTAATTCCGTCAATTACATCGAAATTATATACGGCAAAAGAAGGATTAAGCAAAGACTGCGGCGTCGAAATGCCCGTTTTGATACGGTTGAAGGCACCGGCGCTCATTTCAAGCCATTCTTTGACTGTGCTGCCTTTGACCAGAATCGCCTTCAGCGTATTGTCATAGAGATAGAGGTCGCTGGCGCTGCGGATCGTCAAATCGCCTTTATCAATTTTGGTGTATTCGTCAGGGCCATTTCGTCCCGCTTTGAAAGGCGCCCCGACACTGAGAATTGGCAGATCCTTGTATTCCGGTGCGCTGGTGGCGATGTAATTCTCCACGTACCATTTTTGCGCATATGTTACGATCTGTACTGTCGGATCATCCTGTACCATAGCGAAGTAACTGTTCATCGGAGCCGTAGTTTCGCCCAGCTTCTGGCCGGTGTACGCGATTGTAGCTTCATGGTCGGCAGCAACGGCCGCATCCACTTCGGCATCCGGAGCAACATTTGCGATGTTCACTTTGTTTTCTGTGCGGTAGATCGAACGTGTGGAGGATTCCGAGTTGGCTTTATCCACCTTCCAGCCGCTGTCTCCGTCTTTGACAACCGAGAGATCGATGATGCCCAGGTATGCACCGCCGTAGCCGGCTTGTACAGCAGGAACATTATTGATGTGTCCCTTTGCATTGTCGATGACCGCTTTTTCGTTGTTGTACGGCAGCTTGGTCACGGGATCTTTAAAAGAAGCATCCAGCAGGGTATCATTCCCGTTGGTCGGGAATACCTTGTGGCTGTGGGAGAAGGTAATGGCATCGATACCCGGCACTTTGCTCAGCGCATTGACGTCATTTTCGGAAAGATCACCCTTCACGGCAGATGCATCAAATCCGGTATGTGCCATCGCCACGATTACATCTGCGCCCGCTTGCTCCATTTGGGGAACAAACTTCTCTGCGGTTTCGGCAATATCCTTGGTGATATATTTGCCTTCCAAATTCACTTTGTCCCATTCCATAATTTGCGGTGTTACCAGTCCAAGGAGTCCCACCTTGATCGTCTGCGTCTGGCCGCTGCTGTCAGTAACTGTCTTAGGAATGATGATATAAGGCTTATAGGCATTGACGTCATCTGCAGGATCCGCATTATGGTCGTCAATATAAATGTTTGCATTCACATATTTAAAATCAGCATTCGTAGCTTCGCTATCTTCCTTACTTCCATTAACTACCCGATCCAAATACTCCAACCCGTAGTTGAATTCATGGTTGCCGAAGGTCGCTGCGTCATAGCCCATCACGTTCATGGCTGCGATCAGCGGATGAATTTTGCCCGCCTTTGTCATAATGTCCGATTTGGTTGCCATATAAGTGCCAAGCGGAGTGCCTTGAATCAAATCACCGTTGTCGAGCAAAAGATTGTTCGGGTTCTCTTGTCTGGCCGTTTTGACCAATGTTGCTGTGCGGTCCAGACCTACCGTCAAGGATTTATTATTCTTGAAGTAGTCCCAGCCATAGACATTTGTATGCACGTCCGTTGTACTCATGAGCCGCAGTTTAACTGTGGCCGAAGAGTCTGCTGCAGCACCTGCGGCTTCAACCTTTTCCGCTCCCAAAACTGAACCTGCAAACATCCCTCCCAACACTTGCGCACCAAGAACCGTTGCCGCCAGTATTGAAGCGATAGGCTTGTTCCATCTTGTTACTTTCATAAGTTAATAATCCTCCCACTTTGTCTCTTTATACCGACCGCAAAAAGTGTATCATGACAAAGTTAAGGAATCTGTCGAAGTTTATCAAATCTAATAAATAGTTTTGTAAAACTTGAAATATTAGTAGATTCGACATAGCCGCTGGTTAGTTATCACCACGCAGGCACACAGCAAAAAGCACCCGCCCGTGAATTGCCATGTACACGGACAGGTGCTCTAACGCATTGTTATGAAGGTTTATTAAACTTAGAATATCAGCAGAGCTTCCTAGTTCTGCATCACAAAATCATTGTCGATCTTCGCATTGGCATCCTCGAACGTCCGCAGAATATCATAGCGTGTGTTGCGCTGCGCCGGGATCTTGCCCGCCTCACGGATAAGCTGGGTGATCGACTCGATGTTGACCTTGTAGGTCGCACCCGCCGAGGAAACCACGTTCTCTTCAATCATTGTACTGCCGAAATCATTGCAGCCGTATTGCAGGGACAACTTGCCAACCTCAGGACCCATCGTTACCCAGGAGGATTGGAAGTTCTTGATATTATCCAGCACAAGCCGGCTGATGGCTACCGTCTTCAGGTATTCCTCCGGCGTCTGTCTGTCCAGCTTCAGGTTGGTGTTGTCCGGCTGGAATGTCCAGGAAATGAAGGCCAGGAACCCTTCGGAGTCATATTTATTGGCGATACACTCATCTTGAGCTTCACGCACACGCAGCAAATGAAGCGCGCGCTCTTCCATACTCTCTCCCAGGCCAATAACCATCGTTGCGGTCGTGTTCATGCCGATTTTATGTGCGGTCTGCATGACATCCATCCATTCGCGCCAGGAGCCTTTCAGCCGGCTGATCTTGCGGCGGGTACGGTCGTCAAGAATTTCCGCTCCACCGCCTGGCAGCGAATCTAGTCCTGCGGCATGAATCTCCCGCACTACCTCTTCCAGAGAAAGGCCGGACACTTCCTTCATCTTCATAATCTCCGCCGGGGAGAAGGAATGCATCGTAATTTCCGGGAAACGCTGCTTAATGCCACGCAGCAAATCCGTATAGTAGCTGAACGGCAGATTCGGATTCGTGCCGCCCTGCATGAGAATTTCCGTGCCGTTTACGGCTATGGTTTCGGCAATTTTTTGATAGATGGTCTCATCCGGAAGCACATAGCCCTCCTCGGATCCGGGTCTGCGGTAAAATGCGCAGAAACGGCAGTATACATCACACACATTAGTGTAGTTAATATTGCGGCCGATCACGAATGTGGCCAGCGGGTCCGGGTGCCAGCGTTTCATAATAATATCTGCGGCAGCGCCCATTTTCTCAATTTCGTTGCTCTCGAACAACCGGATAGTGTCCTCCAATTGAAGACGTTCGCCCTTCAGCGTCTTATCCAGAATAAGATCTATCGCACTCATCGTTCGCAGCCTCCTCTTAAGCCCATTTAGTATGATGGATGAATTAAATTTGTATAACATTTGAATAAGCTCGTTTCTTCATCGTATCACAATCCGGGCGGCTTGAGAAACTTTTTGCGTACACGCGATTCCTCAGCCGAGGCAAAATCCTCCCTCAAAGTAGGGCATGGACTTCGCAGCTTCATCTGGAAGTTTGCTGGGGGCTGGGGCTCCTAAGGTGTTCAATCTCTAAATCCGCCATTTAGCGGGCATACGGTGAATTCAAACGCACTTTTACCGCTCATGCCGCTGCATTGCCCACATACGCCAAATTCAGATGCACTTTTACCGCTCATTCCACATTTTTTTACATTATTTACTTCTGCATACAATAAAACAGCAGCGCCATAAAGCGGCGCTGCTGCCTGTATCCTTTATCATTTGCCTGCGAGAACCTGGTCCAGATCAGTGATAGGGTCTTCGAACGACTCGCTTTCCGGTCGATTTCCCCGCCGAAATGAAGCAGTTGGACAGCGGATTTTAACGATTTTTCATTCTCGCTCATCCCTGTTGTTTCCCTTAATTCGCAGCTTCCTCAAGCTCGATCCGCGCTGCTTCCAGCGCCTGGCCGAGATCGCTCTTCAGATCATTCACATGCTCTATTCCGACGGAGAAGCGCAGTAGGCGGTCATCCACGCCTACGGCATCGCGAATTTCGACCGGAATGTCGGCATGGGTCTGCACCGCCGGATAGGTCATCAGCGACTCGACACCGCCCAGGCTTTCGGCGAAGGCGATCAGGCGGATATGGCGGAGCAGCGGCTCCACATATCTGGCGTCTTTTACCTTGAAGGAGAAGATCCCGGTGTTGCCGGAGGACTGGCGGTTCTGAATCTCGTAGCCCGGGTGATCAGGCAACCCCGGATGGAATACCTCTGCAATAGCCGGGTGCTCCAGCAGATAATGAGCCAATTCCAGCGCATTGCTCTCATGCCGCTCCATACGCAGGGCCAGCGTCTTCATGCCTTTCATCAGCTGGTAGCTGTCATTTGGTGCAAGCACTGCACCCAGAGAGTTATGCAGAATGGCCATTTCTGCCGACAGCTCGGTGCCCTTGGTAACGATAAGACCCGCAAGGACATCGTTATGGCCACCCAGATATTTGGTGGCACTGTGGACAATAATATCCGCGCCGAGCTCCAGCGGACGCTGGAAGAACGGGGTAAGCAGCGTATTGTCTACGATTGTGAGCAGCCCATGGCGGCGGGCCCACGTACACACGGCTGATACATCCGTAATCATCATCAGCGGATTGGTCGGGGTTTCAATAAATACAGCCTTCGTATTCGGAAGGCGTGCCGCTTCCAGCGCATCAAGATCGTTTGTATCCACATAGGAGGCGGTGATCCCGTACTTGGACAGAATCCGCTCCAGCAGCCGGTATGTGCCCCCGTACAGATCCAGCGAGACCACCAGATGGTCACCATGCCCGAACAGCGCAAACACTGTGGTCAGCGCAGCCATCCCGGAGCTGCAGGCAAAACCGGCGTCCCCGGATTCCAGCTCCGCAGCCGCCTCTTCCAGCACGGAGCGGGTTGGGCTTTTGGTGCGGCTGTAGTCAAAACCTGTGCTTTGTCCGAGTCTAGGGTGGCGGAATGCCGTTGCATTATAAATCGGATAATTTACTGCCCCTGTACCGGGATCTTCCTGTGAACCAATTTGCGCCAGTCTGCTTTCAATCCTAAGTTTCTCGTCCATCTGTAAGCCTCCTAAATGTGGTGTAATCATTTCTATATGGTGTGATGTGGTGTAATCATTTCTATATGGTGTGAAGCAGCCAACGTCTTCTCTTTTAAATAATCGGACCAATATCGTAAGGGGTCTCCTGGTATACATAGTAATTGAGCCAATTGGCAAACAATAAGTTGGCATGGGCCCGCCAGACGGCCGGCGGTGTGCGCTGCGGATCATCCTTAGGATAGTAATGCTTCGGCAGTGCGACATCCATCCCCTTGGCTGCATCCCGGTCATACTCCCATTTGAGGGAAAAAGGATCATATTCAGAATGACCGGTAACGAAAACCTGTCTGCCGTCATGTGTCGCTACCAGATAAATTCCGGCTTCCTCCGATTCGGCCAGAATCTGCAGATCCGGATTAGCGAGGATATCCTCACGGGAAATGTCTGTATGGCGGGAATGTGGAACATGGAACACTTCGTCAAATCCGCGCAGCAGCTTGACGTTATTATGGCTCAGGGTGTGCGGGAAAACTCCGAAGCATTTCTCATCCAAGCTAACCTTGCGCACTCCAAAGTGGTGATACAATCCTGCCTGGGCAGCCCAACAGATATGCATGGTCGAAGTAACGTTGTGTTTGCTCCATTCGAAGATTTCTTTCAGCTCTTCCCAGTAGTTCACATCCTCGAACTCCATCTGTTCTACCGGGGCGCCGGTAACAATTAATCCATCCAGACGGCGGTGGCTGATTTCGTCAAAGGTTTTATAAAAGCTCTTCAAGTGCTCTGCCGAAGTATTCTTGGAGGTATGGGAGCTGGGATGCAGCAGAATCACATCAACCTGAAGCGGCGAGTTTCCGATTAGGCGCAGCAGCTGTGTTTCCGTCGTTTCCTTAGTCGGCATTAAATTCAGAATAGCGATTCTCAAGGGGCGGATGTCCTGGTGGAAGGCCTGGCTTTCATCCATTACAAAGATATTCTCCCCGGATAATACCTCTTTGGCCGGCAAGCTGTCGGGAATTTTAATTGGCATTGTTGTGTCCACTCCTTAACTGAATTTGAGTGCCGCTAATACGGCTTGTGTTTAAAATACAACCAAAAAAGACCTTTCTCGGGCGAGAAAGGTCATAGATTTGCAGTCATATGCGCCTCTCTCATCTGCCAGAGAACTTCTGCCGGGATTCAAATATCCCCTGCAAAGCTTCCGCAAGAATTAGCACCGTGCGTTCACACGCCGGTTGCCGGGTTTCATCGGGCTAGTCCCTCCACCTGCTCTTGATAAGATTTAGCTGTATTCAGTTAGAAAAATCTAAAATGTCAAACGTTGTTTTTCTTAAAATTCACTTTAAATCATGAACCTCCTTTTCGTCAAGTCCATACAATGCTAAAGAGCCCCTGAAAGTGAAAAGAATTTTGCTTGAAAGAGGCATACCCCGGCGTTATACTAGACAAGTGTTTCATACCATAAATGACGAAAAGAAGAGGTGAGAGAAGAATGGAAGGCGACCCGGGTGCGCAGTTAAGCGTGCAAAGTGAGCTACCACACAGGATTAACATCAGCTTGCCGGCGGCGGGAGCAGTTCTTCTTCATGCTCTCGAAACGTCATTTGGCCTGATTCATTGATTGTACCACCGGCCAAGCTGATCTTTTTCTCTGTGCTTTAATTAGCATATCCCTGGAGAAGACCGGGGACAGAAGGAGTGAATCAGATGAAAATCCGGCTGGTGAACGCAGGGGTTTTTACAACTATTGAGGATATTGAAGAAACACTGACAGCCCCTACAGAGGGCTTCTACTGGATTGATGCGGATGTTGAGGATTTGGAGCTGCTTCAGCCCCTATACAATCTGCATGACCTGGCCGTTGAGGATTGCCTCAGCGAAGAGGAGCAGCGCCCGAAGATTGAAATTTATGAAAGCCATTATTTTATAGTTGTCAACAGTATCCGTTTTGATGACGAGGAGATTTTCCTCCGTGCACTGAACGTGTTTCTCGGCAGACATTACATTATTACCGTCACCAAACAAAAGATCCATGAGCTGCGTGTGCTGAAACCCATCCTGTGGGAGCAGGAGGTCAGCGAGCCGGACCGCTTCCTGTACCATCTGATCGACACTGTCGTGGATAACTATTTCTCCGTCGGCGACCGGATTGAAGTGCGGATTGAGAAGCTGGAAGAGGATATTCTTATGCATACCAAGAAATCGCATCTTAGCGAGATTATCGGTCTGCGCAGCGAAATTCTCTGGCTGAAGAAGATGCTTGGGCCGCAGAAAGAGGTTATCAACACCCTAAATAAAAAAGACCTCCGCCTGATTGATGACCAGCTGCAGAAGTATTTTAGCGACATTTATGAAAATGCGGTCAAAATCTCTGAAACCTTCGAGACCTACCGCGATCTTATGGGCAACTTGCGCGAGGCGTACCAATCGAGTATTGCCAACCGTGCCAACGAAATTATGAGAGTATTTACAGCCATTACAACGATATTCATGCCGCTGACCGTAATTACCGGGATCTACGGGATGAACTTTGACAATATTCCCGAGACCCATTCAGAGTACGGCTACTATGGCGTTATTGCCGTTATGGTGACGCTCGGCTGCGGGATGCTGTTTGTTTTCCGCAAAAAGGATTGGCTATGAACAACAACGGACGAATACGCTAGGCGAAGGCACCGGTACCGCAAGGGAATGGAAGCCTTCGTCTTTTTGTTCAAAAGAAGCTGAATAGCATCTATTCTAATCTTCGTTAAGCATTGCCCATTGCTGAAATATTTTTAGTATCTCTTCTAAATTGTTCACTCCTCCTCTTCCCTGGAAAATATTATCGCTTACCTTGCCGTATACCCAGTCGACATCCGACCTGTCAATATTCAGCAGTTCAAAACCTTTATCCTCCAGTTCGGTTCCCCCCAGAAAAATGTCAACAGACCACCCGGGATTATCAAGTGTCGTGATGCTGACAACCCGGCTGTGTTCCCAATCTCCGTCACATTGCCGTGAATACCACACTTCAAGCCATTGTAAAACATTCATGTATACAGCTCCAATCCAGAATATGTTCAGCGGCAATCCGCAAATCCCCTTTGATCATCTGCCTAAAGGTTAATGTTCATTACCCTGTTTGCATATTTTGTAATACAAATCGAAAAAAAACCTAAGCGGAACTCTCTCCTGCAAGGGGAAAATCCCGCTTAGCTACAATTCTTTCGCTTAGGCAACTCCATTTCGCCCCGGCATCGAAAGCCTTATTCTAAAACCCCGTAGCCATCTCCACTCCGCTCTCCGTACCGCGCCGGAAACGGATCCGGATCAGCCGCAGCCGTTCATAATACATATCCAGCCCTTCGGCAGGTGAAAATTCCTCTCCGTACGTTTTATACAGCACAGGCTTCAGGAAGGAATCCCCCAACAGTTCATAAGCGGTCCATATACTGTCCTGCTCGTTTGGTGAAATTCCCTGTAGTTCCAGCTCAATCAGCTTCTCCACGGAATATCCGTCCTTCTCCAGTTCTTCTACCGCTTCGAGCACTTCACGGCGGCTAACCCCGCTCGTCGTTTTGAGCTGGTCCATTCCCAGGCCGTTTTCAATCCCCTGGAGCACTATGCGCCGCAGCCGCAACCGTTCCAGCTGTTTCTTGTACTTAAGCTCTTTCTGCTTATAAAGCCATGAGCTGAAAGCTTCCTCTTCAACAGCCTCGTTGACCCAGCTCAGCGGATAACTGTGATCACGCGAAGCTCCCGAAGTGATGTTCAGCCATTCGGCCCCGTATTGCGAAGCCTTTCCCTCGCCGACCCCCGGGATTTGCAGCAGTTCCTCCGGCGTGCGGGGAAGAAATGCGCTGAGCATCCGCAGCAGACGGTTGCTGGCCAGAATATAAGGCGCTTTGCGCTCACTGGATGCCCTGCCCCTGCGCCAGGCGCAGAGCTCCTCATAGATGGCTTCGTTAGCGTGCTGTTCGCTGTAATGCTGCAGCTTGAGCTGCTCCTGATTACGGCTGTTCAGACCCTCTTCTTCATGGAATACGCCGTCGATTAACGGACGGTAGCCGTCCCCCATCTTTACCGCCAGCTCATGCCTGTATACACATAACATCTCATTCCATGAGCCGCCCTCATACCAAATATTGTCGCTCAGCTCCTCGGCTCCGGAAAAATCGCGCCAGCCCACACTCCAACTGCCTTCTTCCTCGCCAATCCATAGCTGGGCAAACGCTTCCTGGTCCGCCCCTGACATTCTCGACAACCGGTTCATAAATACGATCTGCATCCCGATCCCTACCTTCCTCGTCTTACAGCAAGCATGATCGCGTCAACGCCGGAGCTTCCAATCTATAGAGCACGACTGCTATATAGACCCCTTGAACGCACAAAAAGCACCTCTCTCACGCTGAACGTGAAAGAGGTGCTCCCTCTTAAATGCTATACTGTTAAATCCTAGGATACCATAGATTGCCGAACAGTCAATCTCTTTTTGTGTTAGGCTCTGTCCAATGCCATTTTGGCTAATCCAAGCGCTCCGGACAGTCCGGCATTGTCTCCAAGCTGTGGTGAAACAACATAGTTGCTGATGCCTTCATTCAGCGCAGGATGCTGCACATAACCCCCCAGCAACTCTTGCAGCTTGGCATGGATTAACGGGAACAGCTGACTTTGCTTCATGACACCGCCGCCCATAACGATCTTCTGCGGAGACAGAATAAGCACATAATTCATTAGTGCATGCGCCAGATAATGGGCCTCCATGGCCCAAGCCGGGTGATCCGCAGGCAGTTCGCCTGCCGGCTGGCCCCAACGGCTGCCGATCGCCGGACCTGCGGCCAGGCCTTCTAGGCAATCCCCATGATAAGGGCAAAAGCCTGCAAAGTTGTCCTCCGGATGGCGCGGCACGAGAATATGCCCCATTTCAGGATGGGATAAGCCGTGAATCAGCTCACCGCCGACCACTGCCCCGGCCCCGATGCCTGTGCCAACGGTAATATAAAGACAGCTGTTCAGCCCCTGAGCCGCGCCCCATTTGTATTCACCCAACGCTGCTCCATTCACATCCGTATCAAAACCGATCGGCACATTGAATTGTCCGCCTACGGCTCCTACCAAATTATATTGTCCCCAGTGAGGTTTCGGAGTCGTCGTAATATATCCATACGTAGGGCTTCCCAGCACCGGATCAATGGGTCCAAATGAGCCGATGCCGATGGCGTCGACTTGTTTATTGCCAAAATAATCGATCACGAGTCCCATCGTCTCTTCGGGCGTTGTCGTTGGAAAGCTGACCCGGTCGATTATCGTCCCGTCCTCATTCCCCACTCCGCATACAAACTTCGTTCCCCCTGCTTCAATCGCTCCCAACAATTTCACTGCAGTGTTCCCCCTTCTCCATGAACGGCTGGCCGTTAACCGGCTCTACCGGTAGTTATACAATATTGAAGCGCTCTCTTGCCTTTATTATACGTGGGTTGCAGGGTTATGACAAGCGGTTGACATACTTCTGTTTTCCGAAAAAAAGGACATTACACGCTATCCCCTGTTTAACCGGAGCAGCTGTTTTGTCCTTTGTCATAGCTGGTAAATATCTGGCTTACTTACGTTTATGATAGGCCCGGCATGCTGCGACAAACCGTGCGGCGGCCGGCAGATAAGAAGCCAGATGAATATGGGCATAAGCTGCCATCACATTGCCGCTTACATAACCTTCCTGCTGGCTGCCGCCCCTCCCTTTGCTCTCATACGCAAAGGTCCTCGGCTCTCCATGGTCATAACTCATGACGGAGTAATGAAATTCATGTCCGCGCAGCGTCTCTCCCTGCTGCAGCAGCAGGCAGTCCCGGATCGCGGTAACTTCCCGGTAACCAAGCGCCGCACGACGCTCCTGCATAACCGTATGGGCCGGAATAATCCCGGCCATCTCATGCAAGTTCCCGCTGCGGTCGGTCAGACTGCGGGCCAGTACCATATAGCCGCCACATTCGGCATAGAGCGGCATTCCGCCCGCCGCAGCTGACCGGATGCCGTTCAGGAAAGCCTTGTTCCCCGCGATCACAGAAGCGAACTCTTCGGGAAACCCGCCGCCGATATAGATGCCGTCCACATCCGGCGGAATGCCCTCGCCGCGCAGCGGGCTGAATTCAGCCAGTCTTGCACCGGCTCGAACCAACAGCTCCAGATTGTCGGTGTAATAGAAATTAAATGCCGCATCACGGGCAACGGCAAGAACCGGGCGGTAGTCGGCTGGTTCAAGGGACGGAGGGATGGGGTGAACCGGCCTGGAGCTAGCTGATGCGAGTGACGGAGCGATGGGAAAATGGCTACTTGGAGATACGGCTGGGGATACGGCTGGGAATATCGCAGCGGATTTGCTAGCGATTACCGGTTGGTCTGGCCGCTCGGAAGCCGCTGCCCGTTCACTTTCCACACCCCGGGAAAGGTGCAAATCGGGAGCAGGATTAGTTGGTAATCCTGTTTCCGCGATGCCTGCCGGTTGATCTTCACGCAGGCATCCGGACGCCGCCACCGGGTAGTCTTCAGCTGGCGACCCGCCCTGTGGAGGGTCACCAAACAGGGAGATCTCTGCCAGCGGGATCTCCGGTAAGAGGAGCGGATGCCGCAGCGGGGGCGCTGCTCCGGCAAGCTGCAGCAGCGCCGAGAGGTCGGTGCCCTCCGCCAGCAGATCGGCGGCACGGTCGAACAAGGGCTCCAGCTCCCCCCGCTCAACGGCGGGCAGCAGGCCCAAATGCCGCTCCGGAATGTCGAGCCCGCTATCCCGCAGCAGCCAGCCCAGCACGGGAATTCCACAGGCAGCTTCAATCGCCGCCTTCACCGTCTGGTAATGACTGGCGCTGCCGCAGCGGTTCACGATAACTGCGGCAATACGTACGCGCGGCTCCAGCTGCTGGAAGCCCAGTACTATTGCCGCCGCACTGCGGCCCATGCTGCGGACATCGAGCACCAGCAAAACCGGACTTTCTGTCAGGATGGCAATCTCGGCGGTTGAGCCGGTTAGCCCTGTCGCTTCTTTGCCGTCATACAGCCCCATGACCCCTTCGATCACCGAAAGATCCGCTTCCGCTGAGGAGCGCAGAAAGTACTCCAGCAAATACTCGCCTGAGGTCATCCATGAATCAAGATTCCGCGGTGAACGTCCGGTGACAGCGGCATGATAGGCCGGATCAATGTAATCCGGGCCGCATTTGAAGCCCTGTACATTCAGTCCCTGCCGGGCAAACGCCCGCATCAGCCCAAGTGTTACAGTCGTTTTGCCCGAACCGCTGCCTGTACCGGCTACAAGGATGCGGGCACGCCGCTGCAACGGAAGCCCGTCTCCTTCCCACTCATACATCTGCATTTGCCTCCCCTCTGTCAAAAATAACCCTGGCCACGGCAATCGTCACATTGCCGCTTTTTTTCTTGGACAAGAGCAAGTCCTTCGCACCGGAAGACAAAAGGGCTGCAGGCTCGCAAACACCATAGGCTCCGGTCGCCTTGAATACAATCTCCGACGGCTGGTCCAGCGGCACCGTATTCAGCTGCTCCGGCGGATACAAAGCCAGCTCCCAGCCGTGCTTGGCGCACAAAGCGAGCAGTCCGGCTTCATCGCCTTTGATCCCGGCAGTGGCCGCATTCCGCACGCTTAGGAGGGACAGCCCCAGCTGTGCCAAGGTTTCCGTCACCACGGCTTCCAGCTCCGCCGCCGAAGTGCCGCGGTTGCAGCCCAGACCGAGCACCAGGCTGCGCGGACGGTACACTACGGTCCGTTCCGGCAAAGCCGCCGCTTCCGGCGCTTTCAGCAGCCTGTCGGTTACAACAATTGCCGCGCTGAAGGAAGCCGCGCGCATTTCAGCCATATCCCCGCAGAGCTGCACATGCTCGGGCAATGCCGCTCCGGGGTGCAGCCAGCCGCACTCCCCGTGTTCCTGCAGGAAGGCTACCCGCTCGCCGTTCACCAAGGCGGCGCTCACCGCCTTCATGTGGGTGAAGCTCTCCGGCCGCCAGCCGAATTCATGGCCGAGCAAATCCACCGTGAACGTCCCCTGAACATCCGAGGCGGTCGTGATCACCGGATGGCTGCCCAGCAGCCCGGCAATCTGCAGTGTCAGCCTGTTGGCCCCGCCTAAATGGCCAGAGAGCATGCTGATTACATGCTCTCCGCGTTCGTCAATCACGATGACGGCGGGGTCGGTTTTTTTATCCTGCAGTAAAGGCGCAGCTAATCTTACCGCTGCGCCAAGCGAGAAGAAAAGAATCAAAGCCTCATAACGTCGGAATAGAACCGGCAGGAGCTCTTTTAGCGGCTCAGCAAATATCCGGCGTTCCCCCGGTAGCTCTTCAAGCTCCCCGCTGTACTTGGCGTAGCAGAACACTTCGGTACTGCCCAGTTGCTCCCCCAGCGTCAGCGCAAGCTTAATGCCGTTACGTGTAATGGCGACAGCCGCATATTTCTTATCCATGATTGCCGGTCCCTTCCCGGCAGCCGTGGGTAAACGTCTTGTCGTACAGCTTTGAGCGGTGAGCATCGCGGTCGACCAGCCCGGGATCCAGTGCCCAGCCGGCCAGAATCATCGCATGCATCGTAATGCCCGCTTCACGAAGGTCAGCCTCCAGTCTCTCTACCGTTGTCCGCAGAATCTGCTGATCCGGCCAGGTGGCCCGTTTGACCACAGCCACAGGCGTGTCCGGACTCCATCCGGCGGCGAGGAATTCCTCCGCCGCATGTCCGGCCAGTGAAGCGCTGAGGAACAGTGCCACCGTGCAGTGATGGCTGGCCAGACGGCGCAACTGCTCGCGCTCGGGCACGGGCGTGCGTCCTTCGGCACGGGTCAGAATGACCGTCTGCGTCAGCTCCGGCACCGTCAGCTCCGCGCCAAGCGCCGCCGCTGAGGCAAAAACAGAGCTGACACCCGGCACGATCTCATAGCCGACGCCGCACAGCTTCAGCAGCGACATCTGCTCCAGGATCGCACCATACATCGAGGGATCGCCTGTGTGCACACGTGCTACGCTTTTGCCGGCCTGTACCGCTTCTGCCATCAGCTCCACCTGTCGCTCCAGATCCATCCCTGAGCTTTGCAGCACCTTAGCACCGGGCTTCGCGCTGGAGATCAGCTCTTCACTGACCAGCGAATCGGCGTACAATACGAGATCGGCCGAGCGCAGAATACGGCTGCCCTTAACGGTAATCAGCTCAGGATCGCCGGGTCCTGCCCCGACGATGTAGACCTTAGGTTCCAGCTGTACTTCCGTCATTTGCTCACCACCATCAGACTCAAATACTCCAGATCCGAGCCGCGCAGCTCGCGGGCATCCCGCCAGACGGTCTCATAGGGAGAAGTCACCTTGGTGACAACGGACGCTTTTCCTCCAAGACCCAGTTCATCCAGCACCTCCAGCACCAGATCAAGCACCTTCGCCACCTTAAGGAACACTACAGTATCATGATGCAGCAGTGCTTCCTTCAGCGCCTCGCGGTCATCGGTAGCCGGAATAATACCCACCCGCTGATCGCCGTCGGCAAGCGGCTGTTCGAGTGCTGCAGCGGCACCCAGCACCGAAGAAATTCCGGGAACCGATACAATCGGTACAACGGGATGCTGCTCTTGCATTAAACGGGCCAGATGAATAAAGGTGCTGTACAGATTGGGGTCACCCTCCGTCACAAAAGCAACATCATTGCCAAGGCGCAGCTCATTCCAGCACAGCTCCACAGTCCAGCGCCACCCGTTCTCCAGCTGCACAGGGTCTTTGGTCATCGGAAACACAAGTCCCAGCATGACCTTTTCGTCCTCATTCACATAGGTGTCGACGATCTCCTGTGCATAGGATTTGCCGCCTTTTTTGGCAGCCGGATAGGCGATCACCGGACATTCTTTCAACAGACGGCAGGCTTTGACCGTAATCAGCTCCGGGTCCCCGGGACCGACACCTACTCCATACAAGGTACCTACAGCCAGCAAAGCAGCCTTAGACTCAATTACATTCTCGGCCTCCAGCTGGCCGTCAACAAACTCATACTCCTCCACAGCAGTTTGGGCCATCGCTTGGGCTGCCTCTTCACCGGCAGTATACTGCCCGCTTGTGGGCACCAGCTGCGGTTCCGCTTGATTGTTTGTCATCTCCAGTTTCTCCTTTTATTGAGCTGTATGTTTACTTGGATATATCTTTAGGTCACCACTGCCTATGGCAGGGGGGATTTATGCTGCGACAGTTTCGTGTATGTACGGCATGGCATTTTGCGGCACAGGTATGCATATAAGAGTTCGGATTGGCACGCACGGGTGCACGTATGGACTGAAGCCTATTAGTAACTAAATCTGGTAGTGACTAACTCAGATATGGACTAATCTTCCATGTGCTTCGCTTTAGATTGCCGATTGCATATCCGGACGATAGTCAGTTGATTGCCTTGCAGCTGCTGGATGCAGCACTCAGTTTCTCAAGGGGAGGACTAGCACAGAATGCTTGGTCCATCGCTCATGATTCGAGCACCTGGTGGCTACGCGGACTGGAGAGGCGCTATTTGCAGATTTCTTGCTGTTTTTCGCTCTTCTCGGACTCCAGAGACGTTATTAGCATCATTTACCTCCACGGTACAGCCCAGCGAATGAAATAGCGGCGCTGGGGTCCGTTTACTTGGAAAACTAAAGCTCATTGATAAAATAACGTCGCTGCGGTCCGCCTCTGCTCGTAGCTAACTTCGTGACGTTACCTACTAAATATCGTGGCCGTCTAGTCATCTTCGTATCGCCACCTTCTTCGCACCGTGGCCGTCTAGTCGTCCTCATATCGCTACCTTCTTCGCATCGTAGCCGTCTAATCGTCCTCGTATCGTTACCCTCTTCGCACCATAGCCGCATTCACAACTTTATCTTTTTCGCACCGCAGCCGATGTCCGCCTCATACCTATCTTCCGCTGCCCTGCAGCGTTCATCGGTTAAACCATCTTTTGGCCGCTGACCACATAGACGGGATTCATCCCTTCAAACCGGGTCATGCCAAGAATCGGTTTGCCCCGCGAGGCCTGCAGCATTGTTACTTCCGGAGCAAATCCGGCGAGTGCCAGCGCCTCCATACTGCCATGCAGCGTCTCAATCGTGATGGCCCCCACAACGATCCGCCCTCCGGGCCGCAGCCGGGCCGCACTATGTGCAATTATAGCTGCCAGCTCACCGCCGCTACCGCCGATGAACACGGCGTCCGGGTCTGGAAGCTTATCCAGCCCCTGCGGGGCTTTATCATGGATAATTGCAAAATCCGCACGGAACTTCCGCCGGTTGGCTTCAATGTTGGGCAGATTATCTGCCCCTTTTTCCAGGGCATAGACCCTGCCAAGACGGGCAATCCGCGCACACTCCACCGCTACTGCACCGGAGCCGGAGCCGATATCCCAGACAATCGCATCCTCGGACAGATTCAGCTCCGACAGGACAAAAGCGCGGACCTCCCGTTTGGTAATCAGGCCCTTTTCCGGCTTTCGCTGCTGGAACACCCCATCGGGATATGCGAATCCGCGCCGCACCTCCACCGTACTTCCCGGCTTCCGCCGCAGAATCACTACATTTAGTGCTGCAAACTCCGCCTGCTCCAGCTCCTCCAGTTCCCAGAACCGGCAGACCTCTTCCGGGCCGCCCAGCCGCTCGCAGACAAAAGGCTGATACTCTGTCATGCCAAACTCCCGCAGGTAAGCTGCAATCCGCGCAGGAGTATTGACTTCATCCGTCAAAAGAGCAATCTTCTGCCTGCCGTCAATCCGCTGGGCCAGCCCGTTAATCGGCCTGCCGTGCAGACTGATAAGCTCTGCATCCTGCCAGCTGTCACCCAGCCGGGAAAAAGCAAGCTGCACACTGCTGTAATGCGGCATCACTTCGACCTGCTCCGGCCCGAACCTTTTGGCAAGGTAGCCGCCAATCCCAAAAAACAGCGGATCCCCCGAAGCCAGCACAGCAATACGTTTTCCCGCTTTCCATAATCCTTCTAGCTTATCGGCAAAAGGCTTCAGCCCGCCCTGCAGCGTGATCTTTTCCCCATCGTACCGGCTGAAAAACGACAGTTGCCTCTCCCCGCCGAGCAGTACCTCGCTCTCCTGCACTTTTCTCAAGCTACCCGGCGTCAGCCCGCCTGCGCCATCCTCGCCGATACCGATGATATAAATTACATTAGCCACAGATTTCCGCCCTTCCCAGCACTCGGCCTTTCATCGTGATCAGCACCATTTCTACCGTCATCTCCCCATTCATGTGAATCAGGCAATGTCTGCAGGCATGAAGGCATAATTGTTCAAAAAAAGCGTAATTCCCGGCCTCCGTCATCATGTCCACAACCTGCGAAGCCGTATTGGCGGCAGCAATCTCCTGCACCAGTTCTTCGTCAGCCCCGGCTTCGGACGCTACTTGGGACAGGAAACCAAAATCAACCGGTGCATTTTTTGAGTGAATCAGCATGGCACCCTGTGCTACTTTGGAATATTTGCCCGCCATGCCGACAAGCGTCACCTTGCTGAATCCATAGGCTTTGGCATGGCCGAGAGAGAACCCCACGTATTCGCCCATCTGGATAAAAGCTTCCTCCGGAAGCTCCGGGAACATTGCCATGGCATATTTTTCACTGCTGCCGCCGGTAGTGAGGATCAGCCCCCTGTTCCCTGTAGCAGCTGCAACCGATATGGCCTGAACCACACTCGCCTTATAGGCTTCAGTGGAGAACGGCGTAACCACTCCCCTTGTGCCGAGTATCGAAATACCGCCTACGATGCCTAGGCGCGGATTGAGTGTCTTGAGCGCAATGGCTTCGCCTTCGGGCACACTGATTACCACCCGCAGTCCCCGGGCGGCGCCATGCTCTTCCAGCACCTCGGATACAGCTTCCAGAATCATACGACGGGGCACCGGATTAATCGCGGCTTCTCCTACCCCTACCGGCAGCCCCGGCTTCGTTACTCTGCCGACGCCCCGCCCGCCGTCAATCTCCACACCGGGATGTTCCAGCCAACTGACAGTGGCCTCGATCCAGGCCCGGTGAGTGGCATCCGGGTCATCCCCGGCATCCTTCACCGTGGCACAGATTGCCGTGAAATTATCCTGACGCTGCCATCCGGTCAGTTCGAAGGTATGCCGGAATCCCGCCGGCAAGTAAAGCTCCACGCTCTCTGGCGCATCGCCTGTGATCAGCAGGAGTGCCGCGCCTTTGGCTGCGGCGGCAGCACAGGCGCCGGTGGTATAACCCCGGCGCATAGGTTTTGAAGCGGTCTCCTCAGTCATGCCGATCCCTTCTTTGCTGTATGTTATGGGTCTCTGTTGATACCGGTAATTGCTGCACTTGCTTGGCTCACTACATTTTAACTTAGTGCTTCTACGTGCTTAGTGCTGCTTCTTAGCTTATTAGTTTTTTTAATGCTCTTAGTACTTCTTAGTACTTCTTAGCTCTTCTTAGTGCTCTTAGTGCTCTTAGTGCTCTTAGTGCTCTTAGTACTTCTTAGTACTTCTTAGTACTTACTTGATGTTACTTTTCACTTGTGGTCTGTGGATGTTCTGCTCTCTGTTTGGCTCTCATTAATTCGCTTCTTCTTGTCTTAGCTTGGCTAGTCTTGGCTTGTTTCTGCTTAGTTCCCGACTTCTATGATTATTTATTCTTTATTCGTATAAAACCCTACCTTTACTGCTACCGTCCAGATTCCTGTTGCTCAGTATCCTGCCGGACAGCCAGCAGGCTTAAGGCATTCACCGCTGCTACAACGACCGTACTGCCGCCTTTGCGGCCTATGTTCGTAATGTAGGGAATATCCAGCTTGCGCAGCTCATCTTTGGATTCGGCAGCGGATACGAAACCAACGGGCATGCCGATGACGAGTCCGGGCTGGGCCGCTCCTTCTTTTACCAGACGAATCAACTCCAGCAGCGCCGTGGGCGCATTGCCGATAACATATATCCCGCCGGGAGCTTCCTTACAAGCTTTGCGCGTCGCGACAATCGCCCGGGTCGTCCCCAGCATTTTGGCTTCTTCGATGACATCCGGATCGGAAATATGCACCCTGACATCTCCGCCGTATTTATGTATCCTTTCCTTGGCGATACCGGCCTCTACCATCCGCACATCGGCAATGATCGGCTTGCCCTGCAGAATGGCAGCTATACCCGCTTCAATCGCCCGGGGATGAAACACCAGACTCCGCCCCAGCTCGAAATCGGCAGATGCGTGGATGATCCGCTGCACCACCGGATACTGTATAGCGTTAAAATAATGTACTCCCAGTTCCTTCGTGATCATTTGAAAGCTCAAGCTCTCAATTTCCTGCGGCTGCACCGTCAGCGGTTTGAAATCCGTTCCAAAGTCCAAGCCCATTCCCCTTTTCATAATTCAGTAGATGTTTCCACATCTTTTCGCTCACGCCCCGCCAGTACTGCTTTTACCGCATAAGCTATCTCATCCATTGCATGATAGACACTGCCAAAATCACAATAAGGCGTGTCCGGACGCGTTATCAAAATAACGTAAAGCCCCATATCCAGCGCAGCATGCAGCTTCTCATCAAGAGATCCCTCTGCCCCGCTCTCCTTAGTGATCATGACCTGCGTGCCGTACTGCCTGTACATCGCTTCGTTCATTTCCCTTGAAAAAGGTCCCTGCATCCCAATAATATTCCGCTGTTCTATCCCAAGCGCAAGGCATTTCTCAATGTTCTCCAGGCAGGGAAGCAGCCTGACCGTCAGGCGCACCTCCGGATCGCTGAGCAGCCGCTCCGCAAAAATCTCCAGTGTTTTCCCACCGGTGGTCAGCATGACCGAGCCTTTTAATTGTTTTGCTTTGCGGGCCGCTGCTTCATAAGAATCTACACAAATCAACCGGGGATGACTGTCATAGTGAAGGCTTCGCCGCTCGTAGCGAAAATAGGGCAGCCCCAGCGCTTCCGCAGCGGCCATTGCATTGGCATGGGCCTCAAGTGCAAAGGGATGGCTTGCGTCTACTACAACACTGTAATTCCCCTCCTGCAAAAAGGAGGTCATCCCCGGCTGGTCCAACCTGCCAACCGCAGTCCGTATTGCGGCTGCTTCAAGCCGCTCCGCTGCACTTGGCGTCACGACAGAAGCCACCAGCGGCAATCCATGAGATGACAAAGTCAGCGCTAATTCCCGGGCATCACTCGTTCCGCACAACATAAATATCATAGCGCTCAGAATTCCTTCGGTCCGTTGGCCGAAGATACTGTCTGTACTGAAAGTTCCCGCTGACGCGGCTGTATTTTGCCTTCCGTACCCATCTCGGAGTGATGCTCCTGTTCATGCTGCCTGCTGCAGCACTGATGCCCATGAGCCGCATGATTATGCCCACATCGCCCGTGCTCCTGGCTATGATGTTTCCCGTGATGGTGGTGGTGATGCCCATGCTCGTGATTATGATCTTCTCCATGATGATGGTGATACCTGTGGTCATGGCTATGATCTTCCCCATGATGATGGTGATACCCGTGGTCATGGCTATGATCTTCCCCATGATGATGATCATGCCCGTGTCCCTCTTCATGTTCATGATCTTCCTCACCATGGTGGTGGTGATGGTGGTGTGCGGCCGCCTCAACACGGTATTTGCAGTTATCGCAGTTGGCGAAGGATTGGCCTTCCAATGTCTCTTCAATTCGCTCCGCAAGCATGTCGGACAGCAGCGGGTGAGAACCAAGGTAACTGCCTTGCTCCACCTCGACCTCAGGATGCCCGGCAGCGAACTGCGAGATGATATCAGAAAACTGCTTCATCAGAACTCCGGTGAAAAGCAGGTACGGCAGCACCACAATTTTACGCGCACCCAATGCCAGACAACGCTCCAGCCCCTCGGGCAGCGAAGGTTTGGCAATGGCGATAAAGCAGCTCTCTACGCTTTTATAAGCAGTCCTTTCCCACAGCAGGCGGGTCAGCTTATAGAAATCACTGTTGGCATCAGGATCGCTGCCTCCACGGCCCATAACAAGAATAATGGTGTCTTTGTCCTCCACTTTCGAGGTTTTCATCTCAACTACAGCAGTGCCTGTATTGCCAGCTCCGGAGACAGAATGCACTTCCCCCGGACCCGCTTCTTTCGCATTCTCCCCCAATGTCAGTATCTTGTCTTCCGGCTGGGCCGGCTGTCTCCACGCAGTTGCTTCTGCGATCCGGTCCAGCAAAATATCCACCGCCCGCTCCTGTACACCGACCGGACGTCCATACACAAATTCCACGCCGGGATACTTTAGCTTCGCCTGGTCCATGGCCAGCGGAATGTCCAGCTTGGAATGGCCAGCCGCGAACAAAATAATCGGTACCACGTAAACCGCCGAAGCGCCTCCTTTTACACAAAGCGCTATGCCCTCAGCAATCGAAGGCGAAGCCAGTTCTATAAAGCAGGTTACAAAGGTCAGCTCCGGCTTGCGGGCGGCAAGCTCACTTGTGAATTTCCGCAGCTCATCGTTGCCCTCCGCTACCCGGCTGCCGTGTCCTACGAGCAATACTGTTTTCATTCGTTGTGGCCCCCATGCTGAAAAAATGTATAAAACAGTTCATTGATTTTGCCCTGCGAAGCGTATCGCAGGGCAATCGCTGTAACTGCGGTTATGAGCTCATCTTCATTCATTCCTTCTCGGAACAGGCTGCCTGCATGTGCGCCTCTTCCCGACTTCTTCCCGCCAAGATACAGCTCGAAGCTGCCCTTGGAGAACACTACGCCGATATCCTCCAGCACGGCTGAGCTGCAGGCCATGCCGCAACCAGCTACACCGATCTGTAGTTCCCGCGGCACCGGCCGTCCGTGGAGCTGCTTATGAAGGCGGATAGCTGCATTAAGTCCGTCTTCCTTTCTTAATTCACAGAAGCCGCACGTTTTCACTCTCACAAAATTCCCTGGCAGGCTCACATTCAGCCCGGCCTCTGCCAGCCGGTACGCCTTATCCTCCTGCTCAGCCCCACTGCTGCGCAGCAAAAAATGTCCGTCCCGCGTATATACCAGCTGACCTTCATCGCCTGCAAGCTCCGCAAGCAGCGCCATCTGGGCGCCGTTATATCTATGGCTGCCAAGTGCCGGCGAAACCTCCAGTTCGGAGGCTTCGAATTGCGCCGCCGGCGAAACGGCGGAAGCAAAAGCCTTAGGCAGCTCCGTCCGGGCCGCTGCAGAAACAGCTCCGCTCTCCGCAGCCGCCGCGCTGCCAATAGGGCCAGCAGCGTTATTCACCTCTGCTGCGGCCTCTGCGGCAACCGCTGCCGCAGCCAGCGACCACGGCTCTGCCGCTGTCCGCAGCCGCTCATGCGGCTTCAGCGCCTGCGTCTCAGCGCCAAGACTGTACTTGCGCTCATAGCCGCGCGGCGTCACCATCAGACCTTCATAGACGGTAGTCGCGGAGTTGCCGACCACAACTGTGGAGAGCATGCCGATCTCATGCTCCAGCATATTCTGCAGCGTAGTTACAACCGTCTGCTGGCGGTCACGGTAGGCGCTTTTGACAATGCCGACCGGCGTGGAAGGATCGCGGTAGCGAAGCAGAATGCTGCGGGCTTCCTCAATCTGCCGCGTCCGTTTGCCGCTGCGCGGATTATAGAAGGCAATTACAAAATCCGCCGCACCCGCCGCATCGACACGCGCCGCGATGCTCTCCCACGGCGTTAGATGATCGCTCAGACTGATCGTGCAGGCATCATGCATAATCGGCGCTCCCAGCAGTGAGGAGCAGGACTGGATCGCCGATATTCCGGGAATCACCTCAACTTCCACACCGCCCGCACGCTTCCAGCCCCGTTCGATCAGCACCTCGTACACCAGTCCGGCCATCCCGTACACACCTGCATCCCCACTGGAAATGACCGCAATGCTCTGTCCCGCTTCCGCCCTGCGCACCGCTTCCTGGGCCCGGCTGACCTCTTCGGTCATACCGGTGCCGACAATTTCCTGATGCTTCAGCAGCGGCTTGATCAGCTCTACATAGGTGTTATAGCCGATGACAGCTTCACTTTCCTCAAGCGCAGCCAGTGCGCGGCCTGTAATATGCTCCAGGGCACCGGGGCCAAAGCCGATAATCAGCAGCTTTCCTTGTTTCTTCATCCTTTTTCCCCCCGTCCACAAAATAACCTGATTTCATGCTTCCCCTGCTGCTTGCTACAACGCTCTATATATAGCAGATGCTTCTGCCCAAACGGCATTCACCTCTGTCATTGACGCAATCATTCTATTGAATTTCCCGCTTCAGAATGGCTTTGAACTCTTCTGCATTCCGGGGAGCAGTCTGCCCGGCAGTCAAACGGCCGGGCAGGCTATGCCATAAATCGGCGAGCAGCGGCAGGTCAAGGCCGATCGCCCGTATATCTTCCCCGTCTGCAAAAATATCCTCCGGCGATCCGGCTGCCCGGCAGACGCCTTTATCCAGCACGATGATCCAGTCCGCCCAGCGGTAGGCCAGATTCATATCATGCGTCGCCATGACCACCGTGGTGCCCTTGGCATAAATGCTCTCAAGTCCCGCAAGCAGCTGTCTCTCGGAGAGCGGGTCCAGATAGGAGGTCGGCTCATCCAGCAAAATCAGCTCCGGCTCCATCGCCATGACCCCTGCGAGCGCCGTGCGCTTTTTTTGGCCCAGACTGAGCTGATGAACCGGCTTATCTTGCAGAGCCAGCAGATTCAGCTGCTCCAGCACTTCCAGGCAGCGCTTCTGAATAGCGGCCTCATCCATACCCGTCCCCCGCAGCCCGAATGAAATATCCTCGATAGGCGTACTAAGAATCAGCTGCTGCTCGGGGTCCTGAAAGACGAGGCCCACGCGGCGGCGCAGGGCGGCCAGCTCTTTTTTGGAATAGGTTAGCGGGGTACCGCCCTGCAGCACCTTGCCTTTCTGCGGACGCAGTACGCCAACCGCATGCAGGAACAAGGTTGATTTGCCGGAGCCGTTGTGGCCGAGGACTGCTGTTTTTCGTCCTTTGGGGATGGAGACAGTCAGCTCCCGCAGCGCAGGTTCCGCCGTGTCCGGATAACTGTAGGCGACCCCCTCAAAGACCAGGCTATATTCATTATTCATTGCAATCTCCTTACTCTTAGTTCAGTCTCCACTTTAACTCCTGCCGTTGGCCGATTCCTGCATCAGGCAATCACCTGCTCCGCAAGATCCATAGCTGAGCGAGCAGCAGCAGGGAAATACCGGTGCAGGCCTGAACCGCGAATCTGCGCGGCACCGGGCGTGACACATAAGGCGGCAAAATAATCTCACCCATGTACCCCCGGGTTATCAGCCCTTGCGACAGCCCATAGTAGCGGTGCATCGTATTGGCAAACAGCGAGCCCGCCATTCCCGCAACTTCCCGCAGTTTGGCCCCCCGTCCTCTTCTGCCGCCGCGCAGCCGCCGGGCCAGCATCATTCCATGTGCTGTATCGCTCAGCAGGAACAGAAAACGGTACATAATCAGCATGAGCTCCAGTACGATCTGCGGCATCCGCAGCCTACGGAGTACCTGCAGCAATTCTCCGAACGGTGTTGTAAATATGATAAATAAGCAGCAGGTCAGACAGGCCAACACGCGCGCCAGCAGCAATCCTGCCCGGTGCAGCCCCTCCGCCGTAATGTATAACGAACGAGTCAAAGCCGGGAGCTGAAAGGATATTACCGCCTCACCGACAGTTGGAAGGCCAATTTCAAGCAATAGGGCCGGCAGGCTCAGACAAAAGAACAAAAGTGCCGTACCAAACAGCAGTCCGTAGGCGCGCAGCGGGATTTTGGCGTACAGTACACACCACACGGTCATCCAGCCCGCAATCACAAGCTGCAAGGCCGGATGAAGCGCATAGGAAAGGATGAACATGACTGCTGCGAACAGGCTTTTCCACATCGCGGGCAGCTGCCTCAGCGCATTGCTGTAGGATAACGCATCAATTCTTCTGATCATTAAGCTTGCGCCGGTCCTGTCTGCCTTTCAGCAGGCCGATGGAATAGCCAATCACTCCGGCCCCGATCGCCGCCTGCAGCGCGAACAGCATGCTTTCCGTTTCGCCGGGCAGCTCGGTCAGCGGTTTGAACCAGGGCTCATAACCGGGATCAATCTCTGTAATTACACCCTCTGCGGCATCGTCAGCCCCGCCGAATTCCCCGTTCACCAGCAGCAGAGGCAGCACCACCAGCAAAATCACCGCCAGCAGCATCAACCCATTTTTCCACTTATTGCTCATCACAGACTTCCTCCCTTGGTTTGCCGTTTCAGCAGCGACAGCTCATTCGGGCTGTAGGATTTCAGCCAGTTCCAGAGCAGCACGGTCAGCAGCCCCTCGCTGATGGCGAGCGGAATCTGCGTCACGGCAAAAATACCGCCGAACTTAATCAGAGAAGCCAGCACACCTCCGTCTGCCGCCGGAAAAGCCACTGCAAGCTGAACCGAGGTCACCACATACGTCATGAGATCGGCCACTGCCGCTGCCATAAAGACAGCCAGCTTTTCACGACCGTTCACCTTCATCAGCAGCTTATAGACCGCATACCCGGCAAAAGGACCGGCCACTGCCATCGAAAATGCATTCGCTCCGAGTGTCGTTATCCCCCCGTGCGCCAGCAGCAGCGCCTGAAACAGCAGTACAACAGACCCGATTACGCTCATCGGCAGCGGCCCCAGCATTACAGCACCAAGCCCCGTTCCTGTAGGATGGGAGCTGCTTCCGGTTACGGAAGGCATTTTGAGTGCCGACAATACAAAGGTAAATGCACCCGCCAGCCCAAGCAGCAGCTTCAGCTCCGGGTTGTCCTTGGTCATTTTCTTCAGCTTAAGGACTCCAAGGGCAAAAAACGGCAGAAACGCCGCCCACCAGAATACGGCCCAGCCTACCGGCAGAAACCCCTCCATAATATGCATCGCGTTGGCCGTGCCCGGCTCATTCAGCAAAAAATAAACGGTAAATCCGGCAATAAGTGCAGCAAAACTCCAAAACTTGCGTTTGTTCATGCTTTTCCCTCCATGGATTCGTCATTTTGTGCCGCATCAAATCAAAAACTCCCGCCCCGGGGGGTGGGAGTGCTATGTACGTCATCAGATATGTAAGAGATGGTGGTCCCGCTGCAACAGCGCGGAGAATTCGCAGAATTGTAATGTGGGGGAGCTGAAGCTGGCACTTGCTCTGCACCAAATCTTCAAAATCCACCGTCTCCAAAACTGCATGCCTTCATCTCTTTAACCAATTCGTACACCGCTCCTATCCGCGTAGAGTCGTGGTGCGCGCAAACAAGGTAGGTCTCCTGGCTCGGGATCATAACGCCTTCCTTCGTCTTCCCCGGCTGTTTGCCGAGTGACATGCTGAAGTTCAGCTCTTCCTTACAGTGGCGGGACCGCTCGGGATTTGCACCCGATTCCCTGTTACCCCTTGTAGTTACAAGGGCACCTTGTCTTATCGCTAATTTATCCTGTACATTATAGTGGACTTCGCCGGGTGGTGTCTGTGATAAAAGTGGAGCGGCAAAGTTCTCCAGCACACCATCCGGTGAACCCAACGGGTTGTAAGAAAGCCATTTAAGTAATATAATTATTAACTATATAACTTGAATCCGGAGGCGTACCCAGAAAATGAAACTTGATCTTACCGAAGATTCCCTGCCGGTGTACGAGGCGCTCTCAAGCGCTGTACGTCTGCGAATGCTGCAGCTGCTTGCTGTTCAGCCCATGAATGTAAAGGAATTGGCGGGAGCGGTCAAGCTGAGCAGCGCCATTATGACAATGCATGTGCGTAAGCTGGAAACGGCCGGACTGATCCGCACCCATATGGCTCCCGGACGAAGCGGACTGCAAAAGATTTGTTCTCTTGCCGCTGAAGGGGTGGAGATTATCTTCCCACTCCAGGCCAAAGCAGAGCGCAAGGGTCACCGGAAAGAAATACCGGTCGGACATTATTCCGATTTTGAGATAGAGCCAACCTGCGGGCTGGCCACTACCGAGCATATCATCGGCAGCTTCGACGATCCGCGTTATTTCTGGGATATGGAGCGGATGAATGCCGGAATTCTCTGGTTTGGCAAAGGTTATGTCGAATACAAAATACCCAACTTCCTGTTGTCCAGCCAGCAGCCGGAGGAGCTCATCATTACGATGGAGATTGCCTCGGAAGCACCCTCAACCAATAATAACTGGCCTTCGGATATTGCGTTTACGCTAAATGGCCAGAAGCTCGGGTATTGGACTAGCCCAGGCGATTACGGAGACAGCCCGGGGAAATATACCCCTGCCTGGTGGCCGGCGTACACCAATCAATACGGCCTGCTCAAGCAGCTGCGCATTACCCCAAAAGGAACCTATATGGACGGCTTAAAACTCTCAGACATTACGCTGGAGCAGGTTGCAATCCGCAACAAGCAGTGGACCTTCAGGCTCTCGGTGGAAGAGGATGCCGAACATATCGGCGGGCTCACCTTATTCGGCAAAGGCTTCGGCAATTACAACGAGGATCTGGTCGTAGAGCTGTTCTATATCGATGGATTCAATGGTGCTGACGCGGATAAAAGGGATGCAGCAGCAGGTACTGACAATGGGAATGGAACAGTTTCCTAGCCAAGCGATGCCTTCACTGTAAAGTCCGCATATATATTCTTCTCTTCTCACATAAACGCCCCCATCCCTCGCGGTATTGCATCCACGAGTGATGAGGGCGTTTAAAATTTCAGTATGCCTGGGACTCCAGGGGGTTCTTTCCGGTATTCACAGCCGATGATGCTTCCTCTGTGACAAAGGCTCTCCAACGGCTTGGCGGAACGCTACTCCGTGACCGGACTCCACAAACCGCCGCCCGGCAACGGGCAGCCGCGCTCCTTCAGCTTGGCCACGACCGGTATAATACAGCCGCAGGCCGTGCATGTTACGCCATCCTGGAGCTTCGGACAAGCTGAGCAAAGGGCAACCCGCTCCCTGTATACTTCATCTGAAGCGGTGTTGTCCGGGGTGAACATTGGTGAAGCCAGAATCCGGGCAATCTGGGCATCCGTCACCTTATACTCTTCCCGGCAGCCCTTGCAGGTTGATAAAGTGCTCATAACGGATGCTCCCTTAAGCCTTCGGGGTAATTTCCAGCACGGTCACCGACATCGGAGGCAGCTCAACGTTAAGCTTGCCGCCTTCCAGCTTAAAGCCGGTAAACGGCTGTGGCGTCACTGCCTCCGGCTGGCTGAATGTATTGTGGGCATCAATTGCTGTTCCGGCCAGCGTCGTTCCTGTAATTTCAACCTCTTTCCCGGCAAGTCCGCGCAGCTCCAGCGGAAGCGATGCTGCTGCAGCATGATTCAGGTTGCACAGACTGACATGAATTACACCCTCCGCCGTAATGGAAGCTGAGGCCGAGACTTCCGGAATCTCGCGGCCTTCGAAGCTATAGGTACCACTCTCCAGCGAAAGATCAAGCAGTTCCGCATCCTGATGCACCTTGTACATGTTGAATACGTGGTACGTAGGAGTCAGCAGCATTTTCTCGCCTTCAGTAAGAATTACAGCCTGCAGCACGTTGATCGTCTGGGCAATATTCGCCATCCGGACGCGGCCGCTGTGCTTATGGAAAATGTCGAGGGTTACACCGGCAACCAGTGCATCACGGATCGTGTTCTGCTGATAGAGGAAGCCGGGATTGGTTCCAGGCTCAACATCATACCAGGTTCCCCATTCATCGACAATGAGGCCCACACGTTTCTCCGGATCATATTTGTCCATAATTACACTATGGCGGGTTACCAGCTCATCCATGCGCAGCGCCTTCTCCAGCGTAGAGAACCATTCGCCGGTTTCAAATCCGGTAGCCGCCCCCTTCTGTTCCCAGGCAGGACCCGGAATGGTGTAATAATGCAATGTGATGGAATCCATATAGCGGGTGGCTTCACGCATCAGGACCTCCATCCAGTGATAATCATCGACATTCGGACCGCAGGCAATGCGATGGATCTTATTGTCTCCATAATTGCGCACATAGGTCTGATACCGGCGGTACAGATCGGCATAATATTCAGGACGCATATTTCCGCCGCAGCCCCAGTTCTCATTGCCCACGCCAAAATATTTCACGGCCCACGGTTCCTGCCGGCCGTTCTCCTGACGCAGCTCCGCCATTGGCGAAACGCCGTTGAACGTCAGATACTCCACCCACTCCGACATTTCCTGAACCGTGCCGCTGCCGACGTTACCGTTGATATAAGGCTCACAATCCAGCATGGCGCATAGCTCCATAAATTCATGGGTGCCAAAATGGTTGTTCTCCACCGTACCGCCCCAATGCGTGTTGATCATCCGTTTGCGGCCTTCACGCGGACCGATGCCGTCTTTCCAGTGATATTCATCGGCGAAGCAGCCGCCCGGCCAGCGGAGCACCGGAATCTTGATTTCTTTAAGCGCTTCCACAACATCGTTGCGGATGCCGTTCGTGTTCGGGATCGGCGAATCCTCGCCTACCCAGATGCCTTCATAAATACAACGTCCCAAATGCTCGGAGAAATGTCCATAAATATTCCGGTTGATTGTTCCCTTGCGGATATCCGCATTTAATACTGCACGCTGAGCCATTTTAATAATCCACCTCTCAATAATTAATATATATATTAACCACTTAATAATTATATTAATATTATAAACACTGCTAAACCCCTTCGTCAATCTTTATATAACATGTTCCACCCCATTCGGAAAAAAAGCACTCTGGAACCTATATGGGTTCAAGAGTGCTTTTGCAAAAAAATAATCAACCTGTATCAGCAGCTGGCGAAGATCAGCCCAGATCCCCAAGCTCGATCTGCACAATGCCCCGCTCATCCTGCACACTGCTGATCAGATGCATCAGGCTGCCGAATTCCAGCTCTTGGAACTTGCGGGCTGCCGTCTCGCGCTGCAGCGCCCACAGGCATTCAGCCAGCGTGCAGACTACCGGAACATCACAGCGGATTTCCGCCAGCTCACGGGACAGGTGAAGCATATCAAGATCGGCCTCAATTTTGGCACGCACGCCTTTAGGAAGCAGATGAAGATTCTCGATTACCCCTTCCACCGTACCGTATTCGGTCAATAGCTTCAGCGCCGTTTTCTCGCCAATGCCTTTTACACCGGGGTAGTTATCGCTGGTGTCGCCCATGAAGCCCTTCAAATCGATCACCTGGGCAGGGGTGAGGCCCTTTTCCTCCAGCAATTCCGCCGGATCATAAACTTTATAGTTCGAGCGGCCTTTTTTCATAATGACGACTTTGACGTTATCGTTGACCAGTTGCAGCATATCGTGATCGCCGGTGAGAATGTACACCTCGGATTCCCCGCTGTAGCATGAAGCAAGCGTGCCGATGCAATCATCCGCTTCATAGCCCACCAGTCCAATATTCGGAACGCCCAGTTCAGCCACGACTTCCTTGACCAGATCAAACTGTGGAATCAGCTCCAGCGGCGCATCTATCCGGTTCGATTTGTAACCGTCATACTTCTCGGTGCGGAAAGTCCCTTTGCCCATATCCCAGCAGCAGACCACATGGGAAGGCTCAAATGTGCTGACCGCATCGAAAAAATACTGCAAAAATCCGTACACCGCATTGGTCGGCAGTCCGGCCTTCGTCTTGCGGATATATCCTCCATAAGAGGTCGCATAAAAGGCCCGGAACAGCAGAGCCATTCCATCGACGATCATTACCCGGCCCGTTGTTACTGAACTCATGTGTAACCTCTCCTTATATTCCATCTTATTAGGCGTTGCTCCAGGCTTCGCCGTATTGCTCTTCTTTATAGCCTACAGTGACTTTCTTGCCGTCAGTGACTACCGGGCGTTTGATCAGCATCCCGTTGCTGGACAGCAGTTCAAGCTGCTCATCTTCACTAAGACTGGACAACTTGTCCTTCAAGCCCAGTGCTTTGTACACCTCACCGCTCGTATTAAAAAACTTCTTCAACGGAAACCCGCTGTTCGCGACCAGCAAACGCAGCTCTTCCACAGTGGGCGGCTGCTCGGCGATATGCTGAAGCTCCAGCTCATGCCCCTGTTCCTTCAGCCATTTGACAGCACTGCGGCAGGTTCCGCATTTTGGATATTGATATACTTTCAGTTGACTCATAGCAGCTCCTTTGGCAGTTCCCTTTTAAAATTTATAGTGAATTCAATTGCAGCCCAACTGCAGCTAAGGAGATGACCCGTGGTGCGGTCATGTATCATTCACAGATAGAATTGTAATTCCGGCCTATCTTTTCGTTTTACAGTGCATTAGATCAGTAATACGGGCGTTACTAGAGGGAAATATGCCCGCTAGTTCCGGCCGAACCCTCAATTATAAAAGGACAGCGGGAATTACTCCCTCTATAATTGTAGAAATCACGCTATAACACACTATCGATAAAATTACAGGTAGTAAATCCCGCTATTCACTCCGCTACTTCCAAAAGCGATAATTACAGGGACCTTTTCCCGTTAATCACGAGGTCCAGGTGTTGCGGCGACATATGCTTGTGCAGGTGCAGTGCAGGTGCAGTACCGCTACTCCCCAGCCGTCTCCTTTTCCAGCTTCTGCTCAAGCAGCGCCATATCCGGCGGCAGCGGTGCTTCGAAGACCAGCTCCGCAAGCCCGACCGGGTGCTTGAACGACAGCCGCACCGCATGCAGCGCCTGCCGCGGAATTGAGGCATCCAGCTCCGCGATGCTTGCAAGCCATCCCGCTTCCTCCGAAGTCAGCTCCTCCTTGCCATACAGCAGGTGGCGGTACATGCCGTCACCGATCAGCGGGCAGCCGATAGAGCTCATATGCACCCGGATCTGATGGGTGCGGCCGCTTTCCAGCTTCAGCTCCACCCTAGCCGCACGGCCCGGGTAGGCTGCCTTGACCTCATACCGGGTCAGGGAGGGATAGCCATCCGGCGTCACAATGCGCCGGTGCGGTTCTGCCGGGTCACGGTCGATGGGACCGTCGATATCACCGCGCGGCACCGCAGGAATTCCGTGAACAAAGGCCGCATAACGTTTGTCCACGGTTCCGGCAATCATCTGCTCGGAAATATGCTGGTGGCTATAAGGATTTTTCGCGATTACCAGTACGCCCGACGTCTCCTGGTCCAGCCGGTGAACCGGGCGGAAGCGGTACTGTTCTCCCTTTTGCGCCCAATAATGGACGACCCCATTTGCCAGTGTGTCAGTATAATGGCCATGGGTCGGATGGACAATGATTCCGGCTGCCTTGTTCACGACCAGCAGATGCTCGTCCTCATACAGGATATCAAACGGAATATCCTGCGGCAAAATATCCTCCGACGTTTCCTGCTCCATCCGGATGTCCACGGTGTCTCCGGCGCTGACCCGGACGCTGATATAGACTCGCTCGCCGTTCAGCATAATCCCCTGCTCTGTCATCTTCAGGCGGGAGAGCAGCTTGCGGGACACATCCATCCGCTTCTGCAGGATGGTCTTCAGCAGCCAGCCGTCCTCGGACGGCGGCACAATATAGGAGATCGGTGAATAATAGCTTGTCATATTATTTGCGGAACACCTTTTTGCTGCGCACATACTCTACATCAGCAATCTCCAGCCGTGTATTCGCTGTGCGGGCCAACGCAAAGAAATAGTCCGAAAGCCGGTTCAAATAAATCACAGCTTCCGGATTAATATCTGCGCTGCGGCCCAGCGTAACCGCCCGCCGCTCTGCACGGCGGCAGACGGTGCGGCAGACATGCAGCACTGAGGACAGCTGGCTGCCGCCTGGGAGAATGAAGCGCTCCAGCACCGGATTCTCCGCCTGCAATTCGTCGATCCAGCCCTCCAGGCGAACCGCCATCTCGCTCTTGACCTTATATTTGCTCTCGCTGATTTTCACAAAAGCCAGATCCGAACCGCAATCGAACAGCTCATGCTGGATCTCCAGCAGTTGTTCCCGGACATCAGCGAACCTCTCGTCCTCCATCAGACTGCGGGCCTGACCCACAAAGCAGTTCAGCTCATCAATCGTTCCGTAAGCCTCGACGCGGACATCATCCTTGCCTACCCGGCCGCCGATGACCGATGTTTCTCCCTTATCCCCCGTACGCGTATAAATCGCCATCTCTTTTCTGCCCCCTTCACTCTCAACATCACATATTCATAGTTTAATCGGTAGGATGTAAGGTTGGCAAATGAAGATCGGTATTTCTGCCATGTTAATAACTGCCTGAGTCCGGGCAATCCATGACAAGTTCAGTCAAATTAAGGTTTTCGCGTTTTTGTATAGCCTCTTCTATCACACCTATGCCTCCTGTTCCTGCAGGAAGCTGATAATTTCCCTGTTGATGATCTCCGGCTGCTCATGATTAACCCCATGCCCTGCATCCTCGATCACTTTATAGCGGAAATCCCCATCCTTCAAAATCTCCAGGAAATCCTTCTTGTGGCCCAGCTTGTAATCCCCCACCAGAAAGTAAAGCTTGTCTCTGATCGCAACCGCCGTCTCTTTATCATAAAGCTGAAGCTGATGAACAAACATGGCCTGTTGATTATGGTTCTTCATTAACAGCACCAGATGCTCAGCCACTTCGGGATGTTTGTCAAAAAGTCCGGAGTTTGGCGAGCTTAGCTTTCGGGTGACCTTTAGCAGATTATTGCGGGTCGGAACGAGAATTTCCGGGAACATCATCATTAGCGTCTGGATCATCGCCTTCATCGGAGCAGTAATCATCCCGCCTTCCATGCACACCACCCCGTATACTCTTTCAGGCAGGCAGGTCGCATAATTAAAAGCCATGTAGGCACCATTCGATACACCCGCCAGATGGAATTTCCCGATCCCCAGCCCATCGGCTACGGCAGTAATCCAATCCACCTGTGAGAACGTCCGCTTGCTGAAATTGGCGTTAGGTATACTTTTTCCGGGTCCGCCTATCGTGTCTACCGCGATGCAATAGAAATGCCTGGATAATTCCTGCATATTGAGCATCCACATCACTGCAGAATTATCACCCACCCCGTGAAGCAGCAGCAAGGGCGGATTGCCTTCATCTCCTGCCGTTATACAATGTGTTGATCCGTATTCCGTTTCAATATCCAGCTCGCGGAATTCCATCGCCCAGCGTTCCAGCAGCTCATTATAGGAACGCAGCACCCTCTCCTTGCCTGCTTCACGTTTAAATACCTTGACCATGACTGTTCTCTCCCTTAGGTTCAATGTCCGCTTCTGTTAGCTTCTCTTCAAAAAGCGCAGCACCAGCTCTGTAGTAGGAAAAGACGTCTGCTCCGTGGCCTGAGCTCTTGCGATTCCCAGCCCCTGGATGAATGAAAAATAAGCAATCGCCAGCTCCAGCGGATCGCCCTCCACAATCTCCAGGGCCCGCTGGCCTTCCATAATAAGCGGAATCAGCTGCTCAAAAGGCTCTCTAATCTTCTCCTTCGAGATCCGCTTTGCTTCTTCCGGGATAGCTTCGGAGGTTGCTGTCTGCAAAAGAATCAGCCGCCAATGCTGCATCGCAAGACTGCCCGGGGACAGAAACGCCTCGGTCAGCCAAGTGATTCTCTCCATAGCCGTCCCTTCCAGCTCCGCTGCATATTGCACGGATCTTCCTGCCCCTTCCGACGCCAGTTCGACAATCTTAGTGAAGATCTCCTCCTTCGATTTGAAATACATATATACATACCCCTGGCTGAATCCTGCACTGGCCGCAATATCCTTGATTTTGGTCCCGGCAAATCCTTTCCTCGAAAAAACCTCGAGCGCGTGAGTTATAATTTGGCGCGTTGCCTGATCTGGAGCGAGTTGCTCAAAGCCGTCGATAAATCTCTGCTCCAGCATTTTGCTTTGAATGCTCATAGACACCTCCATGAAATGAATGATCGTTCATTCATAACCCATTATAAGGAATTTACTAGTAATAGGATACATCTATTTTCAGCGAAAAATAGAAGGAGGGCCCTAAGGCCCTCCTTCTCCAAATGGATGTATGTGCAGTCAATCCCTGCGCATACGTCCTCTCATATATTCATTAATCTTCAGGTCCAGCAAACTGCTAATTTCAATCACAATATCTGAGGTGAAGGATTTCTCCTGTATAAAGAGCTGCTCCATTCTGCTGCGAAGTGCCTGAATCTCATCTTCCAGAGAGAGTTTGCGAGTTAAAGCATCCGCCTTGCAGGACCGTTTTCCGTTTCCCGGATAACATTCCCCGCTATAGGAAGGCAAGTAACAATCGGCGCAGAGCACAATCATCCCTCCTAAACTTCATCTCACTGCCTTATTCAGTCCGCTCACGTTCCAGCTGTAAGACGAATTCACCTATCCGCTCTATCGCCTCGTTTAGCTGGGATACCGATGTGGCATAGGAACAGCGCAGATAACCTTCGCCGCCTAAGCCGAATACACTGCCAGGAACAGCAGCTACCTTGTACTCCAGCAAGAGACGTTGGGCAAATTGATCTGAGGTCAGTCCGGTACGGCGTATGCTTGGAAAAGCGTAGAACGCGCCTTGCGGCTCATGGCAGTCCAATCCCGCATCGCGCAGGCCTTTGACGATCAGGCGCCGCCGCTGATTGTAGGAATCCGTCATCCGGTCTTTCTCTTCCATACCGTTGGTCAAAGCCTCCAGCGCAGCTACCTGCCCCATGGAAGGGGCGCACATTACGGTATACTGATGAATCTTCAGCATGGCCGAGATCAAATCGGGGTGGCCGCAGGCATAACCCATCCGCCATCCGGTCATCGCAAACGCTTTGGAGAAGCCGCTGACCAGAATGGTCCGGTCGATCATCCCCGGCAGTGATGGGAAGCTCACATGATTGCTTCCATAGGTCAATTCGGCATAGATTTCATCTGAAATCACAATGAGATCATGCTTCTCGACGACTTTGGCAATCGGTTCCCAGTCTTCCCGGCTCATGATCGCCCCCGTCGGATTGCTCGGGTAACAGAGGATCAATATTTTCGAGCGCGGTGTAATTTTGGCTTCAAGCGCCTCTGCCGTAAGTTTGAAGTTATTTTCTCCAAAGGTCTCGATCCCGACCGGAATGCCTCCGCCAATTGCAGTAATCGGCGAATACGAAATATAGCAGGGCTCAGGTATGAGAATTTCATCTCCCGGTGCGATCAATGCGCGGAGTGCCAAATCAATTGCTTCACTTCCGCCTACCGTGGCGATAATCTGATTAGCGGGATTATACTCAACAGCGAAACGAGATTGAAGATAATTGGCAATGCCTTCACGCAGCTCCGGCATCCCTGCATTGGAGGTATATCCGGTAAAACCTCGCTCAAGCGAATAGACACAGGCTTCACGGACATGCCATGGGGTCTTGAAGTCCGGCTCCCCGACCCCGAGGGAAATGATATCCTTGCTGCCAGCCGCCAGGTCAAAAAACTTGCGGATGCCTGAGGGCTGGATTTGCTGAACCAGCGGTGCCAAATATGAATTCATTGATTTGCCTGTATCTCCGGTTGGTTTGGGTTCATTGGTGATCATATCATTACTTCCTTTACGGAGATATCATCAGACGCTTGTCCTCTTCATGCTCTTCAAAGATGATACCGTCCTGTTTGTATTTTTTGAGGGTAAAGTTGGTTTTAGTAGAGAGCACCGAATCAATCGGAGACAGCTTCTCGGAGACAAAATTGGCGACTTCGCGCAGGTTGCGCCCTTCCACTTCCACTAATAGATCGTAGGCGCCGGACATCAAATAGACCGATTTGACCTGCGGGTACAGATAGATCCGTTCGGCAATGCCTTCAAATCCGCGGCCCCGTTCAGGCGTGATCTGCACCTCGATCAATGCGGTCACCCGTTCGTCATCCACTTTATCCCAATTCACGACAGTAGCATATTTTACAATGACATGATCTTTCTCCATTTGCTCAATAACCGTCTTAACATCATCTTCTTCCGCTCCGAGCAACGTCGCCATCAGCGCCGTAGAGCTTCGGGCGTCCTCCTTGAGCAGTTCCAGCACTTTCCGCTTCAATTCATTCATTTCCTTCATGCCTTCCCTCCGGATAGTTCGCACCGGCAACTGCGTAAAGATCACGCATCGTCCTGCGAAAAGAGTTTAATACTAATATGACACGAAAATGACAGTTCTGCAAACAAAATAACCCCATGGGGAAGACGGGGCAGTGCTCGAAATAAGGGTCGCCAACACAAAAAACCGTCCACCCCTCCGGAGGAAATCCGGCGGATAGCGGACGGCTTTAGCTGCTGAGGTTTTTACGCACGAACAGGTCAGCCCCTTCGTTGCTTCACCCCCCGGCAGGAAGGTTACATATAGTAAGAGCTTTGTACGTTCGGCTGATGCTGGGGAACATTTCCATAATGTGCGTTTGTTCCGGCTGCACCTGTTTTTTGCTGCACGAACTGCTGGCATTTCTGCTGGGTCTGGTGAGCGGTCTGAATCTGCTTGTCAATATCTTGGCGCAGTGCCTTGCCTGGCGTAGTGTACATGTTCATTTGGGACATCTTCGTGTACAGTTCCCCCTGCAGGCGTAAAGTATCCATGGTCAGGTCGTTGAACACCCGGCGTACAGTTGGACAATTCGACTCCGTAGCAGCGGTCGTATATTCGCGTACCGTCCGTTTCAAATCTGCAAGCACTGTGTTGAGTAAATCCTCATCCGACATAAATGCCGATCCGTTTTGTGCGTACACAATATTACCCCCTCAATAGTTTGGTTTTGAAATTGCTTTCCATACTAATACCCGGCCGCTTTATTGCGGCTGTGTCGGTGCGTATTGCTGATGCTGCTCCAGCAGCTGCACAAGAGTATTCATATGACCAGTATGGCTTTGGATTTGTTGAACGCAGATTTGGTGCACCGTGGCGTTCTGAGTCGTCCCGGCGGTTGCGGCCATCTGCTTGATCAACAGATCCTCATTAGAGATGGAGTCAGCGATGTATTCCACTTCTTTGCCGCTAAGCGCCTGCATTTGGTTCGATTGCATAGTGTGTATTTCCCTCCTTCTAAATGGTTCAAGCAGTCGTTATTATGCCGCGTATCCAGGCACATTATGTGTGCATTGATGTTATGCGTGCTCCCGGATGAATGCCGGTTAAACCAGTGCATAAGAGCGGGTAAAGCCGGCGAAACTACCCTATCGGTATCTCATAAAGGAGAGATCAACAAATGAAACTAAACAGCGGGCAGCTGCCTTGGGGCAGCTCTTTTCCAAATCCTCCATCCTATCCTGCGCTTGAAGGGGATATTACATGCGATTGCCTGATTGTTGGCGGAGGTATGGGCGGAGCCATGTCCTCCTACCGCTTATCTTTAAGCGGAGCAGATATAGTTCTCATTGATAAAAGAGCAATTGGAGACGGAAGCTCCCATGCCAATACCGGCCTGCTGCAGATAGCCAACGACAAATCGCTGACTGCGTGTATGAATACGTTTGGGGAAGCAAACGGTGTGCTGTTCTATAAGCTGTGCCAGCAGGCTGCCCGGAGAATTCTGGAGCTGCCTGACAAGTTGAACATTGATCCGCACATTATTCCCCGCAGCAGTCTGCTGTATGCAAGCACACCTGAAGATGTGCCAGCTCTGCGGCTGGAGCATGAGAATCTGGTATCACACGGCTTTGATTCGGAATTCTGGGGGCAAGACAAGGTCAGCTCACATTACGCCTTCTCCAAACCCGCCGCACTATATTCCAAGGGCGATGCAGAGACAAATCCTTTCCGGACTGTTCACAGCCTAATTGACAAAGCCCGTGACAACGGTGTCCGCATCTATGAGCATACCCGGGCACGGCATTATGAATACAGCGCCGAAGGTGTGACCTGCATAACCGGGAACGGACGGATCTTCGCCAAGAAAGTGATTTTTGCGATGGGCTACGAAACCCAGGAGATGAAAAAAGACCGTGGCGCCGAGCTCATCAATACCTACGCCATTATGACAAAACCGCTTGATCATTTGCCCAAGTGGCATGAGCGGAGCCTGATCTGGGAAACTGCCCGCCCGTACCTCTATTTCCGGACTACGCCGGATAACCGGATTATTGCGGGAGGCAAAGATGAGCCGTTGACCGATCCGGAGCGCCGGGATATCCGCGTGCTCTCCCAGGGCCAGCGGCTGCTTGAAGAGCTGGAAGCCCTTTTCCCGGAAATCCGGGGAATCGAAGCGGAATATTCATGGGGAGCCGTCTTCGGTTCAACCCGGGACGGACTGCCCTATATGGGCCCGCATCCAGAGTATCCCCACTGCTATTTCATTGAAGGCTATGGCGGAAACGGTACGGTCTACAGCATGATCGCTGCCGAGCTTCTGGCCGATACCCTTGCCGGCAAATACCGGCCCGAGCTGGAGCTGTTCTCGCTGACCCGGTCAAGCAAGCCGTCTCCTTCTCCCGCCGTACAGGCATAAAAGCAGCAAAAAGCTTGGGCTCTGTTGAGCCCAAGCTTTTATTCTGCCTAGTAGAAGAGGTATTGATTACTTATTGTGCTTTTACGAATTCAGCAGATTTAATACCTGCCTGACGGCCGAAAATAATGATTTCCGCTACAGAGTTGCCGCCGATCCGGTTTTGTCCGTGCAGGCCGCCTACAACTTCCCCAGCCGCAAACAGTCCTGTAATAGGTTTGCCGTCTTTATTTAGAACTTCTGTGTTCGTGTTGATTTTTACGCCGCCCATGGTGTAATGAATCCCGGGGCCGATTTTAATCGCATAGTATGGCGCACCGGACAAGTCGTTGTCCATTCCTGTAGTTCTGCCGAATTCAGCATCCTTTTTATTCTTCACCGAGCTGTTCCAGGTATCCAGTGTCTTTTGCAGCTGATCTGCCGGGACATTCATTTCTTTGGCCAATGCCTCGATAGAATCTCCTTGGATCACAAAGCCCATCTTTTCGTACTGTTCAATCGCTTTAACACGGGTCTTTACGCCGGAATCAAATACAAGAAAAGCCGATTTCTCTGGAAGTGTATTGATTGCAGCTGTGACTTTGTCCCGCGTGTCCAGTTCATTGGTGAACCGTTTGCCTTCACTTGAGACAAGCAGAGCGCCTTCACCGCGGACAGCTTCCCCAATGAGATAGGATTTGTCCTGCTGCACCGTCGGGTGAACCTGAATTTGATCCATATCGACTGTCGTGCCGCCGAGCTTCTCAATCATCTGGATGCCGTCACCGGTGCTGCCGATCTGGTTTGTAGTCACATATCCTTCCAAGTCAGGTCTCACTTTAGAAATCATATCCATATTCGCGCCGAAACCGCCGGTCGTCACAATAACAGCAGCCGCTGTAATGTTTTTCTCATCCTTTTGGTTAAAGAGGACTTTGACGCCGTTTGCCTTGCCGTCTTTTTCAGTTATCTCCTTAACATCCGCGTTCACAAAAAGCGGGATGCCTTTTTCTTGTACGTTTTTCACCAAACCTTTGACAAGGTATTGTCCGACCGCTGAACCATCTTCAGGACGGTGTGTACGTTTTTCCTTCATCCCGCCAGTAATCGTGATATTGTTCAAGCGAATTCCGATGGAATCCAGCCAATCAATAGCGCTTGCTGAATTGTCAACGAAGAAACGGAGCATTTCTTTATCGTTGGTATCATGACCGCCTTTTAATGTCTCTTCATAAAATAAATCATTGCTGTCTTCAATGCCCTGCTCTTTTTGGAATTTCGTTTGCGAAGCGTTCATTCCGGAAGATGACTTTGTTGTGTTCCCGCCGGCAACCGGCATTTTTTCCAAAATAACCGGATTCATGCCTTTTTCTTTTGCTTCAAGTGCAGCAGACATCCCAGCCCCGCCTGCACCGACAATGATAATATCATATTTATCTTTTAATTGATCGAACGGTGTATAGCTTGCTTCGGATGCCCCCGAAACGGCTTCAGTTTCTTTCGGCGCGTTTGTCGCGCTGTTCTTGCTCTTGTTCTCATTTGCGTTGCTGCTGGTATTGTTGTTGCTGTTTCCGTTACCGCATCCAGCGATAACAAGCATGACGGAGAGAATGAGAAGAAGAGCAGCTGCTGTTTTCTTTTTCATGTGTAATCTTTGCCCCCTTGTGCATATTTTCACAATAATCATAGCGGCAAAGATGCTGTTCTTGGAAGCTTACGTAATTAAAAAAAACATTTAGTAACTAAAGTAACTGGATTTTGCTGCTGGGGCAGCGGAACGCTTACGGAAGATGGAATATGCAAAGAGCCCGCGTCCGACGCGGGCTTCTTGTGCTGGAAGTATGGTGATGTAGGATTCGCTCGTTTAATTCATCATACTGGCAGCAATGCGGATGACCTCATCCTTGGTCAACTCAGATTTCTCCTGGCGAACCGACACATTATAGACGATCTGCGCTTCGGGGTCAGACCAGACCAGGTTATACGTATACCCCATGTCGATCTCCTTGTTGCTGGAGTTTTCGAGATAAATGAGCTGCTTGCTGCCAATCTCAATATTCTCCACCTTTGTCGTTTTGGTCCACGACAGCGGATATGCCGGTTTGTCTTTGTCATCAACACGTGAGGCACCGATTCTCACCTGAACCTTCCCCTTCTTGTACACCAGTGAAGAAGAAAGATAGGCAATGTTCTCCGCCTTCTCTACTCTCCAGGTCAGCCGGAAGTTGTCTCCCAGGTCTCTCACGCTTCCGCCTTCAAGCTGCTTCTCATCTGGAACTTTTATGAAAGAAGGCTTGATAAACGCCTCGTCCAAGGCATACCCATCCGGCATATACCCCGGCTGCTTCACTTCCGGAGCGTGGTGCTTCTCGACACTGGTCTTATAAGTGGAATAGTCCTTGACTATGATCGGCGGGCAGTACAAGCCAAGATGAGATTCTTCTTTCCGGTCTTCACGTGTGATAACATAGGTGGCATACTCTCCAGGAAGCAGCAGCGTCTTAATGGCATTGTAGCCCTTTGAATATTTCATGTTGTAGAGTTTATTCTCTTTGTAGATTTCATTCTCTGTACTCGGCTGTACCTCGGGATGCAAGGGAATCAAGGGTTCTATCGCCTTCTCTATCATACCACCTGATGTCGTCGCCGGAAGCGGCTTATACGGCAGCACCTTATACTGAGCTCCAGCCCCCTGCCGGACTTCACCGGAATACTGGGTATAGCCGCCGCCCAGCAAGACCAATACAAGAAGTGCCGCCACCCAGCCCTGCACCGGAATCCGCAGGAATCTCCTCCGGCCCCGCCCAGCCGCGGCTTCTGTCTCCAGCCTGCGCATCACGTTAGGAGCCGCTTCGTTTGGCGGAAGTGTCTGCAGCGCTGTCTGCTCTTCTGCAGCAGGTAAGGTCCCGCCAAGCCCGAGCGCTTTCATTACCGGTCCATGAACATCAACGGGGATCAAATTGGCCGAACGGTCTCCATCCTTCAGAAACTGCTCCTCCGAAGTCAATTCACTCTTGCCCATAATTGTTTCTCCTTTCTCTCAATCGCTTTTTTAAGTTTGCCTCTGGTCCGTTCATATCTTTTGCGTGCGGTAGCCGTACTGACGCCCAGAATTTCGCCGATTTCCGCAAACGATTTATCTTCATATATTCGCAGAATTAACAAGTTCCGGTCTTCCACATCAAGCTTCCCCAGAGCGGCCGAGACCGGCTCGCTGAACAGGCGGTTCTCAACCATTTGTTCGGCGCTGTTCACCGCAACGTCCTGCCGGAGCAGCTTGCGCAGTTGAAGCTGAAATTTCTGCCGCCGCAACTGATTCAGACAATGGTGGTAAGCGATCTTGTAGAGCCATGATACGAAATCCGCCTGCGGCTTGTATTGCCCGATATTCTGATAGGCCTTAATCAGGACATCCTGCACCGCATCCTCCGCCTCTTCCTTGCTGTTCAGCAGCCGGAAGCAGTAGAGGTATATCCGCTGCTGGTACAGCCTGATTACATCTGAGAACAGGCGGGCATCTCCGGCCTGTATCCTCCTAATCTTCTCTTCTATAGAATCCACGTTGGTCTCCTTTCTTCTATTTCTTCTGTTTCTATAGATATAACACTTGAGTAGCCTCAGGCGTGACATTTATTTCTTCCGGCTGCACAGCAAAAGAGACCAACAGATGAATCCCTGTTGATCTCCCTGGTGTAGAGCCTGCTTCCGAAACCGTCTGCTCTACGCTAACTCGACGGTCTGGTTGAGGTTCAGCTCCGGGTCATCATAGCCGGTCTTCAGGAACGCCTCGCAAATAAAGGCAGGGCCTGCATTGGTGGGGGTTGGCGGCAGTGACTTTCTCTCGCTGGCCTTTCTTAGGGATCGGTAACGTAAAGGGAGTTACACTCAGCTTAGCTGGCAGCAGCCCGGCTCCACGATGTAGAATCCGGCACTTTTACTGCAAGCTAGCCGATGCGCTCTGTAAGTACTTTCCAGCCCTCTGACTGGCCCTAAAGTTGATTCCCTGTTGACTGAAGATATCGAATCTTCCGGCTGGAGCGGTCGGCCCCGGTTCCTCTATTCAATTCTAGCTGGCGATCGTTTTCCCGCTTCCCTTCATTCTGTGCAGACGCAGATTATGAACCAGTACAATCAGCTTGGCAGCACCGATCCCGAGAGATAGGATACTCAGGACAAAGACGAGATGTCCAATCCCAGGCAGAAAGGAGACCACCACTCTCCATGGGGCAAAAATATGACTAGGACCGTATAAAACCGTAATCGGCAGCACTACATTAAACAAAAGCAGGCAAAATGCGAATACGCTGGTCCGCAACGGGGTAAATCGAAAGCTTTTCTTGCGTTTAAACAGGTTGAAAGCCGACACTCCCAGCATAATTGCCATTGCTATACAAGCCAGATCAATGAAAATATGGGTACCGGCAATACTGCCCACATCCTCAACCGGCTCGCGTCCATGTATAATGTCAAGAATTCCATCAGCCACCATGCTTAATTTGAAGCCGCGCACCAAATAATCATGGGCATTGATCAATACCACAACACCTACGTCCCCGTCCAGCTTCATATCGGAGTGAAAGCTCTCAACATCACCCGGATGCTGAACAATACCATTAACGATCTCCCAGCCCATGCCATATTCACCGCCGGTGGTAGGGTCTTTTATGGCCGGCTGATGCATCTTCGCAACACTTTCCGCAGTAGCCACGCTGCGATCATGGAACTTTCCGCCATTGATTTGAGCAATTAAATAATGGTTCATATCTTCTGCGCTTGAGATCAGATAGCCGGACGCAAGCATGGATTGGTTGTCCGGCTGCTCAAAAGGAACCATGAAACCAAAGACGGACTTGTAGCCTGTGGCCAATCCCTGTAGTTTCGCTTCGGGTGTAGAAGTAAAACTGTTCTGCATATCCAGAGGAGAATACACATGATCCTGGATATATTCAGCATAAGACTTGCCGGAAACGGCCTGAATAATTCCGCCCAGTATATCGTAATTGTAGTTGGAATATTGAAACTTGTTGCCGACGGTCTCGGTTAATGGTGTGTCTTTCAGATTGTGTATAAGTGCATCTATAGTTGGCATCGTGTTGGTAAAAGCTGTCCGCCCATGTAAAGTGGACAGTCCGCTGTTCTGATTCAGTAAATGCCGGACCATAATGGTTTTGGACGCTTCCTTGTCAGCAAGCTCGAAGTCCGGCAAATAGCGCTGTACCGGCGCATCCAGGTCAATCTTCCCTTGCTCAACTAATTGCATGATGGCCAGCGCCGTAAACGATTTGGAGACCGAGCCTAGAATAAAAGGGGTTTGCGCTGTAACGGGCTGACCCTCAGGGCCGGAAATTCCATATCCCTTGGTGTAGACGGTCTGGTCTCCCTGTACAATCCCGACCGCCATACCCGGAACATCCAGTTTCTCCCGCATCGTTTCCACAAATTTGTCAATTCGGTCCGCATCTACAGCAAGTGGAGCCGCTTCCGCATGGGCCATCCCCGGTTGCAGTAAGGGCAGCACGCTGCCTGTGACCATAACCAATATAATCATTAATGCTTGGATGATAGTCCGCTGTATTGTTTTCATCTCTCTTAACCTCTTCTCCTGATTCTGTCCCTTCTCTTGTCAGACATATGGATCAAGAATATCCTTTCAACCTTTCAGCTATATTTCGAGAATCTTAAGTTAATCTTAAATTTCCTGGTGCAGATGCTTATGTATAGCTGAAAATGAAAACGGCAGACCTGTAGTTTCGGGTCTGCCGTTTTCGCATGATGCTATGATTTAGCTGCCGCTGCCGCGGCACTCACCAACCAACAATTTCAACTGCCTTCTGCAGTGCTGCTTTATTCAGGAACGCCGCTGCTTTCCGCTGCGTTACTGTTTTCTTCGGCGGGTGCTCCTCCTTCATTAATACTGTTGCTTTCAGTTCCGGCGCTATTATTTACTTCCTCTGCACCCTGTGACACTGCCGTAGGGTCCGCAGCCTCTACCAGAGTAAGCGAAGTTCCGTCAATCCACCACGTCCCGTTCAAGCTCGAGACCAGCAGCCAATTGGCGTACTTGCCTTTGACCTCTACCTTCTGTGGCGGAAGGATGCCCCCCTTGGGAGCCAGAAGATCAGGATACTTATACAGCTTTGTTTGTGCATTCAATTGAGCAGTGGCTTCTACTGTCTCCACGACAGCCAATGTCCCAGGTGCAGGACAAATCCAACCCACACCGCTGCCGTACTTGATCTGGAACCAGTTTCCCTTACGTGCGATTACATATACTTCCTGCGGCTGCTGCGTGCCTATGGCTGGCGAATTGCCGGTACCGGAGAATACTGCCGATTGGGTGAACAGATTCATGGGTAGCCCAACCTGCTCCAGCGTCTGCTTCTTGAGCCAAAGATCATATGAGACCGCAGCTGCATACACTCCGACTTTCTTATTCTTCGCCCAGATGTTATTAAAAGCGCTGAGCGGCAGTGGCCCTTCACCGGCGTACGAGCCGATTTCAATCGTAAGGCCAGGTCGTTTAAACTCCTGGATGAACCAATCCTTGTAGCCTCCACCGGATGGATTCTTCTCCGGCTTCACCAGAGAATAGCCGGTAAAGAGTCCGACATCGGCGGCAATTTTTTTGTCCCGTGCCAGATTGGCTGCCAGCGTGTTGAAGTTCCAGAAAACAATCTCGCCGGAGCTGTGATAGGAAATGGTCATTTCCGGATCCAGCGTATAAGTGAAATCCATCATAAGCCGGATCTCCGGCGCTTGCGCCGGTTTCACACCCTTGTAATTCTGGTACGACGGATAAGGCGAAGTATTCCTGATCGCGCTCCAGCTCGCTGGATACTGGCGGTTCAGGTCGAGCCCTTGCATATTCGCTTTCCAGCGTTTGAAATTACTGCTTCCTCCATTGTAGCCTACCAGTGTGGAAGCTAGACTCTTAGACAAACCCGCTGTTCCCTGCTGAGCCAGCGTGACACCATCCGGATTCACCATCGGCACGATCCAGATACTGACATTGTTCAGCAAATCTCTCACCTTATAGTTTCCCAGCTTCTGATCTTGGACATAAGCTTGAGCATACGAGTCTGCCATTTTCATGAGCAGTGAAGTCGTCATCCATTCCCGGGCATGGTGCGAGCCATTCAGAAACAGAGAGGCTTCCCCGCGACCTAGCTGAACTGCCCACAATTCGCGTCCGTATATCGTCTTACCCAGCGATTTGTAAGTGATCAGTCCAGGATATTTAACGGCCAGACTCTTGATATCTCTTTCCATAGTGGAATAGGAATAGACCTGGCCAGGGTTCACAATATTAGCCGAACCTAGCGACGGACGCGGAAAAATAGCAAGACCCAGAATTAACAAACATAGTACCATACAAAACTTGTAAAACAGTGATTTCATCGACAACCCTACCATCCTGAGCATGATCCTCTCTACCAATATTTGAGTTAACACTAGTCAAAAAGGCCTAGCATTGTCAAGTAGATTCGACATATTATTTAGAGAAAGGACCAATATGCCTAGTATTTGCTTCTTAAATTCATAGAGGAGTGATGAAACCCCAAATCCATAGCGAATAAGCGAGTAACCACGTCTGGTTCAACGATTGTCCTGTACAGTAAAAAGGGACCCGAAGGTCCCTCTTGATTGGCAGCTGCCGCTTATATATATTTAGCTATAATTTCATGGCCCGTAGCAGATACTGTGTACATATATACCGGCCTGCCCACCGATCCATAGCTGATCTCCATCTCCAGCACACCGGCCTCCGTGAGAAAAGCCAAATATTTGCGGACAGAGATCCGCGAAAGCGGGGCACTTGCCGTAATATCCTCGGTGGAGAATACCGGCCTTTCCAGCTGCTGTATGGTGTTCCAAATGCTCTCCAGCGTCCCTTCTGCAAGTCCCTTGGGCAGAGTCCCCGCTTTGTCTTCCTCGGTTCCCAGGGAATACCGCAGCAGCTTGTCAAGCTGCTCCTGGCTGAGATGCTCCCTATGCTTCATCAGCAGATGATCCTCCCGATATGCAGACAGCGCCGCCTGAAAACGGGCGAACTCAAAGGGCTTGATCAAATAGTCAACAGCCCCGTGCTGCAGCGCTTTACGGATGCTCCCATTGTCGCTGGCTGCGGAAATCACGATAACGTCAACCATGCTTCCCTGCTCCCGCAGGGAGGACAGCAATTGCAGCCCGTTGGTATGCGGCATATAAATATCGAGCAGTATCAGGTCTACTTCACGATCCACAAGCATCTTTGCAGCCTCATCGCCTGAAGAGGCCCAGCCTGCGAACTCAAAACCCTGCACCTGCTCCAGATAATGGCGGTTGAATTTCGCCACCATCGGATCATCCTCAACAATCAGCACCTTAATGTTCATACAGTTTCATCACCCTTTACAGCATATGGCACATCGGCCATAAACGTTGTTCCCGGCTTCCTATCCTCTACAATCTGAAGCTGGATCAGTAACTTCTCCATTCATTCTGCCGCACCTGCCCCTCACCTTTGAAGAGGCTCAATTAAATACGACTACAAACATAATATCATTACGGCAGATAATTTTGGAGGTAAAGGCCTGAATCTCCCTGCTGCCGGATAATCTGATCTCAGAAAATAATATAGAGCACCAAAAGGAGACTCTATCCTCAGACAGAGTCTCCACACCATTTACGGTTTATAGGTTAGCTTTCGCTGCAGCAGCCAGCCAATCGGCTAAATCATTGATTTGATTAAGCATTGCAATGGGATCGCGGTACCAGGAACTCGATTCATTCCACAAATATACGCGTCCTTCCTTGACCGGAGGAAGAATTCCCCAGATGGGATCAGCCTGCAGCTGCTCCAATGAGGATTCGGAGGTTAGCACAAGATAATCTCCCATATACTCCGGCAATAGCTCCAATGAAAATTCAGCATAGGATTCCTGAAGCATTTTTCCCGGTACTGCTGCGGGAGGGTTCATCTCCAACTGCTCGTACATAATACGTCCGCCTCTGCCGGACTTGCTGCCAAACAAATATACAAGACCATCAAACTCTTGCATAACGGATACCGTTTCATTCTCTGAGACAGCTTCCTGTACCTGTTGCTTCGCGCTGGCTATCTGCTCCTGGAAATGTTCCTTCCATTTCCGGCTTTCTTCCTCCTTGCCAAGCACCTTGCCGAAATAGTCCATTTCAGCTTCAACGGATTCAAATGAATTGTACGGCATCACAACAGTAGGAGCAATCTGTTTATACTTATCATAGGTTTCTTGATCCGTTACATGACTAATAATCAGATCAGGTTCCACCTCAAGCAGCTTTTCCAGCGAGTTGCCCACATCCACCACACCGTCAAGCATTCCTTCAAGGTATGGACTTGACATTAAAAACTCCTCTGCCGCAACGGGCTTAACATCCAGTGCAAGCACAGTACCCAAATAGGAAATAGCAGCCACCCGTTGAGGATGGACGGGAATCTCCACTTCACCAAATGTCGTAGAGACAGTTTTGGTTTCCTGCGGCAATCCGTCCGGCTGAATGGCCGGAGTCGATACCGCTTTATTCTGTTGTTCATTTGGCGCCTGGCTGCTCCCCGCAGCTTGTGATCCGCCCTGAGATGTTCCGCAAGCAACAAGCAGCAGCATGACACATAAGCTGAGCATTGTGGTCATTTTCTTGTAATGGTTAAGCATATCAAACTCTCCATCCTCCGTATATTGATAATGATTTTCATTATCATCAATATGATATCGTTGGATAAGTTTCATAACAAGAGACGGATTTAACTTCTTTATAGCATAATCCGAAACACCACTTTGCCCGGCTTCTAATTGTGCTCTAAACATTCCGGGAGCAACACCCATGTTTTTTTTAAATATACGGTTGAAATATACAACGTCAGTATAGCCAACATATGTAGCGATTTCCTGCAAAGAAGCATTGGTAGCAAGCAGCATCTCCTGTGCTTTATACATGCGAAGTTTGATGACATAGTCAAGCGGGCTGTAGCAGGTCTGCTCTTTGAATTTTCGTGAAATATATTGAGGACTGTAATTAAGCTGCTGCGCTAGGCGTTCAATGGATACCTGACCACGATAATGCTGTGACAAATACCGCACAACCTGCTCCGCTACTGATGTCTTGGCTGCTTTCCAGTACTGCTTATCCTTTAAAGCGTGATGGAGGAATTGCATGAACATTCCTTTTATCAGCAGCTTACCTATAGGGCTTTTGTCAGTATGCCAGCCCTCCAGCATCTGCTGGGCAAGACTGAGCAGTTCCAGCGGCTCTGCTGGAGAAATTCCCCACATATGATCGAAGGGGCTGTCCGTTTGCATCAGGATATGAAATTCACGCAAGGAGTTCTGCGACAAAACAGCCTTATAGAAAATGAAATACAGCTCCATACCCTTCTCCGTATTTACTTTAAGCCGCCTGCCTTTGCCTGCGTGCAGCAGATAAAATCCATCAGCCAGCCAGATTTCTTCATCCAGCCAAAGCTCGCCGCTGCCGTGCGTACAAAATATAAAAGAACTTGCAGGCAGGACATAAGGCAGATGAAACTCACCTGCTTCTACCCGCCGCAGCCGTATATCCAGCACTCTTAGAAGCACCTGATCCCAAAGCTGCAGGTGATGATCGTTGTCCATAATCAATGTTCCCCTTTATCTTCACGGCTGGACAGCACCTTAATGGTCATACAGCTTCATCACCCATTACAGCATATGGCACATCGGCCATAAACGTTGTTCCCGGCTTCCCGTCATCTACAATCTGAAGCTTGCCCTGCAGCTTCTCCACGCTTTTCCGGACCAGGTACAGACCGATCCCCCGTTGCTCTCCCTTGGTGGAAAAGCCTTGAACAAATACCTGCTCCCGCAGCGCCTCTGGAATGCCCGGTCCGCTGTCCCGCACGGTGCAAATCAGGCGCCCCCGGTCATAACAAAAAGCAAGCTCTATCTCCTTGACGTTATGCTCCTTCAGTACCTCCATAGCGTTGTCAAGCAGATTGCCGGCAATCGTGATCAGTTCATGAATGCACTGCGGGTCTGCCGATTCCGGCAAATAGCTGTCCCCGGTCAGCTGCAGATCAATTCCCGCTTCGCGGGCCCGGCTCAATTTCCCCAGCAGGAAGCCTGCCATCACGGGGTCCTTAATCTGTCTCGTAATGGAGCCAATTTCCTTCTGGTAGTTGCCCACCATTCCCGAGATGTATTGCTGCAGCTCATCGTACAGGCCCATATGTGTCATTCCCATAATGACATGCAGCTTGTTCATGAATTCATGCGTCCCGGCCCGCAGGGCGTCCGCATATACGGAAATGCCGGACAGCCGTTCAACCAACACGGCAAGCTCGGTCTTGTCCCGGAATGTAGCGATGGCTCCCGCAATCTGGCCATTCACCCGGATCGGAACACTGTTGACGAGCAAAGTGATACCGTTCAGCTCAAGATCCTGATCCACCTTCGCTTCCCCTGTGGCCAGCACGGGCTCAAGACGCAGCTCAGGCCAATAATCTGCGATATGCCGGGTCATCGCATTGCCAGTAATGCCCACCGTTCCCAGAAGCCGCTCTGCTTCCACATTGATCATTGTGATCCGGGCTTTATCATCTACCGCAATAATACCTTCGCGTGCTGACTGCAGCATGGCGCTGCGCTCTTCCAGCAGCTTGGAAATATCTGAAGGCTCCATGCCGAACATCATCTGTTTGATTTTCCGGGCCAGCACGATCGCCCCTCCGGCTCCAAGCACAGCACCGGACAGCAGAATCGCAATGATGGTCCATTCATTTTGCCGTATCAGACGGTGTACGCGTTCCAGTGAAAGTCCGACTACGACTACTCCCACCTGAGAACCTCTGTTGTTATACACTGGCACAAAAGCGCGCAGTGACTTGCCCAGCAGCCCCTCGCCTTCGGAGATACTCTCTTCCCCGCGCAGCGCCATCTTCTGTCCTCCACCCACAAAGTGCCTTCCAATCATCGAGGCATCAGGATGGGAATAGCGGATACTGTTCATATCGATTACGACTACAAACATAATATCATTGCGGCGGGTGATTTTGGAGGTATAGGCCTGAATCTCCTTACTGCGGCCCTCCCCAAGCCCTTCCGACACCAGCGGCATCAGGGCAAGAGTGCGGGCAATCGTAATGGCTTTATCCTCCAGGGCATGGCGGGTCTGCGGGATAATCTGATTCCGGAAAATAATGTAGAGCACCAGCATGACCAACATCACCACAGCGGATACCATAACTGCAACCTTCGTCCTTAGGCCATAACCTTTTTTCTTGGCCAAAACTTAACCTTCCCCCCATCCGGTCATCCCGCCCTCTTCAAGACGGATGATATTTGCCGCTTCTCAGCAGACGGCGCAAGACCAGCCAGCTGCCCAGCGGAGATGCACCCAGCAGCAGCATCAGCAGCGTGATGACCTGCGGTGAGTCGTTCACAGACAGCACCGCAATGAATACGAACACCCCTAGCAGCCGTCCGCTCATGAGGCTCAGCTCCCTCAGCACGACAAGCTCGACCCGTTTGCCGGCAGCCTCCGCAGACAGGCCCATCAAGTCAAAGCTGGTCGAAACCATAGGCAGCATATACAGCGGAATACAGAGCGAGGTTCCTATGCCCATTATCAGCAGCGTCCCGTAGCTGACTTTCCAGAGCAGCGGCGTAATCACAGCCACCAGCAGCAGGCCACCGGCCAACATGCCTGCGGAGCGGAATTTGGGCTTGAACCACTTACCGGCAACAAAATAACTGATTAGAGATACAGCTGAGGTAATTAGCGCAAACTGCCCCAGCTTGCTCTCCTCCCTAGCCGCTATGTACACCAATAAGCCGATCAGAAATGAAAAAACGCCCTCACGCAACCCTTGAAACAGCAGCGCAGCCGCTGCCGGTCTCCATGGGCTGCCGGCACGCCGGAGCTCTTTCCATGGCTCCAGCCACAGGTAGGTCCCTTCGCTCTTACGCTTCTGCAGCAGAAAGCTGAGAACGGCTGAAATACCATAAGTGCAGAGCGAGATTATAAATACGACGCGGTACCCGTGTTCTCCTGGCCACAGCGAGATCAGCCAACCGGAAACCCACGGTCCGACGATGCCGGTAAAGGAACCAAGCAGCCCCATCCACCCATTGAAGAAATCGCGGTTCACCGCTTCGGTAATTTCGAAAAATACGATGTTGAACGCCAGCCAGAAGAAGCCTATCGAGAGCCCCAGGATCAGGCCGAGCGGCCAGATATAATGTACTGCTTGTCCGCCCAGCCACAGCACCAGCAAATAAAAAAAGCCCGAAACGGCGATTCCCAGCCGCAGGGCATTCATCTTATTATGCTCCTTCACCCATTTGCCGCCCACCCAGAAGCTGAGGCCAACAGCCACCTGCTGAGCAACAGTAAACCAGCCGATCATGGCAAAATTTTGGCGGCTTTTCCACAGATAGACGTTCAGAAAAGTGCCTGCCAGCACACTCGCCAGCATATACAGCCCGGCCACGGCAAGCAGCAGAACCGCCTGATTACGCAATAAGCTTTTCATAATTAACCCCCTGCCTTTGGACATTCCTAGCTTTAATATGTCCAGAAAGCAGGGCTGACATGAATCGGCATTTATTCCGCAGAGGTGCTCAGGTTACGCACAAACTGAATACGGTCTTCCTGCGCCAGATTGTGCTGAACATGAAAACATGAAGGACATACATAGAGATTAAGCGCAAACGGCGCTTTCAATACAGCTCCACCCAGTGCTTCGGGAGCTGATGGCTCAAAGCTGTCTACCTTCTGTGTACCGGCAAGCACCATCAGTTCATGACATTGCGGGCACTCGGGCGCTTCAAGCTGTGCAGCAAGAATTGCAGAAACGCTATGCTCATAACGCTTCATATCATAATCGTCGCTGAATTGGCTGGCGGTATTGAAGATTGGCACTACGCTCTCCTTGTCGCTGTCGTCCCACAAGTCCTCATCGCTGATTTCCTCTGACTCCGGTTCGTCCTCAGTCTCCGGCTCGTCTTCTTCCAGATCGTCACTGCCCAGAGTGACTGTACGGTAGCCGCTAAGCTCATTGTTGCAGTGGGGGCAAGTCTCTTCGGGTCCAAATTCCTCGTCCCACACGATTTCGGTATGACACCAAGGGCATACGGTTGTTTCCATCACTAAAATCTCCTTCTTACCTCACATTTAAATTCAATTCACCATTAAATAAATAATACCGGCCGCTATAAAAGCCAGGGCAGAAAAAAACAGAATCCGGATCAGCATCTTCATGATTTTCCTACTCCCTGAGTTTAGAATATAGCGGCGCCAATTACATAAGACAGTGAAACCGAGATCAGCATGGCCGTCAATCCGACAGCACGGTTATCTGCGGCAATTTCATCATCAATTGAAAAAACAGGGGTTAAAAACTCGAACAAAAAATAAGCCAGCAAGAGCAGCAGAAATCCGACAACCGACCATTTCATCGTCTCGTAAATTGATGCCCCTGCCTGTATGCTGAAGCGCAGGATATTGCAAATGCCGAAGATTTTGCCGCCTGTCGCCATGGCTACCGCCAAATTCCCTTTGCGGATTTCTTCCCAGCAGTTATATTTCGTCACCATTTCAAAAAAGGACAGAAACACCACCAGCCCCAAAATCGCCACGGTGAAGTAACCGATCAGTGCGCCCAGCGGATGGCCCAGCATAAGATCAATAGTTTCTTGCATCTTTCCCCCTCTTTCCGCCAGGCTCCGCCGCTATTGCAGTTCAGCCACGGTTACGCCCGCGCCGCCCTCATTATAATTCCCGAGCCGGTAGCTTTTGACATGCTTATGCTTGCGCAAGTACTCCTGAATGCCTGTTCGCAGCACGCCGGTTCCTTTGCCGTGTATGATCGAAATCTGGCCCAGGTTGCCGAGAAAGGCTTCATCAATAAAGCGGTCGGTCTCCATGATTGCCTCTTCCAGGTTCGTCCCGCGCAAGTCCAGCTCACTGCGGATGTTCTCGTCACGGGTACGTTTCACTGTAGTAGCCCGGCGAAGCGCAGGAACGGGGACATCCGGGGCGGAAGCCAGGAACTCCAGATCGTTCAGATTAACCTTCATCTTCATAATGCCGAATTGCACCAGCGCTTCCTTCGTTCCGCTCAGCTCCACGACGAAGCCTTTCTGATTCACGCTCGGCAATTTGACTTCATCTCCGGGCTGAATCCGCCGCGGCGCTTTGCCGCTGCTGCTGCGGGATACCGCCTTCTTACGCGGTGCCGGCTCGGCTTCATCGAGGCGGCGGCGTGCTTCAATCAGCTTATGCTCCTTGACGGAGGCACCTTCCTCCATCGCCAGCCTCCGCAGATCGCTGATGATTTCCTCCGCTTCCTTACGCGCCTTGTCCAGAATGGCACTGGCGTCTTTCTCCGCCTTCTCCAGCCGCTTGTCACGCTGGCTCTCCAGCTTCTCCAGCTCCAGCTGCTGCCGGTTGCGGAATTCTTCCGCTTCACGGCGGACCACTTCGGCACGCTCGCGTTCATTCTCTGCACCCAGACGGTTCTCTTCAAGTGAAGCAATCATGTGCTCCACGCGCAGATCCTCTTCCTTGACCTCGCCGCGGGCATGCTCAAGAATGTCACTCTGCAGGCCGAGGCGTTCGGCAATGGCAAATGCGTTACTTCTGCCCGGCACACCAATCAGCAATCTATAGGTTGGGCTGAGACTTTGCACATCAAATTCCATGCTGGCATTGATGACCCCTTTGCGTTCATAGGCATAAGCCTTCAGTTCGCTGTAATGCGTGGTGGCCACCATCCGGCATTCTATCCGGTGAATATGCTCCAGAATCGCAATGGCGAGCGCCGAGCCTTCGGCCGGATCTGTTCCCGCTCCCACCTCATCCAGCAGGATCAGACTTTTCGGAGTCATACGCTTCAGTATGGAAATAATATTGGTCATATGGCTGGAAAAGGTACTGAGGCTCTGCTCAATGCTCTGTTCATCCCCAATATCGGCATAAATCGCATCAAATACACACATCTGGCTGCCTTCCTCTGCCGGAATGAACAATCCGGACATCGACATCAGACTCAGCAGGCCGATGGTCTTCAGCGTAACCGTCTTACCGCCCGTATTCGGCCCGGTAACGATGATTGAGCTGTATTGATTGCCAAGCTCCACATCCAAGGGAACGACTTGTTCCGCCGGAATAAGCGGGTGGCGTCCCTTGCGCAGCTTGAGGTAGCCACGATCATTCATCCGTGGCTGGGTCGCTTTCATATCGCGTGCCAGACGCGCCTTGGCAAAGATGAAATCAAGCTCGCCAAGGATATCGACATCATAGGTCATCTCTTCGGCAATGTCGCCTACCAGCGCGGTCAGCCGGTGGAGAATGATCTCAATCTCGCGTTCCTCGCGCAGGCGGGTCTCCCGCAGCTTATTATTCATCGCCACAATGGACTCCGGCTCAATGAACAGCGTTGCCCCCGAACCGGACTGGTCATGCACGATTCCGCCAAAATGGGCGCGGTATTCGGCCTTGACCGGAATGACAAACCGGTCACCGCGGATCGTCACCAGCTGATCCTGCAGCATCTTGGCCACTGAGGAGGAACGGATCATTGAATCCAGCTTTTCACGGATTCTCGTCTCCCCTCCGCGCAGCTCCCTGCGGATCGTGGCAAGCTCATGGCTTGCCGAATCGAGCACATCCGCATTCTCATCAATGCAGGCCCGGATGTCATCCTCTACATGCTTCTGCTCCGAGAGCAGATCGCTTAAGGCAAACAGAGAATGGATCTTCTCATCCTCATGCATGGCCGCCAGAAACCGCTTGACCCGGCGGGCTCCGCCAATGGTATTGCCAACCGACAGCAGCTCCGTCGTTCCCAGCATGCCGCCGATGGAGGCGCGTTTCAGCGCAGGTCGAATATCGCTGACCCCGCGGAAAGAAGGAATACCCTTCAACCGGTCAACGTTAGCCGCCTCATCCGTGGCCTGCAGCAGTTTCTTCACCCCTTCAAAATCACTGGAGGGCTTCAGGTCTTCCGCCGCCAGCCGTCCCATCGGAGTTTGCGTATATTGCATCAATTTATTTAAAATCTTGCGATATTCAAGCGTATGCAAAATCTTGTCGTCCAATTACTGTCACAGCTCCCTTCATAGATGTTTACATTATACCTAATTCGGCCCATTTGCGCTATTTAGGCATAGAATCGGCGATTCAGGTCACAATAACAACTGCACATATCCTTGAAACGAAGGCAAAGGAGGTTAGTTCAGTGAAATTTTTGGGTCATGTCGTCCGTTTCATCGTTGCAGCCATCGTGCTGCTGGTTGTCGGCTGGATTGTCCCGCAGTTTACGATCGGCGGTTTCTGGAGTGCGCTTGTCCTTGCCCTGGTGATCGCTCTGCTTGGCTGGGTTATTGAGGGCATCTTCGGCAAAAAAACAACGCCCTTCGGCCGCGGAATCGTCGGCTTTATCGTCAGCGCGTTAGTCATCTGGATCGCCCAGTTTGTCGTGAGCGGTGTCAGCGTCTCCATCCTTGGCGCACTTCTGGCAGCACTCGTCATAGGGATTATCGACCTGTTTCTGCCGGTATCCACTCCGTTCGAAGCGGGAAAATAACGTAACGGCCAGCAGAGGCTCTGCAGACAACGAAACCCCCTATTTCCGGATTATAACGGAATTAGGGGGTTTATTATAGTAACTTACGCATAGGACATGACCGGATCATCGTCATGGGCTACAGATGCGGTAACCACAGTATTCTTTCCGCTCCGCTTGGCTTTGTACAAGGCATTGTCTGTCTTGCGGAACAGCCGCTCTTTGCCGTCTCCGAGCTGGTAATCACATAACCCGATGCTGACCGTAATCGGCTTGTCCCCGGCATAGGGATGCTCCATCTGGGCGATATTTATCCGCATCTTCTCTGCAGCGGCATAAGCATCGTGAAAGCTTTTATCCGTGAAGATCACTGCGAATTCCTCACCGCCATACCTCGCCGAAAAATCATTTAAGCTGATCAGGCTGCCCATCTTGGCCGCAACCTCCTTCAGCACAAGGTCTCCGACCCAGTGTCCATAAGTATCATTCACCTGCTTGAAGTTATCAATATCAAACAGCGCCAGCTGCAGCCGCAGCCCGTTGCTTTCACACTGCTCCAGCAGCGAGTCCAGATATTCATGAAATGACTTGTGATTGTAAAGACCGGTAAGTGCATCAATCTTCAGCATCTTATCGGAAATTGCCCGCTCGACCATAAGTTCCTGTTCGGATATGGTCAGCTGCTCCAGATGCTCACGGGCTTCACGTGCCCGGACAATTACGGCCTGAGCCATTACAACGAACACAATAAACACGCACTCTACCATCAGAAACTCCAGCACCGGCTTGTCCAGCAACGGCCGTTCCAGCCCCAAATAAACACCGGCATAAAACAGTAAGCTAATCAGTCCCAATCCGTGCAGCAGTCTTTGATCGAAATAAACAAGCGCAATCATAATTGGCATCATCAGGGTCATTTGTGCACCGTCAACAAACGGCTCCAAGACGAAATACATCAAATAGGACACAATAAACCCGCAAACAACAACAGCCTGCTTGTGATATTGCAAGGTAGTGCGCAACCACATTTCGGCGAGTATCATCGCGATCACAATCATTATATTACATCCTATAAATAGGTGCCCCTTGCTCGGAATCAGCACCGTCTTGACTTCAGGCATATGGGTTGACAACATAAAGATGAGCTGGGCAGCCAGCATGAAAATTACCAGCACCCAATACCCGCTTAATATTCTCCGGTGCCATATCTCCGCGTTCAACGTATCATTAGCTAAATTGATGTATATCCCCTACTTCTAACCGTTAATATAATAGCTTTCATTATAATAAATTTAATTTATTTTTGCATCATTTATTTGCATTTTTCGACAAACTTCGGACATATTTTTAGACGAAATTTTGAGCCTGATTGTTTTTCAACAGTTTTGAAAAGTTTATCCAAGACTTCCGCTTAAAAGTAAGCTATGCTATTGTCACCGAACGGTATCAAAATATAGTTATAGGAGGATGAAGATGATCCGAAGATCAGCTATGCTGCTGTCCATCGCATTTGTTCTTATACTATCGGCCTGTAGTGGCGGCAACGGCAAGCAAGCCGGCTCCACCAGCAATAATGGCACTGCCGCTTCCGGCATCAAGCCGGAGGATGAACTCATCATTTCTGCTACGAATTACAGCTTTGACCAGGAGGAATATCATTTAAAAAAAGGCGTGCCGGTGGAGATCACCTTTAAGAACGAAAGCGGCAATCACGGAATTCTTGTTCCTGAGCTGGAGCTTCAATTAACCGCCAAGGATTCTTCCCGCGTCATTGTTCCAGAGGAAGCAGGAACCTTTGAAATGACCTGTGCAATCATGTGCGGCTCCGGGCACAGCTCGATGAGCGCCAAGATTATCGTGGAATAATAGCATACAGTTATCCGCAGATGCCAACTTGATATCTAACAAGTGGAAACGGCTTCGCCGTCCTCAAAAGGACGGTATCCGTTTCAGCGAGAAATAGAAGGATAATTTATAGCGTGAAGCATATAAATTCTTATATTTAGATAAAGACGGGGCCCAGGCAGAATTCACTGCCCGGGCCCCGTCTTTATCTTGCGTCCGCCATTCAACTATCCTGTTCGATCAGTTGAATCCATTCATTATATTCACTTTGCAGCTTGGCATATTCCCCTTGGAGATTGCGATGCTCCTGAGAGAGCTTATCCAGCTCACCTTGCCGCAGTTCGAACTGCGCCTGCACCAAACGAAGCTGGCCCTGCACGAGCTCGTAGCTCTCACCGATTTCTGCGAGCTGCTGCTGCACTTCGCTGCGCTCCCGGTTCATGGATTCAGCCTCGGCTTCGGCTTCTCCGGCCTGCTGCTGCCAGATCTCGATTTCCTCGCGCAGAGTGGCTTCCGCTTCGCTCCACTGCTGCTGACGCTGCTGAAGTTCTTCATATTTATGCTTCCAGGATGCCTCGTACTCCCGCGCTTCCTTCAGCACTTCCTGCTGCTCCGCTGCGGTTACGGCAGCTTCACGGCTGGCTTCGTAGAGCTCCTCGAGACGCCGTGTGGACTCTTCGCTTTCGGCTTCCAGCAGCTCGTATCTTTCGCGAAGCTGCTCGCCGTCCTGCAGAACATCATCATACTGCGCAATGAGTTCCTCATAACGCCCGCGCAGCGCCGAAAGTTCCTTGCGGGCTTCCGCTGCAGCTTCGCGCTGTGCTGCGCTCTCCATTTCCGCTTCTGCACGCAGTTGGGCCTCACGGTCCAGCTGCTGTACCATTCCGTCTGCCTGGCCGCGGAGCGTATCAATCTCACGCTGCAGTCCTGCTGACTTCTCTTCGGCTTCCAGAAGGTTCATCTCCAGCTCGCTGATATCCTCCATATGCTTGTCCGCAAGCTCCTGCCAGTTCCCGGCTTCTTCTGCTGTACGGGTAAGCTCCGCCTGTACGTTCAGCAAACTGTCCTTGGTTCCCTGCAGCGACTTGCGCAGCTCTGAGGATTCTTGCTGTGCCAGCTCATACCGCTGGCGTAGTCCTTCCAGCTCATCGCTGAGCAGCTCTCCCAATTCGGCGGCAGACCGCAGCTCCTTCTTGGTGTGGCTCAAGGTATCGGTTGTTGCCTGCAGCGATTCTCTGAGTTCTACGGCTTCGCGCTGTACCTGCTCATAACGCTGGCGCAGCTCTTCCAGCTCCCCATTCAGCAGTGTTCCCTGCTCCGTAGCGGAGCGCAGCTCTTCAGAAAGCTGCTCCTCCCGGCTTAGAACCGCTTCATATTGCGCCAGAAGCGTCGTACGGGCATCACGTTCACCCTTCAGCCCCGCTTCCGCCGCTCTCAGCCTGGACTGAAGCTGCCCGGTTCCGCCGCGCAGCTCGCTAAGCTGCTTCTCCAGCTCTCCGAGCTGCTGCTTATGCCGGTGCTCTTGGGTACCCTGTGACTGCCGCAGCTCCTTATTCTTGGCAAGCTCTTTCTGCAGCGCTTCTCTTTCGGTGCTGAGTTCTTTGTCCAGCGCGGATTTGGTATCCGCCAGTTCCTTGCTCAGCGAAGTGCGGATCTCCACAACCTCGCTTCCCAGCGACTCCCGGGTCTCGGCCAGTTCCTGCTGGAGAGCCGACAGCGTTTCCGCTTTCTCCTTGGACAGTGTCTCGCGGAGAAGCTCCAGCTCCTGCGCATGCGCCGCTTTCAGTACTTCCAGCTGCTCCAGACGTGCAGCTTCAAGCCGGTCCAGCTCCTGCCGGTGACTCTCGCGGGCAGCAGCCTGCTCATTCTCATTCGTATCCCGCAGCGCCTTCAGTTCCACCTCGCGGGCCTGAAGCTCTTCAGCCAGCTTATCCCGGTCCGCAGCGGCCGTCTTCCCTGCTTCAAGCAGCTGCTCGGCATGAACCTTGCGCTCCTGTTCCTGTATCTCCAAATGCCGTTTGCGTTCCTCTTCAGCGGCGGCAATCAGCCGTGCTGCATCTTCTTTGGCCGCAGCATCCAGCCGTTCGAATTCCTCCTGCCGCTCCCGCTGTACTTCGAGGAGACGTGATACCTCCACGCGCAGCTCCGTGCGCTCGCCGGTCAGCATATTCAGCTCATTCTTAAAGTCCTGAACCTGGATGGCCTGCTCTGCCATATGTACGGCTGCAAGCACCGCAATCCGCGGTGTATCCAGTCTGGAATGTGATTTGGAAATTGCGCGCATGTGCTCGTCCACATAACGGGCAACCTGCTTCATATATTCAGTGCTGCTTCCGACAAGTTTATAGGAAGTTCCATATATCTCCACGGCGACACGAGTCCGGTCCATAGCCACAGTTGTGCCCTCCTTTGTATGTGTGCGGATTCTAAGTTGCTATCCCTGCTTCTATTGTAGCGTTATTCTTAAACATTTGGCAAAAAAACGTCTTCATTATATTGATTTAGTCCATATCCGCCGAACCTTAAACTTATTAGAAAAAAGCCGCAGCGAATCTCTGGTTCTAAATGGATTCGCTGCGGCTTTGCACAATTCCTGCTACTTTCTTAATTCCGCACCAAAAGTTTGCTGAAGTGCGGAAACAACCTTATCATGCACTTCCCCAACTTCCTCGTCGGTCAGTGTATGTTCCGTATGACGGTAGAGCAGCGAGATCGCTACGCTCTTCTTCCCGCTTTCCATTTTGCCGCCGGTGTACACGTCGAATACCTGCACATTCTGCAGGAGTGTTCCTCCGTTCTCACGGATGGATGCCAGCAGATGGCCTGCCGGAACTTCCGAATCCACAACGACTGCAATATCCCGTTCCATTCCCGGGAAGCGCTGCAGTTCACTGTACTGCAGATTAGCCCGTGCGGACTCATAGAGCGGCTTCAGCAGGATCTCAGCTACATAGGTATCCTCCAGATCAAGCTTGCGCTGCAGTTCAGGATGAAGCTGGCCGATTGTTCCGATCTTCACGCGCCCTTCATCTCCCAGCAGATACACCGAAGCGGAACGGCCCGGATGATAGTCTTGCGGGGCATCAGCTTCGTAGACTACGCGTCCGGTAAGTCCCAGATGGGCAAACACGGTTTCCAGCGCGCCCTTAAGATCGAAGAAATCGACAGGCTCTGCCGTCACATTCCACTGTTTGGCTGCGCGGCTTCCGCTCAGCAGCAGTCCCAGCACCGGCAGCTCACGCGGCTGGCGGGTGAGCTGCTCTTCATCGGTGAAGAAGACATTGCCGATTTCGAACAGCGCCAGATCGCTTTGCCGGCGGTTGGTATTGTAGAGGGCAATATCCAGCAGCTGCGGAATGAGGCTGGTACGCAGCACGCTGCGTTCCTCGCTCATCGGCATGGCAAGCTTCACAGAAAGTTGACCTTCCGCAAGCGCAGGGAACCATTTGCTCTGCTCCGGCTGAATGAAGGAATAACCCATGACCTCCTGATATCCGCCAAGGGACAGCAGGCGGCGCAGCTCGCGGCGCAGGAACTGCTGTCTAGTGAGTGCTCCAGGAGTGGTAATACCTTCCATCAGGGTTGTCGGGATATTGTCATAGCCATACAAACGGGCAATCTCTTCAATGAGATCCACATCATAGCTGATGTCGCCGCGTCTGGTTGGCACCTGAACTTCAACGACTCCCTGGGAGGCATCGCCGCATTTGAAATGCAGACGGCCAAACAATGTCTTCACTTCCAGCAGCGACAGCTCCGTGCCGAGATAGTTGTTCAACTTCTCCAGCGACAAGGTCAGAACCTTCTCCTGTACAGAGTCTCCTCCTGCCTGAACAATGCCTTCATGCACTGAACCCCCGGCATAACGCGCAATCAGCGCTGCCGCCCGGTCCAATGCCGGAATTACGGCATTCGGATCCACTTCTTTCTCGAAGCGCAATGATGCTTCAGAGCGGAGGCCGAACTGGCGTGAAGCCTTACGGACCGTTCCACCGTCGAATTTGGCCGATTCCAGCACCAGATTCACTGTTTCTCCAGTTACTTCCGTTGCCAGTCCGCCCATCACTCCGGCAAGCGCTACGGCTTTTGCCCCATCGGCGATCACAAGCATTTGCGGCTCCAGCTTGCGTTCTTGCCCGTCGAGCGTAGTCAGAACCTCGCCTTCCTGCGCAAAGCGGACGCCAAGCACGCCGCCTTCCACCTTGTCACTGTCAAAGGCATGCAGCGGCTGTCCGTATTCCAGCATGACGTAGTTAGTGATATCCACGATGTTATTGATCGGACGGACACCTGCAGCCATCAGCCGGTTCTGAATCCAGAGCGGAGAAGCAGCAGGCTTCACTCCGGTAATATAGCGAACTGCATAGCGGGAACAGTATTCGTCATTCTCGATTTTTACAGAAATAGAGTCGGATGCCTTGCCCCCGGTCTCTACCAGATCCGCTGCTGGATCAGGCAGCTTCAGATCCCGGCCAAGAATCGCGCTTACCTCATAGGCCGCGCCAATCATGCTTAGGCAATCGGAGCGGTTCGGTGTCAGATCGAATTCAAGAATTTCATCATTCAGGCCCAGAACCTTCAGGATATCCTGGCCGATCTCGGTATTCTCAGGCAGAACAAGAATGCCTTCCTGCAGTTCTTTCGGCAGCAGCTTGTCATTCAGCCCAAGCTCCTTGGCCGAGCAGATCATGCCTTGCGACAATACGCCGCGCAGCTTGGCTTTTTTGATGTCCAGACCCGGAAGCTTCGCGCCTACCAAGGCTACAGGTACCTTTTGTCCCGCTTCGACATTCTTTGCTCCGCATACGATCTGCAGATCCTCGCCCTGTCCTGCATCCACGATACATACGTTCAGCTTATCGGCATCGGGATGTTTTTCTTTCGATTTCACATATCCGGTTACAATCCCGGAAAGCCCCTTGTTGCGGCGCTCGACACCGTCAATCTCGATGCCTGCAGTGGTGATTTTGTCCGCCAGCTCTTCAGCGGTTACTCCCTCTAACGATATATAATCAGCCAGCCATCCGGTTGATACTTTCATGTCCGCTCACTTCCTTTATTTCAGATGTATTTATCTACCAGCCCGCTCACCCGTCAAAAATCTAAATGCCCTTGAACTGCTTCACGAAGCCCATATCATTGGTATAGAAATAACGGATGTCGTCGATCCCGTATTTCAACATGGCAATCCGCTCCGCACCTACGCCGAAGGCGAAGCCGCTATACTCCTCAGGGTCGTATCCGCCCATTCTGAGTACATTCGGATGCACCATGCCAGCGCCGAGGATTTCCAGCCAGCCGCTCTGTTTGCACAGCCGGCAGCCGTCTCCGCCGCATTTGAAGCAGCTGACATCAACTTCAACGCTAGGCTCGGTGAATGGGAAGAAGCTCGGACGAAGGCGGATCCCCGCACTCGGGCCGAACATTTCTTTCATGAACTGCTGCAATGTACCCTTCAAGTCACTCATGCGGATTCCCCGTCCAATGACCAGACCTTCGATTTGATGGAACTGGAAGGAGTGGGTGGCGTCATCATCATCGCGGCGGAACACTTTGCCCGGACAGATGATTTTGACCGGTGTTTCACCCTGCATTGCCTGCATGGTGCGGATCTGCACCGGAGAGGTCTGCGTACGCATCAGGAGATCATCCGTCAAATAGAAGGAATCCTGCATATCGCGTGCCGGATGGTTCTTCGGCAGATTAAGCGCCTCGAAGTTATAGTAATCCGTCTCTACTTCAGGGCCTTCTGCTACCCGGTAGCCCATGCCGATGAAGATATCTTCAATCTCCTGCACCACCCGAGTTAGCGGATGAATTCCGCCTTGCGGCAACCCGCGGCCCGGCAGCGTAACATCCACTTTCTCTGCCCGCAGGCGGTTCAGCGTTTCCTGCTGCTGGAATGCCTCCTGCTTGGAGCCGATAATATCTTCTATCGCGCTGCGCACCAGATTCGCCACCTGGCCGATTACCGGACGCTCTTCCGCGCTAAGCCCTCCCATTCCCCGCAGAACCTCGGTTAATTCGCCTTTTTTGCCCAGATACTTCACGCGTAAGTCATTCAGAACCTGCGGATCTGTTACTTCCTGCAGCTTAGCCAATGCCTCAACCTTCAACGCTTCCAGCTTCTCTTTCATGGCGTGTACTGCCCCCTTAATCATCATATTGTCAACAAAAAAAGGCCTTTCCTCCCGGTAAGGGACGAAAAGACCGTGGTACCACCCTTGTTAGGCTGCCGTACCACTTCCCTTAAGAGCTGTATTCCCTCTTTCGGTGCGGTAAAGACATGCCTCACTTTAACAGAAATAACGGTCTGCGGCCGGTTTCCCCTACTGTCTTCCTTCAAAAAGGTCTTGAAGTGAATTCAGGGAACTGCTCCGGAGTGAACTTCGGCAGCTCTGCTCTCCTAGAAACGCTCTCAATCTGCGGCGTTTCCTCCCTGTAAGCCAGGCACTGCGTACTCTTCTCCATCACTGCATTTATTATGATGTTGCTGGGAAACTGCATCTTCTTACTCAGAAGATATGTCTATTCATTATATGCACAAAATGTCGTTTTGACAAGCCGACAAATTCAGAGGAATTAATCCCTAAACTCGCCGGGAACGAACCTGCTAACCTTTAATATAGTGGACGGGAGCGGCAGCTATGATATTTTAGTGACTTAGCACAGAAAGGGAGTATCGTTTGTAGAAAACTTGGGTAATAGGACTCAGGGGTTGGAGTATGAATAAGCCTGTACTATACATAATGTTTAAATCTGATGCTAATTATATCAAGATCCCCATCTCCTCCCCGGCTTACCGGATCGCTTGATGACCCGAACGGTCGGCTGGCAGGGGATTTTGGGCATTTCAGGCTCGGATCAACCTCTTATATTCCATACTCGGCCCGGATGCCCTAAGCAGGACGTCCTACATACTGATGAGAAGGATCCCTAATCGTACTGGAAGCACTATGTTTCTATGACTATTTGAAAGACACTCTCTCGTTGTCCCTGCGGCCAATTACCCGCAGCTGGGATTAGTTCCGCATAGGTATCATCTACTATCAAAGAGATTTCTCAAAGTTTTATGCGGGGAGAGGATGACAGTGGCTTTATACAAAATCAAAAACACACGCAGATTAATCCTTTTATTTGTCGCTATCTCCGTTATTCTGGCGGGCATCAGCACCGCTTCTCTGCTGTATCTGAACCACACAATTAACCGGCTTTCAGATTCACTGTACAGCGATGTCTACCAAAATTCAGAGCTGATTCTGAATGCCGACCGGGATCTTCATCAGGCTGCCCTTGCGCTGCACACCGTGATGAACCGGAACATTACGCGTGAACAGCGCGGCCTGCTGTCTCAGGAGTATCATGACAATAATGCCCAGGTGAAGCAGCGGCTGGGCATGGTCAGCTGCAACATCAACGCTATGAATCATCCGGAAAAGAGGATGACACAGAGCAATCGGCTGCTCTCCCAGCTGAGAAACGAGCTGCTGAGCTTCGAAGACGCTTTTGAAAGCTGGAAGAATACCGGGCAGAAACTGATCTCCCGGCGTATGGAAAGCAATTGGAACCCGGATACGTACTCAGCTATCATGATCAACACCCGGCTGAGTGAGGTCCGCAGCAGTCTGGATCAATCCGAGAACCTGATCGATAACTACGGACAGCAGATTACCCAAGAGTTCCGTGAGCGAAAAAGCACCCTCTTCGCGGCCTACTCCCTGATCTTGTTCCTGCTTATGCTCGTTATTATTTATCTCTGCCGCAGAGTAGTTTCGCTGCAAAGTGAGATGCAGGAAGATCAATCCCTTTACCAGCTGATCGGTGAGACCATGTCTGACTTCATTATTTTGACCGATCCAAACGGTATGATCCTGTACGCCTCACCTTCCCATTCCAGCGTGCTTGGCTACGTGCCGGACAAAGGTGTTCCTCTTTCCAACTACATCCGCGAAGCTGAAATCTCCTGGGCGAAGCTGAAGAGTGTGGTTCAGGGGACTCCACGAATTTCGGAGCTGCGCATGCGTTCGGCAAAAGGCCACTGGGTGTGGCTGGAAACGAAAATCTCACCGATCACCGGCAGCCATGCTTTTCCCGCGCAGTATATGCTTATCTCTCGTGAGATTACCCAGCGTAAGCAACATGAGGAACGGCTCCACAAGCTGGCCTTCTATGACCATTTAACAGCAATCCCCAATAGAGCCCATTTTAAAATGTACATGGAGAACCTGATTAATCAGCCTGAGGACCGCAGACAGGAAATAGCAGTTGCGCTGCTCGACTGCGACAGGTTCAAGCAGCTTAATGATACCCTTGGCCACTTGGCCGGAGATGAATTCCTGCAGCTGCTCTCCCGTGAGCTGCAGCAGACGGTTAAAGGATTCGGTCAGGCGTTCCGCATCGGCGGCGATGAGTTCGCCGTCGTGCTTCACCGCTTTACCAATCCAGAGATGCTGAACGAAATGCTGGACCGTTTACTTCAGCTGTTCAACAAATCCTGGTCTGTCAACCAAGGCTCCAGCTTTCATACTTCCGCCAGCATCGGCGTAGCCCTATATCCGCAGCATGGCGGAAGTATCAACGAACTGCTGCGCGCCGCCGACCTGGCGATGTACCGCTCCAAAAACAGCGGCGGTAACGAAGCCAATCTATACAATAAGCTTGTGGATGAAGAACATTCAGACAAGCATAAATAAAGAAACAGGCAGCAAAACAGGCTGTTCCGGAATCACTGCCCAAACGGCGGCGATGCTGGAACAGCCTTTATCAGCTGAGTGGCTATCCGTTTCTTCTATATCTTAACTTCAGCTGCTTAACTGAAGCGGATTATCTCCATCGCCGCTGCTTGCACTGCTGCGGTCTTGCACCACTACCTTAAGCAGCGCTTCACTGCCGGAGCAGTCTATAAAGCGGTCTCCGCTACCCTTCTCTTCCCAGTCATTCAGCCGCAAAATATATCCAACCGACTCTGTTCCCGGCACCACTTCGATCCGTGCTACCGCACGTCCATCCTCCATCTGCCGGAAATCGCACTGCCCATCCTGGATGCCTGTACCCCACACCCAAAGATTCCAGCCGCGGTAATCGCCGTCGGGGCGGTCATAATGAACCTCAATGATCTTTGCCCGCGGTGCAGGCTCGCCGTAGACATCATACAGTACCATCATCGACAGTCCTTCAAGCTCTACTGCATGATCTGTGGCAATACGGAAGGCTTCTGTACCGGCACCGGAATGATCCACCACAATGTTCCAGCAGCCGCCTGTCTCAGGCAGCTGCTGAGTAACAGGCCCCCAATTGGCGTTGAAAATAACAACGATATTGTTCCAGACATCACCGCCTGCATTATCCTTCAGCTGATAAGCGACGACGCCGTCTTCACAGCGCAGGAACTCCAGTGAGCGCTCGATCTCCTGCCGTCCATGCAGACGGAAGGCCGGATGCTTGCGCCGCAGCTCAATAAGCCCTTTATAATATTGAAAGACAGGCATAAATGTCTCTTTGTTATCCCAGCGGATCGCATTGACCACATCAGGGGAACGGTAGCTGTTATGATCCCCGTATTTGCTGCGCAGCATTTCATCTCCGGCATGCAGAAAAGGAATGCCCTGGGAGGTTAAAATGATCCCGTTAGCCAGCAGGGATCGGCGCACAGTTTCATTGTCAAGAACATCCTGCGGGTCGATTGCGAAGTACGGATTTGCTTTAGCGACCGCCTTTTCGACCTCTCCGCCGCCCTTCAATCTTCCATTCTCCAGTTCAGGCAGATCCGCCGCCTGGCGCTGGCCTTGGGAAGCAAGCACCTTATCCCACAGATTCAAGTTATCATGAGCGGTAACATAATTCACCGTTTCGACAGGCGAGTCGGTAAATTCATGAATCGCTCCTTTTATTCCCGACGCCACTGCGCCTTCTTTGCCATATTCACCGGTTGCGAAGCCTTTGCCCCAACCATCGCTGTCGCCTTTTATTGCCGCACGGAAGTTGTCATTGAACACGGCATAACCTTTGCCCCGCTGCACACCCTTCAGCGTTTTGTCCGCCAGTGGAGAGTCCCCTCCTGTCCACGGCTCCCCGTAGATCAGCAGATTCGGATTAATGGCAAGGCGCAGCTCTTCCGTAATTTCGCGCATGGTTACGCTGTCCATCAGACCCATCAGATCAAAGCGGAACCCGTCGATATGATACTCCGAAGCCCAGTATAACAAGGAGTCCTTAATATATTTGCGCACCATAGGCCGCTCTGTGGCAATTTCGTTGCCGACGCCCGAACCGTTGGACAGTCTACCCAAATAATCATGACGGTAGAAATACTCCGGCACCAGCGGCTCGAATGGCCCCTTCTCAACAGAATACGTATGGTTGTACACCACATCCATAATGACCGAAATGCCTCGGCTGTGCAGTGCCTGCACCATTTCTTTGAATTCACGGATCCGGGTCCCGGGTTCAGCCGGATTCGTACTGTAGGACCCTTCGGGTACATTATAATGCTGTGGATCATAACCCCAGTTATATTCGCTGTAATGTCCCGCTTCGGTGTCCAGACCATTTGCATTCAGTTCGTTTACCGTCTGGAAATCGAATACCGGCATTAGATGCACGTGGGTAATTCCCAGTTCAGCCAAATGATCAATCCCCAGTGCATTCCCTGCGGAATCACGTAATCCGGTTTCCGTAAAAGCTTTGAACTTCCCCTTATGCAACATGCCAGAGCTCTCATGGGCGGAGAAATCCCGTACATGCAGCTCATAAATTACCGCATCTGCGGGATGTTGCAACTGGGGTGAACGGTCCTCTGCCCAGGAGGGCGGATCGGTCTCACGCAAATCCACAATCGCCGACCTCACCCCGTTCGCCGAAACAGCGGTTGCATAGGGATCGGCGGCCTCCCTTATACTGCCGTCGGCAAATACGGTGCGGTACATATAATATTTGCCTTTCAGATCTCCGGTAAGCTGCGCCTGCCAAACACCGCCATCCTGGCGCTGCATGGGGATAATCACTCCACTGTCTTTGGAATAAACGGCTGATACATCTGCGCCGGTCCCGCCGGTCTCGTACAATACAACCGATACGGTAAAGGCCGTCGGGGCCCATACTTTAAACTGGCTGCAGCCTGCAGTGTAGGTTAGTCCAAGGTCTTTGCCTTCATAAGTCTCTATTATTGTCTCTGTATTTATATAATTGCTATTCATGTATTCCACCATCCCCCTGTTCTCCGCCATATTGCCGGATAACGGTTTACTTCACTTAAATCCAACTATTTCCACTATGGAAGAAATTAATACTTGCACAGATCTGCAAGCGAAGTCTATAGAGTACTGTCTTTCTTTTGAATCATAATATAATATGTAACACTATGTTCACAGGTTTGGGTTCCACCCGTTTTATGTGCCCACATTCTATTATCGGCTGCTGCGCCCAGGTATTTGAGCTTGTCCTTATAAATGACAGCACGAACAAAAGATGATGTACTGCCGCTGACAACAAAAAAACGGCCTCCTATAGAGGAGGCCGGCAGTAGTAGTTGGAAGAGTGAATTGCCTAAACGGATAATGCAAGAAAGCTTTGCGAATTTACTTCACGCTGCTCTGCACAAGTGCAGCAACTTCCTCGGCGGTGCCAAGCTGAAGTGCTTTAGCAGCCATTTCCTTCATATCTGCAGCGGACAGCTTAGAAATCTGGCTGCGTGCAGGCAGGATGGAGGTTGCGCTCATGCTGAACTCATCGAGGCCCAGACCGAGCAGCAGCGGAATCGCTGTGCTGTCGCCGGCCATTTCGCCGCACATGCCGGTCCATTTGCCTTCGGCATGGGCTGCGTCGATAACGATTTTGACCAGACGCAGGATCGCCGGATTGTATGGCTGATACAGGTAGGATACCCGTTCATTCATACGGTCGGCAGCCATCGTATATTGAATAAGATCGTTGGTACCGATACTGAAGAAATCCACTTCTTTGGCGAACTGGTCAGCCAGAACCGCCGTTGATGGAATTTCTACCATGATGCCCAACTGAATGTTGTCCGATACTTCCTTGCCTTCTTCGCGCAGCTTAGCCTTTTCTTCCAGCAGCAGATCGCGGGCTGCACGGAATTCGCCGAGCGTAGCGATCATCGGGAACATGATGCGCAGGTCACCGTGAGCACTTGCTCTAAGCAAAGCGCGCAGCTGGGTGCGGAAAATATCCTGACGGTCCAGACACAGGCGGATCGCACGGAATCCAAGGAACGGGTTCATTTCCTTCGGCAGATCCAGGTAAGGCAGCTCCTTGTCGCCGCCGATATCCAGTGTGCGCACAACAACCGGCTTGCCGTTCATGTTCTCAAGCACAGTGCGGTAAGCATTGTACTGAATTTCCTCGGAAGGCAGCTTGTCACGGCCCATGTACAGGAACTCGGTGCGGTACAGACCTACACCTTCGCCGCCGTTCTCGATCACACCGTTCACATCATTAGGTGTGCCGATGTTGGCAGCTAGTTCTACATGTTTGCCGTCAGCCGATACGGTCGGCTCATCGCGGAGTTTTTTCCACTCGGCAATTTGCAGATCATAGGCTTCCTGCTTAGCTTTATATTCGGCGACTTCAGCATCGCTCGGGTTGATTAGAACATCTCCGCTCAAACCGTCGACAATCACCAGATCTCCCGCCTTGACTTCAGACAGTACATTCTTGGTGCCGACTACCGCCGGAATTTCCAGGGACCGGGCCATGATGGCCGAGTGCGAGGTGCGTCCGCCGATATTCGTCGTGAAGCCCTTCACGTATTTACGATTAAGCTGCGCCGTGTCGGATGGAGTCAAATCCAGGGCAATGACGATAACCTCTTCATTGATTTCCGCAGGACTTACATAGTGAATACCCAGCAGGTGGTTCAGGATGCGTTTGGTTACATCGCGCATATCAGCGGCACGTTCCTGCAGGTAAGCACTTTTCATATTTTCGAACATTTCGATAAACTGAGTGGCAACTTCATTTAGGGCATAGTCCGCATTAACCGATTCCTCGCGGATTTTATCCATTACGGGACTGATGAGTTCGGGGTCTTCAAGAATCAGCAGATGGGATTCGAAAATCTCCGCCTTCTTCTCGCCCAATTCAGCGAGCGTGCGCTCCTTAATGCCCTGCAGCTCGCCCTTGGATTTCTCCAGGGCGCTCTCCAGTTTGGCAATCTCGGCTTCCACATCGCTTACAGCAGTCTTCGTGATTGTATAATCCGGATGTTCCAGGATAAATGCACGGGCTACGGCAATACCTGCTGAAGCCGCGATTCCTGAAATTTTATTCATGGAGCTCTCCCAGCCCTTCTTTAATCATCACATCTTGCAGTGCGCTCAGTGCTTCCGCTTCTTCACTGCCTTCAGTAATCAGACTCAAGGTATCGCCAGCTTCAAGACCCAAAGACAATACGCCGAGAATGGATTTAAGTGTTACTTTTTTACCTTTGGCTTCCGCGAATGCTTCTGTGCCTTTAAACTTTGTTGCTGTATTTACCAGCGCTGTTGCTGGGCGTGCGTGAATTCCGTCTTCGTCAATAATTCTGAATGTTTTTTGCATGATAATATCCAACTCGCTTTCTGTTAATTTGAATGTTTGTCTTATGTGAAGGCCGCGCTCCCCTTCATTATAAGGGAAGCGCCATGCCAATGCACATTTTACTGAATGCTGATGATGTCTTTATCGCCTACAGCCACTTTACCCGACTTCTTCAAGGTAACCGTGGACCCTTCAGGCAGATTGGAGAAGATGACCGGTGAAATAACGGAAGGCGCATGGGCTTTCACGTATTCCAGATCCACTTCCATAATCGGCTGTCCTGCAGCTACCAGGTCGCCTTCTTCTACAAGAATCGTGAAGCCTTGGCCTTTAAGCTTTACAGTATTAACACCAATATGCACGAGCACTTCCTTGCCGCCGTCGGACATAATCCCGATAGCATGCTTGCTCGGGAATACATTGAACACTTTACCGTATACCGGTGAAGCAATCTTGCCGTCATCTGACAGGAAGGCGAAGCCGTCACCCGTCATCTTCTGGGAGAAGACAGCATCTGGAACCTGCGTAATATCAAGCAGCTCGCCATTTACCGGGGACACGATGTCCTCAGGAATAATTGCTGCGCCTTCTTCACCGACCTGCTTCTCAAGCTCAGGCTGCGGTGCGGCTGAAGCAGCTGGTATTCTGCCGTTCATGACATCCTGTATCTGTGACTTGATTGTATCTGAACGTGTACCAAAGATCGCCTGAACGTTATTACCAACCTCAAGCACACCGGAAGCACCCAGCTTCTTCAGCCGGTTCTTATCTACGCCTGCCTTATCCTTAACCTCGACGCGGAGGCGGGTGATGCAGGCGTCCAGATGGGTGATGTTTTCTTTGCCGCCCAGTGCGGACAAAATGTTGCGCGGCAGATCATCACCGCTTGTAGATACATTCCCCGTGTTGACGTCTTCCGAATCATCGGATGCATCTTCACGGCCCGGAGTTTTCAGATTGAACTTCCGGATGACATAGCGGAATCCAAAGTAGTAAATCACGGCAATAACCAGACCTACCGGGATAACCAGCCACCACGCAGTACGGTTCGGGATAATACCGAACAGCACATAGTCGATAAAGCCGCCGGAGAAGGTCATTCCGATCTTAACATGAAGGATTTGCATAGTCATAAAGGAAAGACCTGCAAAGACAGCATGCACTGCGAACAGAAGCGGAGCTACGAACAGGAATGAGAATTCCAGCGGCTCTGTAATCCCTGTCAGGAAAGAAGTAAGGGCTGCAGAAACCATCAAGCTGCCGACAATCTTTTTGTTCTCAGGTTTGGCTTCATGGTAGATCGCCAGTGCCGCTGCCGGCAGACCGAACATCATGAACGGATATTTACCTGTTGTAAATGTACCCGCTGTGAAATCCACCCCGTCGCGCAGCTGCTGCATGAAGATCCGCTGATCCCCGCGTACCAGTTCGCCGGCTTTATCGACATAACTTCCGAACTCATACCAGAACGGCGAATAGAAAATGTGATGCAAGCCGAAAGGAATCAGTGAACGCTCAATGACACCGAAGATAAAGGCCGACAGCGTCAAGTTCGTGTTGATCATGCTTTGCGACACATAGTTCAGGCCGTGCTGGATCGGCGGCCAAACAGCCGTCAATACAAGACCAAGAATCAGGGAGGTTACTGCCGTCATAATCGGCACAAACCGTTTACCCGCAAAGAAACCGAGATACGACGGCAATTCTATGCGGAAGAACCGCTTGTACATCGACGCGGCCAGTATCCCGACCAGGATACCGCCGAAAACCCCTGTCTGCAGCGTCGGTATTCCCAAGACACTGGAATAGGAGAAATCCTTCCAGGTCAATACATAAGCGTTAATGCCCAGTACCGTTCCCATGGTTACATTCATGACGAGGAAACCGATGATTGCCGCAAGACCGGCAACCCCTTCACCACCGGCAAGACCGATGGCTACCCCGACCGCAAACAAGAGTGACAGGTTATCAAAAACAATCTGTCCCGAGTTCATCAAAACGTTGGCAACGGCCTGAACCCCGCTGTTTTCCAGTGCCGGTACGTATTGGAGGAAATCCGGGTTAACCAGCATGTTGCCGATCCCGAGCAGCAAGCCCGCCGCAGGCAGGATGGCTACAGGAAGCATAAGCGCTTTACCGACTCTTTGCAAAACGCCAAACAACTTTTTGAACATTTAGGCCACTTCCTTAATAGTAATTTCGCACAAACAGGAAACCAAAAAAGGCATGAGCAACACAGCATTAAGGTTTGTCTCTCTAACACTAAGGTTAGATTGCCCCAGCTTGGGGCCTGACAACCAAAATACTGTAAATCACTCATGCCTGATCGTATCAGTTACACGTAGGTATTCTGTTTTATTGGAACAGGGAACATTGTAGCACCGATTTTTTGAAGTTGCAAGCATGTTTTTGTAAGGGGTTCATTTCAACCCTCATGCTGCTCCATATCCTCTTCATCCTCTTTCTTCTGGGCCAGACGCTGCAGATGAATAGTCAGGTAGCTCACTTCAGCCGGATATACCGGAATACGCACCCGCTGCTCAATGACCTTAGTCAGCTTCCAGGCCAGCATGTACATTTCAGGATATTCGCGCTTCATTAACCCGTCAAGAGAAGAAGTCTCCCGCACACTCTCACCACGGCGCAGTCTTTCCAGAACAAAACGCAGGTGGGTGACCAGCCGGGAATAATCCAGGGAATCCCGCGGAACATGATAACTCAGATTATCCTCCACCAGCCCCACGAGATCACCGATCAGCACGGAATGCTGCTTCACCTCGGAGATATGACGGTTGCTCAATGCGCTTACAATATGCAAAGCAACAAAACCGATCTCATCAAAAGGCAACGTTACCCCCATCGCCTGATTGATCCGCCCGACCGCATATTCGGCCAGACTGTATTCCTCAGGGTAAATTTCCCTGGTTTCGTACAGAAACGGATTATGTATGGCGATATCTTGTTCATGACGGCGGATGGCAAATGAAATATGGTCAGTGAGTGCAATATGAATATGTTCATTCAGCGGTTGGCGGCTGCTCTGCATGATATGCAATACAATCTCCTGAACTACCTCGATCAGCTTCTCGTCCACCTGCGGAACGAGCTGCTTGTATTGCTCCTGCTCCTCCTGGCTGCGGAGAATAAACATCTTCTCCACGGAAGACAGACTGATCCGATCACGCATTTTCCGGTTAAAGCCTATGCCCTTTCCGATCACCACAACCTCGGCGTATTGGGGATGCTCGGCAATAATCACATTGTTATTGAGTACCTTAGCCACTGTTATGCTGCTCACTGCTTACACCTCTTTGAATTCTGAATACCTTTGCCGCTGCGGCAGCTGCATAACTTGACAGCATGTGTAGATTATACTTGGCTACCGCCATAACATCAAGATTTCAGATGTGGAAGAGGCTGGATCATTTTACCCGGAAGGTTCTGCCCGAGTATTTATAGACCAGGAATAAGGCGATGGTCATGTAGGCTACCGTGGTCAGCAGTACCATTCCCGCAAAATAAGCCGGAGTGCTCTCCAAGCGGAGGCACACAATGGTTGCAGCCAACACAATGCTGTTGACAATGGTGAAGAACGGATTCTTCAAATTCAGCTCTGTGCTGTAAGGCTGGAAAATATAATACATGAACAAGTGATGCACGGAGAAGAACAGGGATAAGCCGAGGATAGCCCCGCAAAAACCAGCTGCATCCGCAATCCCCCAGGTTTCATCCGAAAGCAGAATGAGCAGATTCACAGCTATACAAATAGCTCCGGCCGGAATCAAATTCAGAGCGGTTATTCTCAGCAGGCGAATCCGGAAATTGCTCAGCACCGCCGTCCGTTCCCGGTAGAATCCATACCGCAGCAGACTAATGTCGCAGTTGTAAAACATGGCTTTGCAGACCTTCTCACCGATCGAGGTAAAATTCATAATAAATACAAAATAAGAAAGGCTGCCGATTAAAAAATGTGACATCTTGGTAAACATTGCCGGTGAGACCATCATCGACAGCAATCCGGCTGCGAACAACACGCCAATGATGAGCAGCCGCCGCTGAATCGGCTGTATTAAAAAACGTTTATGCCGGGAGAAAAAGATCGCATTCAGGTAAGCATAGCCGCTTTTCTCCTGAAATTGACCGGGACTCAGCTGTTCCGCTGAAAAATCCTTTTCTTTCGTCTCGACATCCTTCACTCTCGATTCCTTCATCATACGCCCCATATCCAGCAGCGGATCGTCTATTTTGGTCACGGCATCAACCGCACTGCGGTAACGGGGATAACGCGCAATATAAACGGCGGCAACCACTCCTATAGCCGCAATGGCTAAACCCGCCGGCAGGTTGAACAACATAGCGCTGTCCACGAAGGACACTTCTGCATACAGCAGAGCATAGGCAAGCGGAAATCCCACGCCTATGACGGTCCACACCCACCCTGTTTTTTTGACAAGCACAATGTCCGTATGGTCGAAGAGCCATAAATGCAGCGCCTCACTTCCCAAGCGCCAGGCAGTTAACAGCAGGGCAAGCAGCACTCCCTGCCAGACCGGGGCCTGCAGCAATGAAGCGAAGAGGCACATGGCCGGTATATAATAAACAAAGAAACTGAAGGTCCGAAGCGACAGAGTAGCGTGCATGTACTGATCAGCAGGCAGCCGCATCAGCTTCACACAAATATATTTGTCCCGCTTCGGTTCCAGGATGACCGCATTTGAAACTGCGGCTACGACACAACTGATTATGACCAGCACTTGCAGATAGAGCTGATACTGTTCAGCAGGCGGCAGTTCCTTGCCGATTGTGATCACCGGCCAATAGACTACAATTCCCAAATAAGCGAATTTGGTCAGAAAGCCCCATATTATCTTCAGAATAAGCACGATTACAGTCAGCGTCTTTTTGAGTCCTGTCCGGGAATACAAGTCATTCTTTGCCATCTTCCCAATTACCGGCAACCGCTGGAGATAATAGATCAGCCGGTTCGCCCCGGATGCGCCCCTGATATCCAGTATGGTGTTCAGCGTCTTAATCATTGCTGCCCTCATCCTTTAGCAAGGTTATGATTCTCTCCTCGAATTCCGGGCTGTGCAGAGTGTCGGCAGGAATCTCCTGGAGTGTCCCGTTATTCAGGATAACGAGTTCGTCGCACAAGTCGGCTGCAAGCTGCAAAATATGGGTGGAGAAAATAATGATATGATCCTGCTTCATCTCCCGCAGCAGCTTCTTGATCTCCAGTGCCACCACAACGTCAAAAGAAGTCAATGGTTCGTCCAGCAATATCAAGGGCGGACGCGTAATGATAAAGCAGAGCATTTGGATCTTGTTCTTCATGCCATGAGAATACCCTTTGATCAGCCGGTGGCGGTCCTCCTGCTCAATCCGGATAATGTCGAAATAGTCTTCGATGCTTTTGCCAGGTTCAATCTTGTCGCGGTTGATATCCATATAGAATTTCACAAACTCATAGCCTGTAAGAAATTCCGGCAGGATGGGCAAAGAAAACACATACCCGATATCCGCCTCGCGAAGCGGACTGCTTACTTCGTTTTCCCGTAAAAAAGCCCCGCCGCTGTCCATTCCAATCTCCCCGCTCAAGCAGTTGAACAGCGAGGTTTTACCGGCACCGTTGCGGCCCAGCAGACCGTAAATCTTGCCTTTTTCAAAAGTGTAGTCAATGCCTTTGAGCACTTGTTTATCTCCGAAGCTCTTACGGATGTTATCCAAGAGCAGCTCCATACGAAGTTCCCCACTCTCCATAAAATTCAAGGTATGACAGGCAATGCGCCTGTCATACCTTGAGTTATCCCGCATTATCCTTCAAGTTTATCAGTTGGAACCACTGGCACTGCCGGTACTGTAGGTACTGCAGGTACTACCGGTACCGCAGGTGCAACCGATACTGCCGGTCTGTGGTCCGGAGTTCCCGTTTTTCCTTTAGTCAAACCTTTAATCAATGCCTCTACATCAATTCCCGAGACACTCTTCAGCATTTCCGGTGCCGTCGACATCAGCTGGGTCACATAATTGCTGACCCGCGCCGCTCCTTCACCATTGCCCGTATCCACCACAGTGAGCTTGTCGATGGATGCCAGCGGCTCGGCAATTTTACCGGCCAATTCAGGCAGCATCTTCACGATGATGTCGAGCACGGCAGCTTCGCCGAATTTCTGGAACGCTTCGGCCAGCTTCTCTTTGGCTTCTGCTTCTGCGAGACCACGCAGGCGGATAACTTCGGACTCCGCTTTACCTTTAGCCAGCTCTGCGTCGGCTGTTGCCTGGCCTTCCAGGCGTTTCTGCTCGGATGTTGCCTTCGCCTGGGTCTCAATGCTGTACTGCAAGGCATCGGCTTCACGCATCCGCTTGGCCTTATCGGCTTCTGCCGCCTGTTCCACTGCGTAGCGGTCGGCTTCCGCTTTCTTCTTCACTTCCGCATCGTACTGCTTCTCGCGCACCTGTATTTCTTTGGACTGCAGGTCTATCTCGCGTTCCTTGCGAACCAGTTCGACCTTCATCTGCTCTTCCACCACCGTCTGCTTGGCGCGCGCCTCCTGGATGTGATAAGCCTGATCGGCTTCCGCCTTGGCTGTATCCTGATCACGTTTAAAGGCTGCAACCTTCAGCTGATTGTCCTTGGAGGCTTCGGCGATGTTCGTATCCCGCAGCAGTTCAGCCTTCTGCCCTTGCTCCTCGGCGTTTGCCTTCTGGATCCGCGCATCCCGCAGCGCTTCCGCTTCGGCGATTTCTGCATCCCGCTTCACTGCAGCAATCCGCGGTTTACCTAGAGCTTCCAAGTATCCGTGCTTGTCGCGCACATCTTTGATGGTGAAGGAGACAATCTGCAGTCCCATCTTCTTAAGATCGCGCGCTGCTACACCCTGAACCTCCTGGGCAAACCGGTCACGGTTGCGGTAAACCTCTTCCACAGTCATTGAGCCGAGAATCGCCCGCAGATGCCCTTCAAGCACTTCCTGCGCCTCGCTCTTCAGCCCTTCTATCGGCTTGCCCATGAACTGTTCGGCTGCCGTTGCCACATCTTCGGTAGAACTGCCTACCTTGATAATAGCCACACCATCGGCGATAACCGGCACCCCTTGCTCAGTGTATACCTCCGGTGTCGTCACATCGAGCTTATGCGAAAGCAGAGACATGAACTCGGCCTTCTGGAAGACAGGCAGAATGAACGCCCCGCCCCCGCGGACTATCTTGATTTTACGGCCCGAGCCATCATCTGAGATATGATTGCTGCCGAGAAAGGAACCGGTGACAATCATTCCTTCATCTGGTCCGACCGTCTTGTAACGTGCCCAGAACGCAATCCCAAGCACCAGCAGAACCGCTACAACTACAATAGGAATAAACAAATAATCTGGAATGTCTAAGCCTAACATTAAGAATCCACTCCTTTTCTCTCTTCAAATTCAGTTACCAGCGCAACACCTTCCCGGACCTCTACCACTACAACCTTAATCCCGGCCGGGAGGGAAAGCTGCTCAAAGCTGGCTGCCGTATGCAGGCTGTTGCCTGCGCCGAACTTTACCATGATTTCGCCATAGCCCTGTGTCGGAATAGGAACGGTAATTTCTCCGATCTTGCCAGGCAACTCGCTCATGGAGAATCCGTTTGACATCTCGCTTTTGTCCATCGGTTTGACGACTCCCAAGTAAAGAACCACCCCCATAAAGGCTGCGATCAGCAAGGACAAGGCAAGAACAGCGCCATCTTCCAGCCTGCTGTAACGCGTGAGCAGAATACCTGCTCCGCCAAATACGGTGACTCCCCCGGCCAGCACAGCAGGGTTCAGGAAATCAAAGGAAGCTACATCAAATATCCCATCCAAAACATTGCCGATCAGATCTCCCACAACTACGCTGACTACGGCAAAAATGACGCCGAGCGCCAAACAGCCCAAATACAGCGTTTGCATTATTTTCTCCTCCCGTCTATAGTTCCGGACTGTCATACTAGTATAAACGTTCAAACCATGTCCTTGGTTTCACAAACTTGGATGATTATCTCAATATTGTATCGTGGAAGCAGCCTTGAACCCAAACCGGCCTATGCCAACAGTTTATGCAAAAAAGCCGTCCCCATTACCGGGAACGGCTTGATTTCCTGCCCGGAGCTGCAGTTCTGCAGCCCCTTTATGATGGCGTTCTTACAGCGCCATTGTATAAATTTTTACGACATCCTCACGCTCCAGCTTGCGGAAATTACCGAACGGTCCGAAACGCACCGCTTTGTCTGCCATATTTCCGATTTCGCTGTCATTGATATCATAGTCGCCCAAGGTCTTCGGCGCACCGATGGAATCCCAGAAGCGGCGCAGTGCTTCAATGCCTTCAAGACCGGCTTCTTCATCGCTTTTGCCGGACGGATCAATGCCGAATACGTTCACGGCCAGCTGGCGGAAGCGGGCAGGGTTCGTACTGAGGTTGTACTTCATCCATTGCGGGAAGAGAATAGCCAAACCGCCGCCATGCGGGATATCGTAGACTGCTGATACGGCATGCTCGATGTTGTGTGTTGCCCAGTCTCCGGCGAAGCCCATGCTGACCATGCCGTTCAGAGCCATTGTGCCGCAGTACATAATCGTTTCACGCAGCTCGTAATTGTTCAGGTCCCCGATCAGCTTCGGTGCCGTTTCAATAACGGTGCGCAGCAGCGTCTCACAGAAACCGTCCTGTACAGGCGTGTTTCCGTCGGTATGGAAATAATGCTCCAGAACATGCGACATGATATCCACCATGCCGTAGACAGTCTGGTCACGCGGCAAAGTGAAGGTGTTCTCGGGATCAAGGATGGAAAATGCCGGGAAGGCATGCACGCTGCCCCAGCCCATTTTTTCCTGGGTGACTTCGTTGCTGATGACAGATCCGTTGTTCATCTCGGAACCGGTAGCCGCCATCGTCAGCACTGTGCCCAGCGGCAGCGCGGCTTGCGGAGCAGCCTTGCGTTCCACAAAGTCCCACATATCCCCTTCATATTTCGCGCCTACCGCAACTGCCTTGGCACAGTCCAGTACGCTGCCCCCGCCTACGGCAAGGATCAGCTCAATGTTGTGCTCCCGGCACAATGCCACACCTTTATGTACAGTGGACAGACGCGGGTTCGGCTCGACTCCGGCCAGTTCGGTCACGACAGCCCCGATGGAATTCAGCTCAGCCAGCACATTATCGTACAAACCGCTGCGTTTGATGCTGCCGCCGCCGTACATCAGCAATACGTTCTTACCGTATTTCGGGACTTCGGTCTTCAAAGCCTGCAATGTTCCTTGTCCAAAAATCAGCTTGGTAGGATTATAAAATTCAAACTTGCGCATATGGGTAAACCTCCATTAGTTGATGAATGTGATGCAATTTCATATTATAGACCTCCGGCGTGCGTCATTCAAATCACAGCGTCTCCCCGTATCACGCCAAGCTGAACGAACTGTATAAGAAAAGCCCCCAAACCTGCATGGCCGGGGACATTAATACTAACATTCAGTTGTTTATAGGGCTCCGAAGCTCTGCACAAACCGGCGGAAAGCGGCTTGTCCTTCCGGTGTCCGTTTGTAGACCCCGGCATGCTCCAGAATATGGGTGAACTTGATACCGACCTCATTCTGCACGATTTTGACAGCTTCTTCGTGGTTGTGACCTGTGCCAAAACGTTCGGCCAGCTCTTGTATCCACGAGGCATGCTGTGCAAGCGCGTGATCAGCTTCACTCTTCACGGCAGCCAGTAGCGGGAGATCTCCGGCAAGCACGCCTGCGATAGCATCCAGCTCTTCCTTCAGTCGTCCCGGCAGAATAGCCAGACCCATAACCTCAATCAGGCCGATGTTCTCCTTCTTGATATGGTGCATCTCCCGGTGCGGGTGGAATATCCCTTCGGGGAATTCCCCGCTGGTCCGGTTGTTGCGCAGCACCAGATCCAGCTCGAAGCCGCCGTCTTCCGCCCGCCGCACGATTGGAGTAACGGTATTATGCGGGGTTTCCACACCGTCAACTTCGCTGAAAGCTAATACCTCAGCCTCAGGATCGCTGTAGGATTTCCAGGCCTCATAGAGATCGTTGCCGCATTCCAGCAGCACTGCAGGGTCTACTCCATGCAAACGCAGGACCGACATCGGCCACTTCACGATGCTGAGGCTGACACCCGGGTAGGAGGCATGGGTGAACGTCTGCTCTTTCGGTGCTTTCTGGATCGGGAAGGTATGGCGCCCGCCCTGGAAATGATCATGGGTCAGAATCGACCCGCCGACAATCGGCAGATCGGCGTTCGAGCCAATGAAATAATGCGGGAAAGCTTCCACAAAGCTGAGCAGACGCTTCAGCGACTCCTTGGTCAGCTTCATCGGCACATGATCGTGATGGAACACGATGCAATGCTCGTTGTAGTACACATACGGCGAGTACTGTAAGAACCATTTCTCATTGTTCAGCTTCAGCGGAATTACACGCAGATTCTGGCGCGGCGGGTGATTCAACCGTCCGGCATAACCCACATTTTCGCGGCAAAGCAGGCATTTCGGATAGACCGGCGGAGGGAGCAGCCGGGCCATGGCGATTTCCTTCGGGTTCTTCTCGGGCTTGGACAGGTTAATCGTCATTTCGATATCCCCGTATGGTGATTCCTGCAGCCAGAACACATTCTTCGAAATCCGGTCCATGCGGATATAGTTGGAATCAATACTTAATTTGTAAAAGCGGTCGGTTGCCGCCTCAATGCCCTTCTCCGCCGAGAGGCTATAGAATTGGGCATTGACTTCAGATGGCCGTGCCATCAGCAGGCCCATAATCTTCGCATCCAGCAGATCACGGTACGTATCGGTATTCTCCGGAATCAGTCCGATTTCGAAGCCATAATCGATCAGAATGTCCAGCGGTCCCTGCGGGCTCTCAAGCGGTGTTTCACTGAATTCAAGGGCATACGGCTCACTGAAGCCGAACTGGTCCAGCAGTTCATTGCGGCTATAGTCAACATCGGCAGGCTGGATCAGCTCCTGGTGCAGCGCAAACAGCACAAGCTGTTCGATGGCATGCAGCGCCTTCTCTCCGGCCGGAGCGGTATTAATATCGTTAGGCATTTAAATTCTCCTTAATGTGGTGTAGCAAGTTGTCTGTGTCCTTTTTGGGGGGCAGCTGGTTCAATAGAATGCCATACTCCCCCGGACAGCCAGGAGTTATTCTTCTCCGTATCCTTGCGGATTCGCTGAATGCCAGTTCCAGGCGCTCTGAATAATATCCTCAAGGTCCGCATGCTGCGGAGTCCAGCCGAGAATGGAACGGGCTTTGTCAGAAGAAGCTACCAGCACAGCAGGATCACCGGCGCGGCGCTCTTGAATGACAACCGGAATGTCCAGCCCGGTCACCTTCTTGGCGGTTTCGATCACTTGTTTGACCGAGAAGCCGAGGCCGTTGCCAAGGTTGAAGATATTGCTTGCACTGCCGCTGCGCAGATAGTTGACCGCCCGGACATGGGCGTCAGCCAAATCGCTGACATGGATGTAGTCGCGGACGCAGGTTCCGTCTTCGGTCGGATAGTCTTCGCCGAAGACAGCAATGCTCTCCCGCTGCTTCAACGCGGTTTGCAGCACCAGCGGAATCAGATGGCTCTCCGGACGGTGGTCTTCGCCAATCTTGCCGCTGGCATGTGCCCCTGCAGCATTGAAGTAGCGCAACGCCACGTATTTGATGCCGAGCACCTTGTCAAACCAGGCCATCATGCGTTCCATCGTCAGTTTGGTTTCACCGTACACATTCGCCGGCTCTGTGCGGTCAGTTTCCTCGATCGGCACCTTTTCCGGTTCGCCGTAAGTTGCGGCCGTGGAGGAGAAGACGATTTTGTCCACACCTGCATGCTGCATCGCTTCCAGCAGACACTGTGTACCATATACGTTGTTGTCATAGTATTTGACCGGGTCCTTCATGCTCTCGCCCACCAGCGAGCTTGCGGCAAAATGGATCACCGCTTCAATCTTGTTCTCCGAAAACAGCTTGGCCAGCAGCGCCTTGTCCCGCAGGTCACCTTCATACAGCTTGCCGCCCAGCAGCGCCTCACGGTGGCCTGTCAGCAAATTGTCGATAACCACAACTTCCTCGTCCCGCTCCAGCAGCTCAGCTACTGTATGAGAACCGATATACCCCGCTCCACCTGTTACCAAAATCGCCATCTTACTTCACTCCTTTCAATTCTTCCACACCATTGCCGATACCGCATACGTAGAATTCGCCTACCAGACCGGATCTGGTGGTATAGGCTTCACCGACTTCACGGATAAAGCGTTCGACATCATCCTCATGCACCAGTGATACCGTACATCCGCCGAATCCCGCACCGGTCATCCGCGAGCCAAGGGTTCCGGGAATCCGCTGTGCTTCTTCAACCATAATGTCCAGCTCCTCGCAGCTTACTTCATACAGATCGCGAAGCGAGACATGGGAGTCATTCATATATTGACCAAACTGCTTCAGGTCATTGTTCTTCAGTACTTCAACCGAGTCAAGCACACGCTGGTTCTCTTCCACTACATGGCGGGCGCGGCGTCTGACGGTTTCATCTGTAATTTTGTGCTGATGGATTTCAAATTGCTGAGGTTTCAGCTCTGCCAGGTAAGACAGGGAAGGAACCTCCTGCTTCAGAATGGACAATGCTTCGTCGCACTGGCTGCGGCGTTCATTGTATTTGGAATCCACGAGACCTCTCTTCTTGTTCGTGTTGCCGATCACCAGCTTGTAGTTGCCGGTCACAAATGGAATCAGGTTGTACTCCAGCGTATCGCACATCAGCAGAATCGCGTGATCACGCTTGCCGTTGGCTACGGCAAACTGGTCCATAATTCCGGAGTTTACGCCGACATACTGGTTCTCCGCACGCTGGGACAGCAGCGCAATTTCTACTGTATCCGTATCCCCACCCAGCAGTGTCAGGAACGCGAAGCCGGTAACCACCTCAATGGAAGCGGAGGAAGAAAGGCCCGAACCGTTCGGAATATCACCGTGGAACAAGAGGTCGTAGCCGCCGGAAACCGGAAGATCCTTCTTCGCCAATTCCACCATGACGCCAATCGGATAATCGATCCATTCCCCTGTTTTGGCCTTGCCGATTTCGCTGTAGTCAATGGACGCTTCGTAAGGAAGATTCGTCGATGCGAATTGAACCTTGCCGTCGCTGCGCGGGCGTACAATCAGTGTTGTGCCGAATTCCAGCGCTGCCGGAAGCACATAACCCCCATTGTAATCCAGATGCTCTCCAATAAGATTGACACGGCCAGGTGCGTAGAAGACGCGTGCCTCTTCGGTACTCTCCCCGTACTTCTCAATAAATTTGCTGTTAAGTTCCTGTATGCTCATTAGTGCCACTCCATCCTTTCGCTGCTCTTGCTTCAACTTGGAATCAGTCTTGCTGCCTTCATGGTTATATTATAATAAAATCAGACTTGCCCTGATAATGCAATCATGTGTGCAATGCATGGATAAATGTGACTTCCGTGTTATAATCGGAGGACGGGCATTTCCAGCGATTACCCGTTTCCAAAGCGGTGACAGCGTTAACTCCAGAAAGGAAGCTTCTTCGTGGAACATACTTATTCCGTAGGGTCAAATCCCGTCTATTATGATAAGCAAAATCTGCATGTACTGTTTGCCGGCGAAAGCCAGACCTTGCCGCTGCATCAGGCCGGTCCCAAAATCTATGATTATTACCTGCTTCACTTCATTGAATCCGGCTCCGGGACCTTCCGCACCGAGCAGCGCAAATATGAGCTGGGACAAGGCGACTGCTTCCTGATCCATCCCGGCCAGCTGGTCAGCTATCTCTCGGACGAGAAGCAGCCCTGGCGCTACCGCTGGGCCGCTTTCACCGGTGCGGAAGCCGACGCGCTTGTGCTGCAGACCGGCTTTACTCCGCAGAAGCCTGTGCTCTCCACCGCCGAAGGCAGTGTCATCCCCGCTGCGATGGCCGGAATGATGCAGGCGTTTTACGCCAATAAGGAGAGCGCCCACCTGACTTCACTCGGCTATCTGTATCTGATCGTCGGAGAAGCCGCTGAGCGGCATATCTCCTCCTCCAGGCTGTCGGGGGCGGAATCACAGGTCAAGCGCACCGTGAAGCAGATGATCCACTATATGGCCTCCCAATATGCTCACCCGGTCTCGATTGAGCAAATGTGCGGCAGCCTCGGCTATAACCGCGCTTACCTGTCGCGGATCTTCAAGCAGGAGACCGGTCTCTCGCCGGTGACCTATCTGCTTAAGCTGCGCATCGAGAAATCGCGCCAGCTGCTGCGGGAACGTCCAGAATTATCCGTAGAGCAGGTTGCGGCATCCGTTGGACTGACGGATGCCCTGTATTTCTCCCGCCAATTCAAACGCTTCTGTGCCCAGTCCCCAACCGCTTACCGCATCTCAACGTCCAGACCCGGGGAGAAGCAGCAAACTTAAGATCTATGTTATTGAGGCCAGAATTCTGTACACCATCCCGAACCCTATAAGACACTGCGGCTCGCGATAGCCGCGTTGATCTCAGTCCACCCGGCAACCCTGCTGAATTCTCTGCACCTTGCCGTGGCCCGCGCTGAACCCTCTCACCTTATTGTGTGATGCGCTGCCACACGGTATCAGGCTGATTAGTTAACCCCGTGTCCCTCCGGAGATAACATGCTGCAAACGGACTCCATAGCCACTATTACGCTGATCCACCTGTCTTTTACACAAATTCGGACCTCAGAGGCGTTATTTTCCAATATCGCGCGTGTTCTGCCACTTTTCAGATAGAATAACGGCTATACGGTCCGTTTGTGTAAGTTTTGGATGTTTCTCCCTGAAATAACGTCCCCTCAGTCCGATTCACACCCCACTTCATCCCCCTCTATTCCCTATGTTATGTCCTATCCCTTTCCCAGGTTATGCCCTATTCATAATTGTCCAACTACGGCAACAGCCCGTCTTCCGGTCAGGAAGCGGGCTGTGCAGCAATAGGCCCCTAAACGGGATGCATATGGAGGCCATAAATGTAGTGGATGCGAAGCTTACACATCACTCTCAGTTTTGAGGATAGTCTCGATCCGATCCAGCTCCTCCTGGGTAAAGTCCGCATGGGACAACGCGGCGATGTTCTCTTCGATCTGGCTCACCCGGCTTGCGCCAATCAGTGCAGAGGTCACTTTGCCGCCGCGAAGTGTCCAGAGGAGCGCAAACTGGGCCAGACTTTGGCCGCGCGTGACAGCCATCTGGTTAAGGGCCCGGATCTTGCGCTGCACCTCCGGTGTAATCCGGCTTTCATTCAGCGCGGTGGATGGGCCGGCCGCCCTTGAATCCTCAGGGATGCCATTCAAATATTTATTGGTCAGCAGGCCCTGGGCCAGCGGAGTAAACGCAATGCTGCCGATACCGTTCTCTTCCAGCACATCCTGCAGTCCACCTTCGATCCAGCGGTCCAGCATCGAATACCTCGGCTGATGAATCAGAAGCGGAGTGCCGAGACCCTTCAGAATGCTGACCGCCTCCACAGTCTGCTCCGCCGTATAGTTGGATAATCCGATATATAGCGCTTTGCCTGACCGCACGGCATAATCCAGCGCGCCCATTGTTTCTTCCAGCGGTGTCTCCGGGTCCGGACGGTGAGAATAGAAAATGTCGACATAGTCCAGTCCCAGCCGTTTCAGGCTCTGATCCAGACTGGACAGCATATATTTGCGCGAACCCCATTCCCCATAGGGTCCAGGCCACATATAATATCCCGCCTTAGTAGAAATTACCATCTCATCACGGTAGGGGGAAAGGTCACGGGCGAGCACCTTGCCGAACAGTTCCTCTGCCGAGCCTGCGGGCGGGCCATAATTATTGGCCAGATCAAAATGGGTAATGCCGAGATCAAACGAACGGGTAATCATCTCCCGGCCATTCTCATAAGTGTCGATCCCGCCAAAGTTATGCCAGAGTCCCAGTGATATCGCCGGAAGCTTCAGTCCCGATCTGCCAGAGCGGTTGTATTGCATAACTTCATACCGTTCATCGCTAGCCACATATACCATTGCTTATCCCTGCCTCTCGTATCCTCAGTTGTCACATTACCCTATTTTAAACCACTGGCGGCCGTTGTAATCTTCTAATGCTGAAATCGCCTGCAGTGATACGCACAGGATGTGAGATCTATAAGATTCTCAGAGCTGGTCCTGAACGGCTCCCATCACTTTCCCGATCCGGTCGGTAATTATCAGATCCGCCCTATGGTCATACGGTGTCGGGTCACGGTTCAGCAGCACCGTATGCCGCCCCCGGAAGTAGGTGACGAGGCTGGCTGCAGGCTGAACGGTCAGCGAAGTGCCGCCGATAATAAGCAAGTCCGCAGCCGCAATTGCTGCGACCGCCCCAACCAGCACATCATGATCCAGCTGTTCCTCATAGAGCACAACATCCGGCTTGATGATGCCGCCGCATTCCGGGCAGAGGGGCGCCCGTTCAGCAGACTGAATCACCTGCTCCAGACCGTAATAACGGTTGCAGCCCATACAATGATTGCGGTGGATAGAGCCATGCAGCTCCAGCACCACACGGCTGCCGGCCAGCTGGTGCAGCCCGTCAATATTTTGCGTAATGACCGCTTTCAGTTTGCCTTGCCGCTCCAGCTCTGCCAGCAATAAATGGGCACCGTTTGGCTCTGCCTCCGGGTGAATCATTTTGCTGCGGTAGAAATCAAAAAAAATGTCCGGCGAGGACATAAAAAAACTGCGGCTTAGCATCACCTCGGGCGGATAAGGCGAGTTATGCTCAGTCTGGTATAAACCCGCCGCTGAGCGGAAGTCCGGAATACCGCTCTCCGTGGATGTTCCGGCTCCTCCAAAAAAAACGATGTTTCCGCTGTCCTTGATCCAGGAAGCCAAAGTTTGCAATGAATCCATAGTCTGCACACGCACCCTTTCTACGAGTTATTTGTTAGCAGGTAATGCGGAGCTCATGAAAGCCGGAAACGACGATGTCGGCATCCTGCAGATGTCCAGCCGCTCCGGCAGGAGAGATGCCGACCGATAGACGCAAGCCCGCACCTTTTCCGAGCTGCATATCCGCATTGCTGTCACCGATAATAACAGTCTGCTCCGGCAGCAGGCCCAGTTCCCGGCAAGCGGTTTCGGCCATCTCGGGATCCGGTTTGCCATTCGATACCCGGTCCCTCGTGACAATAGTATGGAAGTAACCGGTTATTCCAAGTAAGTCCAGCTGCTCACCTGTGGTCTTGTCACCATCGGATGTAACTACACCCAGCTGCAAGGAAGCATCGGCACATTGCTGCAAGAATGGCAGCAGGTCCGGCAGAGGCCCGATTGTGCGGCGTCCGCGCATTCCATTCATCGCATCCTTGGCAATGGCCTTCACACGGACCAGCGCCTCATTCCAGGGAACTCCGGCAGTGTACAGCTGCCACGCGAGAATGCCATAACTCTCTTCCGCAGTTGCCATAGAGAGGGGTCCGGCGGGATCATAGCCTATTACCTTACCTTCAGCATTATGAGATGTGCCAAGCACCTTGGACAGATCAACATGCGATCCGGTGCCGATATGGGCAAGCTCATTGCCGAGACCTAGCAGCACCTCCTCCGCCCAGCTACCCCAAGTGGCGAGCAGGTCGAGCAGTGTTCCATCCTTGTCAAACAATATGCCTTGACAAGGCACGGAGAGATCCTTTACATGCAGCAGTGGCATCATACGTCTCCTCTCATCTATCTATAGCCATGATGACTAGCCCGCTACCGCAGATTCCCCATCCAGTCCAGCATCGTTCGTGCTGTACGGGCCTGCTGATCATCCTCGGTAATCGTTGCTGTACCGTCACCTTTTTGTGGCCCATAACTTCCAAACTGGGCATGATTTCCGCCCAGAATCGAGAAATATACCGTATTGCCCGGCAGATAGGAACGTCCCTCGTTGTATTTGTCCCTGTCAACAACCTCATCCTCCGTACCGAGCAGGGATAATACGGACAATGTAGTGTCCTTCAGACTGCCTTTCTCATCTGGATAGGAAGCGAGAAAAAAAACACCCTTCAGCTGATCCGGATGCTCTGACGCATAACGGGACGCCATCACACCGCCCAGTGAATGACCGCCGAGCACAAAAGACTGCTTGGGATGCACGCGGATGATTTCATCTGCGGCATCGCCCTTGATGACCGCGAGATTCAGCGGCATCCGGGCTATATAGAATGGATGCCCGGCAGCGGCAATCCGTTTGGCCAGCGGGGCATAAGCCTCCGCTTCCACCAATGCACCGGGGTAAAAAATCACTGCCGTCCCCAGAATGACCGTGGGCTCGAAAGAGATCCAGTTGTCGTTCTGCTCAACAGACACACCTCCGGCGGATACTAGCGCAGACTCGGCCTTCTCTGCCGGAGTATAAGGGGTTAAGTATTTCCACAAGAGCAACCCCGCCACAATTAAAAACAAAAGCAGTGCTATGAGGATGCTGCGTCTGGTGATTTTTTTTTTCAATAGTGTTCACTCCCGGGTACTGCATACAAAAATTATAGAGGAATCAAGTAAATCAAACAACCTTCAACACATCGCCACAATTGAGTCTGATGATAGCGCTTACCATTGTGATGTATTTCACAATTTATTCTTCGAAAATCTTGTATTTTAAAATTAAAGTAATTTCCACAGTGCATAATTTGGAGGTTAGGTCATGACCAGGGAAAACACGCTGGAAACGCGCGGAGAAACTTTTTTCCTTAACCTGCGTTTCATGCTTATTGTTACCGTATTTGTAGGCAACGCCATTGAACCTTTAATTAGCCGCATGGATGGAATGCACAGTCTTTATCTGTGGATCTTCAGCTTTCATATGCCGCTCTTCGTGCTCGTAACAGGCTATTTCGCCAGAAAGAGCCTCACCGGGTCCGCAGGCCGCAAGGTGCTGCTGCAGATCGCAATGCAATATCTTATTTTTCAAAGCCTATACTCAGCACTGGACGTTTCCCTCTTCCATGTATCCAATATCCATCATTCCTTCTTCGCCCCTTATCTGCTCCTATGGTTCCTGGCCAGTCATGCCTGCTGGCGTCTCCTGATGCTGGGGATGGGCAAATGGTCCCGAGCGGCACAAATCGCCTTCGCCGTAACGGCGGGAGTGGCCGTCGGATATTTGCAGCTTGACGGGGTCTGGTTCAGCATCAGCCGCACCTTCGTATATTTACCCTTCTTCGTAATCGGCTATCATTTTTCATTCAGTAACTTTGCCAAATGGGTTCAGAAGTATGTCAAAATTGCCGCAGCCGCATTCTCTGTCCTCATTTTTGCCCTCCTGGCAGTACTGGGCTCCGGGTTTCCAATGGGCTGGCTGTACGGAAGCATGACTTATATGCAGCTTGGGGCAGGCGAATGGTATGCGGGTCTGTACCGGCTGGCAGTCTACGCTCTGCAATTCACCGCCTCCCTGGCTTTTCTGGGCTGGGTGCCTTACCAGGTTAGCCGTATGACTGACTGGGGCCGCCGCACACTCTATGTCTTTCTGCTGCATGGCTTTATCGTTCGTTTGGCCGCCATTTCCGGTGTCTACGCCTATATCGGCAACGCCGCCGGGACAGCTCTTCTGCTGCTCTGCGCAATCCTCTCTACGGTGCTGCTGGCCCAGCCCGGGGTAAAACGTCTGCTTCACCCGATTGTCGAGCCTTCTGTCGACTGGATGATCACCCTGCAGCGGACTGCCCTGCGCCGCACACCCTGACTCTAGCGTGCTATAGAGGAAGCAAGCTCCGTCTTCTAACGATACGCACAGCTGTTATTTTCCTTATTGAATAGTGAACATTCGCGGAACGTCCACTCAAGCTTTTACCTAGGATCTTTCGCAACAATAAAAGGGGGTGTCTTAAAAGCCAATTCATTCACGGCTTTTGAGACACCCCCTTGATGATGGAGAGTAGATGGAGCTACAGGTTTGCTTCATCCTGCTCCATCGTATATTTCACATGCATTATTATATGTTGTTCGTAATCTCCAAATTGGCGGCCAAACAGGTTCAACCCGCCCTGATGAACAGCATCGGGGTTGATTCCAATGCGCAGCCGCAATTTGGGGCTGCGGTTAATCAGAAGATCATCTAAGGTAACACCCGACACCTTCTCCATATCGAGTGTCGTCTTTTCATGGTCAACACGCCAGGTCTTGAGAAACCCGTATTGTGTGGATCCATCCCACCACCAATTCGGATTCAGTTTGCCGCGCCGGTCACCGAAATCACCGGGACTGGTCCACATGCCGATCTCTGAACCATTCACCCATACGGATATGTTCGAAGGCCAGTTCTGATCATAATTCGGAGCTTCGGAACACATCTCCATAGACAGCTCAAGCGATTCAATCCGCGCTCCGGAGGGGATATCCATAGGCAGCAAATATTCCAGGAATCCTTTGCGGAGCCAGATCAGCTGTGCGTTGACATGTTTGGGGTGATAAAAGCTCGACGGTTCATCTTCTTTAATTATAAGGCCCTCGCTATTCGCCATCCCGCATGTAGGAGATACCTCACAATCGCTGTAATGGCCGATCGGCATCTCTACTTCATAGACATGGGTTACTCCCGTCGACATCGGCTCTTTCAGATTCAAGGCAATGTGGAGATCATCGTAATTCCTGCTGCAGACTTTCATCGCCCCGCGGGAGGCCGGAACTAATTCTGTATGAATTAACTCAGCCGCTTCCAATACTTTGATATTGCTCGCAACCGTCGAAACCGGAAGCTTCAGCTTCTCGGCTATTTCGATAATATTTAAGTTTTTAGAGTTTAAGAGCCGAAGAATATCAACCCTGGAACGGGTGGATAAGGCATGGGTCACCGTGACCAGTTTATCCGGGTCATTTAAGCTAAGTTCCAGCACAATTCAGCTCTCCTTATTTCCTAATCATTATACTTATCTTACTTCTTAATGAATTGAAAAACAATTAAGTCTGCTGTTCACAGGTTTGATATCAATGAAATCAATTTCTCCGTATCCTTCGCCTTTCGCAAACCGGATCTTATTCTGTCCTGCCTTCAGTTGTACCCGGGCTGTGGACAGCCCCCAGTTCTCCCAGCCTTTATTGGTGATGTAAAACGGGCTGGAAGGTCCTGAATTGACACTAAGCTGAAGATTGGACCAATTCCCGCCAGCCGTTCCGTTCGCCGTCCGGGCCAAAAGAATATATTCGCCTGCAGATGCCGCCCGAACTGAAAATTCCACGTAGCTCGCCGCTGTATCCAGATGACCCGCTTTAAGACCTCCCGAGCCCTTGGGACTGGCTGAGGCATAAGCCTCTCCACCAAATATCCCCTCTTCCCCTTCATAACGGAAATGAGGGGCTTCGCCGGAGGGCAAAGCAATCGGGTGATCAGGATCTGCGGGAGCACCGAGATTAGGCGTCTGGTCGGCATTCCAGCTGAAGGGCTGCGTGCGAACCTCGCGGTTCCATCCGGCTCCCCTGTATTTGGCGACATGGTAGACGATCCAGTCCTCCGTGCCGTCTACAGATGTAGTAAACGAATGATGCCCCGGCCCGTAAAGTCCGTTTGCTGAACTGAATATAGGCTGGCTGCGTTTAACCCATGATGCGGGATTCATTAGATCACTGGATGTGTCCGCTGTGATCAGTCCCAGACAGTAATCATCGGTCCAGCTTCCGCTTGCCGAATAGACCAGACTGATGACACCCCCGCGCACTATCACCTGCGGGCCTTCATTTACATGCGGGGAATGGTTGGTTTCCCAGCTATGGGTGGGTCTTGAAATCTCTACGCGCCCGGAATCAATCGTCCAAGGATTGCTCATATGGGCAATGTAGAGATTTTGCCGCACATTGACATTGCCCTCCCAGCCCGACCAGATAAAATACAGCTCGCCATTCACTTGCAGCACAGTGCCGTCTATAGCCCATTTGTCGGACGCATCTGTGATCCGGCCCTTAAACTGCCAGGTTCCCGTTGTCGGATCGGCGGAGGTATTCTCCATGACATACATCCGGTGGTTCACATTGTCTCCGTCGTCCATCGCGTAGTAGATGTACCAGGCCCCGTTAATATAATGCAGCTCAGGTGCCCATATGCCGCTGCCGCCTGTATTCACAACCTTAGTGGGAGCAGCATCTATCGTAGTCAGCTGGGCGGACTTCCAAAGGGTAACATTGCCGCCGGTTGTTTTGGTGAAATAGTAGAACCCGTCTGTATGCTTATAAACCCACGGGTCCGCTCCATCCTGCATGACTACGTTGTAGAAGTTGTTATGGCTGGGGACGGCATATGTCTCCTGACCCATTGGAAGAATAAGGAGTACGCCTATGGCCAGCAGCCACTTATTGCGGACATTTCCCTTCATAACCCTTCACGTTCCTTTCGGATGATGTTAGAAGGCTCTACTCTTCGATGGCTGCCTTGCGCGAATTGATGCGGCGAATCACTTCGGGATCAAATTTCGGCTGCCGGTCATAGGTATACAGGCCGTTCACTTCCTGCTCCACGTCATATAGCTGGGTATAGCAGAAGCCGAACATCATCGGATGATCCAGCAGAACCTGGGTCAGTCCCTCGTAGCGTTCAATAAACGCTTCTTCAGTTGCCGGCCGGTCCCCATAACCCCAGAACTTCTCGTCTTTCTGCTGCGGATTCCACCAAATTCCGCCGTACTCGCTGATGAAATAAGGCTGGCCTTCATACGTTTGCCGGTCCGGGAAGGTATTGAATACTTCTCCGCCATCCTTCATCGGTTCATATCTTTCCCGGAATGTCTGCGGGTTCTGATCATAATCATGCAGATCAAAAATATCCGTCACCACATGGAAATTGCCGCTTGTATCAATTACAGGACGCGTCGGGTCCATTCGTTTCGTAACCTCGTATACAATCCGCAGCACATCGTTATTTTGCTTGGTGCCGTCTCTGTCCCAGGTCTCGTTAAAAGGACACCAGCCGATCAGCGCAGGATGATTGTAATCCCGCTGCATGCCCTCAAGCCATTCCGGAAGGAATTGGGCCAAGCTCTCCGCTCCAGTGATATTCAGCCCCCAATTCGCATGCTCTCCCCATACCAGATACCCTAATTGGTCTGCCCAATACAGAAAACGCGGCTCGAAAATCTTCTCATGAAGTCTCGCACCATTAAAGCCCAGCCCCATGGAGATTTCGATGTCTTTGCGCAGATCCTCATCGCCTGGAGCGGTATAGATCCCCTCCGGATAAAATCCCTGATCCAGCACAAGACGCTGAAACACCGATTTTCCGTTGATCAGGAATTTCATTCCATCCAGTAATACGGTTCTGAGGCCAAAATAAGAATCGACGGTATCGGTCTCCCGGCCCTGTGTATGCAGGGACAGCTTCAGGCCATACAGTCTGGCGTTGCCAACCTCCCACAAGTGAACCTCCGAGAGCGGAAGGGTAAGTTTTACGGAGTGTCCGGAGACAAGGACACGGGTCTCCCCAACGGATCTGCTGTCATACAGAGCAGAAGCGGTAAGTATGCCTCCCGATACATTTCCGTGCACCTTGACTTCGAGATGCACGCAAGCATTGTCGGGATCAGGGACAACCTTCATGTCCGACAAATAAACGTCGGGCACCTGCTCAAGCCAAACTGTCTGCCAGATCCCCGTAGTACGTGTGTAGTCGCAGCCATGCGAGTGGAACATTTCACTTTGTTTGCCCCGCGGCTGGCGCCCGGAACGGACATCGTCTTCAGCATAGACGGAAATGACATTTCCGCCTGGCAACAGATTGGAGGTAATATCAAAGCTGAACGAAGTGTACCCGCCGCGGTGCGTGCCTACGGAGACTCCGTTAACCCATACCTCCGCCATGTAATCAACTGCACCAAAATGCAGCAGCGTTCTGCCATTGGTCCAGTTCTCCGGCAAAGTAAGCTCCCGTTTATACCATACGGCTGCCATAAAATCTGTATATTCTACGCCGGACAGCTTGCTTTCCGGACAGAAGGGAACCGTTATCGTTCCCGAGAGATCATGTCCTTTGTCATGGTAACCGCGTTCTTTTCCGCTTTTGCCATGATCAATCTCAAATTGCCATTGACCGTTCAGATTGATCCACTCGGTCCGGACAAAGTCGGGACGGGGATATTCAGGACGGGGAAGCGTTGGTAGATGCGCCATTGTGTAGCTCCTTTTGTGAAATATTATTTATTATGGATAAACATCATAATATTGCGAATGGCTTCAAGCGGCGCTTTGGGCGTTCTGTCGTAAGTGAGCAACCCATTGATTTCCTGTTCGACATCTGTCAGCTGGGTATAGCAGTAGCCTTGAATCACCGGTGAAGTGAACATCGGGTCCACCACTGCCTTAAGCTTAATCAGGAAGTCCTCCTCATTCTCTGCTCCCGAGTAACCCCAGCCCTCCCAGTCACTTTTCTTAAAGGCAATCCCGCCAAACTCCGATACAAGAATCGGCTGGCCTTGATAGGAAGCTCCGCCGACAAATATTTTACGGTTCGCCGGCATCGCATTCACGGCGGATTCTGCCGTGGCATATCTTTTTTCCAGCACTTCCTGGCGACTTTCATAGTCATGAATGGTTACCAGATCCGTAGTCATATGCTCCCAACCATCGTTATAGATAACGGGTCTCATCTCATCCAAAGATTTTGTTAAATGATACATTGCCAGTCCGTGCTGCTGCTGGCGTGTATCAATCTGGACATTGGGAACTCCCCAGCTCTCATTCAGCGGAACCCAGGCCACGATGCTTGGGTGATTATAGTCCCGCTCAATAATCTCCTGCCATTCGCTGGTGTACCGCCGGACATACTCTTCAGAATATTCATAGGCATTGGCTGCTTCACTCCAGACGAGCAGGCCAAGCTTGTCGCACCAGTACAGGAAACGGGGATCTTCTGTCTTCTGGTGTTTTCTTACTCCGTTAAATCCCATTTCCTTCGCCAGTTCTACATCACGCTTCAAGGCTTCGTCCGTAGGCGCGGTTAGAATTCCCTCCGGGAAGTATCCCTGATCCAGCACCAGTCTCTGGAAATACGGGCGGTTATTCAGGCACAGCCTGCCGTCCTCAATAGACACCTTGCGCATGCCGAAATAACTCGCAGCCTCATCGACTACCTCGCTATTCCGAAGCAGCTCGAATTGAATGTCATACAAATTCGGATGCTCGGGGCTCCATAGGCGTCCAAGACCATGATCCGTAAAATCACCCAGTCCGAGGGTCCGATGCTGCTCGGCATTCCTGATCGCGTATTGATCTTCCGCAATCACTTCACCGCTATACGATACCGTTATGCGAAGTTTAAGCTCATCGGCAGCCTTAAACCCCTGGAGGAATGTCCGGATGCGGATTTCATTGCGGTCAATGTCAGGCGTCAGCCTAGTTTTGCTCAGATGTACCGCTGACAACGGTTCGATCCAGACACTCTGCCAGATTCCGGTCGTGCGGGTATAGAAGATGGCAGCGGACTGTTCCAGCCAGTATTGCTTGCCCCGCGGCAAGGTTACATCCCGGCTGAAATCTTCCGCCCGCAGCACAATCGTGTTGCTTCCTTTAATCAGCGACGGTGTGATATCTGCCTGAAACGGCGTATGACCGCCTGCATGTGACGCCACCAGTTGCCCATTTACCCAGACTTTTGCCAAATAATCCACTGCACCGAAATGAAGGACAAGCCGCTTGCCGTCCCAAGCCTCCGGGACCTCGAAGCTTCTCCTATACCACACCACATCATGAAAAGAGGGATCTTCAATGCCGCTCAGCTTGCTCTGAAAAGCAAAGGGCACTTGGATGGTTTCTGTAAATAAAGCGGGAGCACCAGCCAGGTACCATCGTTCATCCTCACCAACCCGTTCATCATCAAAACTAAAATCCCATTCTCCGTTCAAGCTCAGCCACTCTCTGCGGAGAAACTCGGGCCTTGGATACTCCGGACGCGGAACTTGTGTATTGCTTGCCTCTGTCAACATGGTGTACTTCACTCCTGTTTATTAATTTCTATTTCATTTTATATAGTCTATTGCCTCATCCTTTGATCGAACCTACGTAAACCCCTTTAACAAAGTATTTTTGCAGGAATGGATATACCATTAATATAGGAAGCGTAGAAACGACAATCGCACAATATTTAACGAGTTCACGGAAAGCCGTTTGGCTCTGCGCACTGTCGATGACTACCCCGCCCGCACTGCCGATTGATGTTGCGGTTGCGTCATTGGCTACTAATATTTCCTTCATTAATAACTGCAGCGGGAACAGCTCTCTGTCTTTTAGCAGCACCATCGCATTAAACCAGGAGTTCCAATTCCCGACAAGGTAGTATAAAAAGATTACGGCCAGTGTGGCTTTGGACAAGGGCAGAATGACTTTCGTTAGAATATGGGCCTGGCTCGCCCCGTCAATCGTAGCCGCTTCTTCCAATTCCTGCGGAATGGCTTGAAAGCTGGTCCGTAAGATAATGATGTTCCATGTGCTTAAAGCGCTTGGCAAAATCATGGCCCACAAATTATTGTATAAGCCGATATCCTTCATTAATAAGAACCAGGGAATCAGCCCTCCGCCAAAAAACATGGTGATCGTAATCAGGATCATGATAAAGTTTTTGAAGTATAAATCTCTCCTGGATAACACATAGGCACCCAGTATGGTCATGATCATATTGACTAACGTGCCTAACCCTACATAGATAATCGTGTTTTTGTACCCGTTGATCAGACTGTTGTCTTTAAACACCAGCTTATAGCCGTCCAAAGTGAATCCCAGCGGTCTCAGCAAAATTCCTTTATGAGCCACTAAGGAGCCCGGGTCGCTGACGGAAGCAAACAAGATATGCAGGATAGGATAAAAGCACACCAGCGTTAATGCGGTTAATAAGGCATACAGGGTGAAATCGAATATTCTGTCCCCTGTGGATCTATGCTTCCTGATTTTTTTCTTTTTAGGCTGCAGGTTATCTTTCATGGCTGTCCCTCTTTCTTACCATAAGCTGACCTCGGATCTGCGTTTGGCTATTCTATTGGTCATCCACAGCAGCCCGAAGTTAACGATCGAACTGATTAATCCCACGGCCGTAGAATAACTGAGACTGGCTTCTCTTAAGCCGCGGCGGTAAACATAGGATGCAATGACATCAGCAGTATCGTAGATCAGAGGATTGTACAGCAGGATAATTTTTTCGTAACCGGATGACATTAACCCGCCGATTGCAAAAATAAAAAGAATGATAATGACCGGACTGATCTGAGGCAGCGTAATATGCCACATTTTCTTTATCCGTCCTACGCCATCAATTTCAGCCGCCTCATATAACGAAGTATCAATGGAGCTCATCGCAGCGAGATAAATGATGCTGTCCCAGCCGATGCTCTGCCAAATGCCGGAGAACGTATAAATCGGCCGGAAGAAAGAAGAATAGCCAAGCAGTGAGGAGTACTCTTTTCCGGTTACAAATTGAAGGATTTGTGTAATGATCCCCTCATCTGCGGCAAAAATATGAATGATCCCGCATACAACCACCAGTGAAATAAAGTGAGGCATATAGGTAATGGTTTGAACGGTTTTCTTAAACTTGGCCCCGCGGATTTCATTCAGCATTAAAGCTAGAATAATCGGCGCGGTAAATCCGAAGGCGATCCCCCAAACATTCAAAAGCAGGGTATTCTTAACGACTCTCCAAAAATACGGCCCTTGGAAAAAATCAATAAAATGCTTAAACCCTACCCAGTCGCTCTCGCTGAACCCCAGCAAGGGCTTGAAGTCCTTGAAGGCGATCAGAACTCCCCACATGGGCCCGTAGCAGAAGATCAGAAACCACGCAACTACAGGAACAGCCAACAGATAGACAAACCAGTTCTTCTTCAAATCCTTTTGGATCATGAAACAACCACCTATCGTTTGTTATATCGATCCAAGGCTGCCTGATGGATACTTAAAAATTCGTCCAGTCCCATACTCTGAGCTTCCTTCAAAAATTTATCATAGGCATCAACCGGCATTTCACCCATTATGATTTTTGCAAAATACTCTCCACGGAGTGTCGACAGCTGGTTGCCAAGCTCGGCTTCCCGTGAGGCTTCATCTTTGGTAAAGGAAATCGGCGGCATTGCCATGCTGGTATCCATATTTTCAGTCCAGAATTTCCGGATATCGCCGGAGTAGCTTCCTTTGGTGGCGATCAGCGGGTTGGCATGATGCTCATCACGGATATTCGGCCAGCTATGCATGCGGTATTTATATAAAGTAGTCGATACCGGCTGACCTTCAGGGTCCTTATAGATATAACTGTCCTCCGGATAATAAGGCATTCCCGTCTCATCTATCAGATGTACCTTTCCGTATTCGCCAAAGTTAATCAATTCCCAGCCCTTTTTGCTGAAATTGAAATCGAGCCAGGCCATTGCCGCTTCCACATTCTCGCTTTGGGTAGTGATCGCAGCTTCAGTCCCTGCCCTTTTAAAATTCTTGTACGTAGTGGCGGATTTATCCCCCTTGTTCAGAACCGGATTCAGTGCTCCCACAAAGTCGATATTGCTCTGCTCTTTCCAGTAGCTCCACATCGTATCCGGAGAATCCATCATCACAGCGGTGTCCCCCGAAATAGCGCTTGCCATTCTTTGGTTAAAGTCGGCCGTTGCCCAATCCGGGTTAAGCAATCCTTCTTTATTCCATTGCTGCATGGTCGACAGGTACTCTTTGGCTTTCGGCTGTGCCGGTCCCCAGGCCACTTTGCCGTTCTTATCGAGGAAGGTCCAATCCCATACTCCATATGCACCATTAATGATGCCGGTAAAGATTTGGCCGTAAGAGGATCCGTAATTAAGCGGTGCTTTGTAGCCGGCTTCCTTTGCTTTGGTCAAAAAGGTATGCCATTCATCAATCGTATTCGGAATTTCAAGCCCTGTTTTGTCCAGCGCCTCCTGCTTAATCAGTGTTCCAAACCAGGTCCATTCGGAATACGGGGCGATCCCGTAAAAGCCCAGCAGCTTGCCGTCGTCAGTGACTGTAGTTTTTCTTCTCGATTCATCGGAATTGCGCCATTTCGTATAGTTCGGTGCATTTTTTTCCATCAGATCTGTCAGATCGATATAAGCGCCGTCATTTACACCCGCTTCCAGACCGCCCGGATAACGTCCCGGCTCAATGATAATGTCCGGAAGATCACCCGAAGAAATCATCAAAGTAAAGGCGTCGGCTTCCTGGCCGATTGGCGGCGTGATGAAATTTACCTTGATTCCTGTTAATTGCTCCACCTGCTTTTGGACCACATGATTGTTCATATCCGGGATATTGGAATTTGCAGGCATCCAGACATCCAGAACAACGTCTCCTTTAACAGGATAAGCTGAATAATCGCTTGGAATCACTTCATCATAAACGTCGCCGAGGTATGTATCATTCAAGGAATGATTCACTTCGTCGGTTTGCTCCTGGGTTGGCGCTTTATTGCCGCGTATGTCTCCGCTGATATCTTTAAAAGCAACCGGGTCTTGTGCATTGGATGTGTTCTCTTTGTTGGAGTTACTGCTATTTCCGGCCCCATCTTCTGCCTTATTGCCACTGCATGCTGTTACAGTCGAAATGATCAGTACTAATACAAATAAAAGACTTAACTGACGCTTTGTATTGTTCTTCATACTTAACCTCCCGCTATAAAATAAGTTCCACAATATCTTAGGCGAACCCAACGTTTGAAACCACGCTCCTTTGCTCCATGCCGACTGCTCCCCTTTTACCTGTAAAATGATCAGACATAAAAATCATGTGATTGATACAGCTTTTCTGTATCTTAAGTCGAATTATAAGGATGTCAATCTTCATTGTCAACGCTTTCAAACAATATTTTTGTAATATTTTAAGTCTCAATTAAACAATTAATCCGGCCTACCAGACTCCTATTCGAGTGTGAAAGGGTTTTAAAAACCTATGATTTACCTACTAACGCTTGATAATCAGCCGTTTAATACGTTATTTACGGGAAAAATGTTTTCTGGACTTCAATTCGCATGAAAAGGCCATTTGTTACAATATTACTGTAACAAATGGCCTTTTCTATCTTGATTTTATATTTGTTTGATCCTAGGCTTTACTCACCCGACGGGACGGTCAAGGCATGAGTATCGCTATAGGGAACCCCGAAATCCGGTGTTCCATCCGGCTTCCACCCGAATTTCTGGATCCGGGTTGCCCGCAAAGCTACATCCGCTCCAGCGGCAGGAAGCGCATGATAGACGATCCAATCCTCCCGGTTATCGGGTGATCGGGTAAAGCTGTTATGTCCGGTAGCATAAATCCCGTTCTCCACACTTTTGCAAAATACAGGCAGCATCGATTTCTCCCATGATAGCGGTTCCATAGGATCAGAAGCTTCGCTCATTGTGAGCATACCCAGTGCATAATCCTCAGACCAGGTTGTGCTCGCCGAATATACCAGAAAAATGCGGCCGTTGCGCTGCAGGATCACCGGGCCTTCGTTAATGGCCATACCGCCTTGTTTCTCCCAAGACAAGGTTGGAGCGGTGAGCAGACGATGTTCCCCTGCGAGCGTCCAGGGATCGCTCATCCGCATAATGTAAACAGCTGATCCGTACTCAGGGAAATGACCATATCCCGCATACAGGAAATACAGCTCATTCCGCAGTCTCATCACCGTACCATCCAAGCCAGGAACAGGTGTCTGCAGCGCGCCTTTCCACACCCACTCCCCTTCCAGCGGATCAGACTGTTCGTTCTCCAGCACGCAGATTCGGCGCGACTCATCGCCTCCGCCGTCATTGGCGGTGTAGTAGATATACCATTTGTTATCCAAGTGATGAATCTCCGGCGCCCATAGGTTGTAGCTGTAGCTGCCTCCCGGTTCGGGAGACCAGATTAATTTCTTACGGCCTTCCGCAAGACCGGTCAAAGTACTGGATTGGGTGAGTTCCAGACCTTTCGAGCGGGTAGACATGAAGTAGTAGCAGCCATCGGTATGTTTGAATACCCACGGGTCAGCTGAACTTGCTGCAATCGGATTAAAAAAGGTTGTACGCTGTGACATTTTCTTTCCTCCTCAGTGATATGATGGACAATCCCCGATCTTCCAGCACCTCCCATAAAAAGCTAAGTACCATCTTACTGAGCTCTCCTTAAGTTGTCTAGAGTGGGAGGAAAATACAATCCCGCTTGTCCGTCAGCTTCTTCCGGATTATAATCCCCTCTGGATGCACTTCCAAATAAATCCTCCCCCTCCGGGGATAGGCTTTTTCTGCGTCCCTCGGCCCATTGCGTCATCCGACAAACTTCACATTGTCCGGTAGAAAAAAGAGGCCTTTTGTGATAGACTCACTAATAACAATGGCTGGCTGCTATTCATGGCAGCTTACCGTTTAAGCTTAATCGGTCTTATTTTTTATAGAAACGGCTTCGCCCTACTTCTCTTTTAAGAAGCTGGACCCCGTTCTATCTATAAACCGCAGACACGCAGCTTTTGGGATTGTGATGCGTTAATGCGACACTATACGACACCAGGCAAAAACTTCCGTAGTGAGATTGGATACATTCACGGAAGCTGAAGCTAACAAACTTTTCAGGGGGGGAATTTCATTATGGCAGCCAAGAAAATGCGTTCAGACATGATTAAAAAAGGCTTTGACCGGGCTCCACACCGCAGTCTCCTGCGGGCAGCCGGAGTAAAAGAGGAGGATTTCGGCAAGCCGTTTATCGCGGTCTGCAATTCCTATATTGATATCGTTCCGGGTCATGTGCATCTTCAGGAGTTCGGCAAAATTGTTAAGGAAGCCATTCGTGAAGCTGGCGGCGTTCCCTTCGAATTCAATACGATCGGTGTAGATGACGGAATTGCGATGGGCCATATCGGTATGCGCTATTCGCTGCCAAGCCGCGAGATTATCGCCGACTCGCTGGAAACCGTCGTTTCCGCCCACTGGTTCGACGGCATGGTCTGCATTCCTAACTGTGATAAAATCACCCCGGGCATGATGATGGGCGCACTGCGCGTCAACATCCCGACTATCTTCGTCAGCGGCGGCCCGATGAAGGCTGGCGTAGACAGCAAAGGCAAGAAGTTATCCCTTACCTCTGTATTTGAAGGCGTAGGCGCCCATCAGGTCGGCAAGATCAATGATGCTGAGCTGCTGGAGCTTGAACAATTCGGCTGTCCGACCTGTGGCTCCTGTTCGGGCATGTTCACCGCCAACTCGATGAACTGCCTTGCGGAGGCGATGGGACTGGCGCTGCCGGGCAATGGTACAATCCTGGCTGTAGCGGAAGAACGCAGAGATTTTGTCCGCAAATCGGCAACCCAGCTCATGGAGCTGATCAAGCTGGATCTCAAACCACGCGACATCGTGACCCAGGAATCTCTGGACAACGCTTTTGCTTTGGACATGGCGATGGGCGGCTCCACCAACACCGTCCTGCATACGCTGGCACTGGCTCAGGAAGCAGGCATCGACTATCCGCTGGAACGCATCAATGAAGTAGCGAACCGCGTGCCTTATCTGGCCAAACTGGCTCCGGCCTCCGATATCTTCATCGAGGATGTAGACCGGGCAGGCGGCGTAAGTGCCGTGCTGAACGAGCTGCTGAAGAAACCAGGCGCCATCTTCGGCGACTGCATGACCGTTACCGGCAAAACGCTGGCTGAAAATGTCCGTGGACATGAGATTCAAGATACCACGGTTATTCATACGCTGGACAACCCCTATTCCGAGGTTGGCGGTCTGTCCGTGCTTTACGGAAATCTTGCACCGGAAGGTTCCATCATCAAGGTCGGTGCCGTTGACGCCTCTGTAGGCGGCTACCATAAAGGCCCGGCAATCTGCTTCGATTCTCAGGAAGAAGCGCTGGAAGGGATCGCAAACGGCAAAGTGAAGGAAGGCCATGTCGTGGTTATCCGTTATGAAGGACCTAAGGGCGGTCCCGGCATGCCGGAGATGCTCGCACCGACTTCGCAGATCGTCGGCATGGGCCTTGGTGCCAAGGTCGGCCTGATCACCGATGGCCGCTTCTCGGGCGCGTCCCGCGGCATCAGCATCGGCCATATCTCTCCGGAGGCGGCTGAAGGCGGTCCGATCGCTTTTGTCGAAGATGGCGACATCATCGAGCTGGACCTCAACAACCGCAAGATCGAACTGCTGGTTGAGGAAGAAGTCCTTGCAGTCCGCCGCAGCGGCTGGAAAGAGTTCGAGCCGAAAGTCAAAACCGGCTATCTGGCCCGCTACTCCAAGCTTGTTACCAACGCCAGCAAGGGCGGCGTGTTGAAGATCTAATCAAGCTTTAAGGCATCAGCCTAATTATAATTCAGACAAAAAGAGCAGTCCCCACTACGTATGTGGGACTGCTCTTTTGTTTAGCTGATTCGATCATTTCTGTATGTAGTCCGCGTCCGGCGGATTTAGGTGCACTTCTACCTCTCATTTCACTAGGGCGTGTCTTCAAACCGCTTCTCCGCCAAAACCGCTGCTGTATGCCCAAGTAATCATAGGTACAGTACCATTTTCTGATCACACGCGAAGAAAGGCATTTCACCAACAGGTAGTTTTTTTGCGGAGGCTTACGTCTCGGGGTTTCAGAGACTTCGCTCTTCTTCCGAAGGCGTGTGTGTGCGTCCGGAAAGTGTATTCCTCGCTCTGAGCACGAGCGGACCGAGTTGCACTTATTTGGGGTTTTCAACCTGTTACAGGAGGACAACGGACTCCAGCGCAGTTATTTCTCCCTGATAGCCGTTTTTAGATAGAATGCAGAGCTGATAAGGTCGCCTGGGTCCGCATAAGAGAATAAACAGGGGTTTTACTCTCCATAGCGTCTCCTGAGTCCGTCCCTCGTAATTAAGAGGGATTCTCACGAATGCTCACTCATTCGCAGGATTTCATCGCTACGAAGCGGTGGAGATGGTTGGCTTGCGATGGAAATTGAACC
>NZ_JBGJZP010000016.1:0-186510 GCF_042610515.1 Paenibacillus paludis
CGTGATTTCCATACTCACTCGTTGTTCAGTTTTCAAAGATCAAGCTCGTTGTCAGTGTCGATTATCTCGTCACCAGCAACTCTTATAATATATCACATCCAGCCGATCAATGCAAGCTCTTTTTTCAACTTCTTTTTCGAGCCCGGCGTTGATGTTTCGCGGCCAGAAATAGAATATATCATGTATTTCAGAACAATGCAACACTTTATTTATATTCCCCCTTTTCAGCTTTATTATTCTGAAGATTCGCTGATTAGCAGTTCGTGCACATCTCTTCTCAAGCTTAAAGGCGCTCCCTTTACTGGAATACCGATACGTACGAGCATTTGAATGGTCTCTCCATCCGCTGCATAACTGCGGTGAATATCGCTGTATAGCCGGCTCATTTCGGGATATTCCTCCAACGCCTGGCTTAAGGGCTGTATGGCAAGGCCCAAACGGTGAGCGGACAGAACCAGCCTGCTGTATAACATTCCGCTGCGGACCTGGCTCAAACGGCTGTTGTCGGCAGAACGAATCATGGCAAAGGCAGGCGTATTGTTTACGGAAGTTTCAGTCGATGTGATGAATTGCTTGGAAGCAGCCTCTCCCTTGTTCAGCGAAGGAAACAGTGTAACCAGACCTTGCAGCATATGACGCATAAGCCCATCCGTTCCCTGCCCCTCTACGGAGAAGCCATAACGATATTTATTCTTCTCTTTTTCATTAGATCTGAATATCCTTGCAGACTCTTCCATGACAGGCTCGACGCCCGCCTCAACAATAGATGCTTCTGTTATGTATTTTGCGAGCCGCTTCTTATTATCCGGATCTTGAACAATTTTTATGGAAATATCCTTATTCTCTTGAAGACCCTGCAGCTCATCCACCTGCTCGGCACGCAGTGCATCCGATCGGTAAGCCCCTCTGTTGGTGTCCGAAAGGAATAAATACGTGTAGAGCGGATGGCTCACGGAGTTCATTCTGGTGAGAGTGATGACCGCTACAGGTTTGGTACGCATACTCTGCACAAGTCTCTTCTCATCATAGTCACCTTCCGGAAACAGCTCAATCGTTGTCTCATAACCCAGTTCTTCTCCAGCAACCCTGACATATTCTAAAAAAGTTCCCTGCGAAACCATTAACTGCCGCGCATATGGATCAACTGCAGGCGATAAACGTTCACTATCCGCATACAGAGCAAACTTCAGCGGATTGCCGCTGTCCAATTTGATCTTCCAAGGCTGCATGTTGTGGCTGCTGGCAGCCAAAAGCCCAAGTGCCGCCAATTGCACCCTCGGGTCCGTGATTGCAGCAGAGTAGCTTGGCTTCCAAGGCTGCAGATACTTCTGCTCCCGGAAGAATCCGCTAATGAACATTAATGAAGCAAAAGTTATGACAAGCAAAACGCCAATCGCTGAAAGAATGAGAATCACCCCTCTTCTCCACCTTATCCCTTTCACGTTCTCTCCCCCTTTAGTTACGGATAGACTCAAGCATGAGAGTAAATGCTGCCGAAACCAGCTCATCCGGTGTTGTAGAATGCATGTGGCGGATGTATTTTTCCTTCTTATGTGCAGTATTCAGCACACCAATTACACAAGACCAAAGTACAAGCGCTGTTTTTACCACATCCAGGTCCTTTCGGATCTCCCCCTCATCCATTCCCTGACGCAAAAGTCCAACCAAATATTCCGTCATTTCTTCACCCAGGGCATAACATTCATCCCTCGCCTCGTCCGTCACCCCACTCTCAAAATCGATCTCTGCGGTCTCATATTCAATAATGGCTTTGAAGTATTCCGGATGCTGCCTGCTGAAGCTGTAAAAAACATCTCCCGTTTGCCTCAGACTCTCTATAGCTGTAACTGTAACTGCGCCTGCATTCTGGATCTTCTGCTTCAGCAAACCGATCATCAGCCTATAGCCCCGAATCATAATTTCAAAATAGATTTGCTCCTTGCTGTTGAAATACACGTATACGGTTCTTTTGCTGAACTCAGCCGCTTTAGCCACATCGTCCATGGTCGCCTGATTGTATCCTTTGGCAAAAAAGACATGCTCCGCCGCTTCCAGGATGTCATTTCGGCGGATCTGTTTTTCCTTCTCCCTGCGTTGATCGATTCCCAATGGTTTTTCCGCCCCCATATTACACTGCAGTGTTGTTAAGTAAACTATTAGTTTACTTTGCTCCATTTTAAATGTTTTGTCAACCATTGGATTGCTCCAGAAAAGACCAACTGCATGTTGAACAGACACTTACCGCTCAACGTGAATGATTTGACGCCTATATGGTTACAGTAACAAACAGCAGGTTGGTTAAGGCCTATGCTTCCGAAGCAAGTTATGTACGAAGTGGACCCGAGAAGCGGATGCTCACAATACTTTTAGGAGGTTCAGCATGAATACTCACGAATTTGTGGAGAAGTTTCAGGAGAATCAGCGGAAGGCGGAGAAGAACAAACGCCGGGGGAAAGGGTCACCCGAATCGAAGCTGCCCAATATACAACATAGTACGAATAAATAGACAAGAGGATGTCTGCAAAGCGAGTGGCTTTGACAGACATCCTCTTTTTTTGCCGAAGACCTTTATTGACCTTAGATCCGAAGTACTGGTGCTTACTTGCTCAGTTTCGCCACGCTTACGGCTACATTCTCCAACTGTGCTTTACTCAACGATTTATCCGGGGAACTGATGGTGACATAGCGGTCAGCTACTTTGAAGGTCATCATCGCAAGATCACTAGGTGTGTACCATTTGCCTTCCGTTCCGTTCGACAGCTTCACTGTAGTTCCATCATACGAATCAGAGTAATCACGGGGAGAAATAACCACTCTCATATGTTTGAACAGGAAGCTTACCCCATCCCCGCTGCCGTCAACTTTCTGGAAAGTATCTCCGCTGGTCATTTTGAGTGGAGCATAAGCAGTCTCAAAACCCTGGAAGTTTGCGAATGCCTTGGTGATCTCCTGTTTTTGCTCAGCGCTGTATGGAACGGCGGCCAACGTAACAGCTGAGCTGTTATTGGTACCCAGGATCACCTGGTTGGATGAGGCGTCGAAGGCCACCGGCACCTTCAGCACATCCGCCATCGCACGTACAGGCAAGTAAGTCGTATTATTATAAGTAATAGGAGCCAGTGTTTTGCCATTACCGTCTACCGGCGTATAAGCCGCTCCGTTTACCTGGAAGCCAATGCTGTGGTTCAGATAGGCACTAATCTTTTGCAGATTTGTTCCTGCGTACACACCTGCCGAGCCCGTAACCGCCATACCGAATACCATCGTTGCTATGATCATTTTTTTGCTTTTCATTGAATATCGTCTCCCTTGCGAGTTGGTTTGTTATGTCCTTTGCTATAGTTCAATTTAATCATGAACTTGTTTCTAACTTGTATCCGGATTGTAAAGAAGGATTTCCAAGCAGAACAGCCCGCCTATCTTAGCGATAGCGCGGGCTGTTTATGGGAAGAATCAGTATGGACGGCTGCCTGGTGCTGTAACTTTATACACCTCAGTGTACAGGATTTCCCTGTACCGATGGAATTCCTCCCGGTTTATCGGGCGGGGATACGTCATAATGCGCAGCGGCAGAACAGCCTGTCCTGTACGGAGCGGCGGCTGGTTATACTCATAGGCATTGAGGTGAAAGCCAAGCCGCTCATAAAACCCGATTCTCCGCTGCTCCAGTTCCCCGCTTGGCGGCTCTACCTCCAGCAGAATAGGAATGTCCGAACGGCCGATATAATTGAGCATCAGCTTTTTGCCGAGTCCTCCTCCCCTGATGCCGGGATCTACCGCTATATGCTCGACAAAACGCAGAGCCGGAAACTCCCACGCCGCCAAAAAGGCGAGCGTCCTCCCCTTGGCATCCTGCTCAGTGAACAGGCGGTAGTTAGGGTTATGCAGCAAAGATCGCTGCCCGCTGTAGGTTCTGATTTCATTCACTGGAAAAGAAGATTTCATAATACCAAATATCTCATCAAAGGTTGTAGGGCCCATAATCAACTGCCTGCTTTCTAATAAAGTGTGTATCTAACATAAACTGTTTCATTTGCGTCTTCCGTTCCTGTTCAAAGGAATATACATATACCTCATATTCATAGCTGCCATCGCCGTCAGGACGCTGGCTCACCGATACATATAGCTTGTCCTGTTCCTCGATTCCCCAACTATAGAAGTAACCGCCTGCGGCACGAAAGGAGAGAATCTCAATATTATCCGCCGGACCGCTAAGATAAATGGTGAAAGGCTCCAGCGGAATACCAGCCGGATCAGTACCTTCCCCCTCCATTGGGGGAGCAGGTGACCAGACGATCCCGGTTGAGGTTGCCGCCGCAAAATTATAACGCTTCGTCGCAACATTGTGGCCTGGGAAGAAATAAGTTGTTCCTTTTAATTGAATAGAAAGTGCATTTGATTCCGCCGCTGAGTTAGACGGTCCGGGAACAGCCGGTATGACGGAAGCGCCAGGATTAGCTTGGGCCACCGTGAAACGAAAGGTGACGAAATGGACGAAGAATCAGCTGAAAGATTACCGGCAGCCGCTGGCTGGCTACTGCAGGCTGACAATAAGCAGGACATTGTTAAGAATCCCGTTATAAGAGGGATCGGTTTAAAAAGCATGCTGGAGTCTCCTTATCTTTCGTGAAGTTCTTTAATCTATATATTATAAGTCTTACAAAGCTTGAATAGTCTCAATTTTGATAATTTTCCTCAAATTATGACTATAAATTACATTTTTCTCCTCTCAGATGTCTTTGTAATGCAACTGCAGATGGCGATACACCTAAATCCAGGCTTCCGCTTCGCTCAGGAGGGGATAACCAGAGCACGGATCTGCGAATAACTCTCAAGCCTGCGCAAATGCCGAGCATATTCTGCTGGCCCCAAGCGAATCATAATCCTGCTCACCCTGCCCCAAGGTACTATACACAAACATTAATTCTATGATCGTTTCTCTCAGGCCGTCATCCTTTTTATAGGCATTATAACAAAATAGTCACAGAACCTTCTCTTACCCACCTTCTCATTACCTCTAATTAGCATCTGGTACTAAGTAAAGTGCTATACTATAGAGTATGGATATACCATTACGTTTATATAGGAGAGGTTCATTTGGACAATCAGCATTGGATCGCACCGGAATTCTACAATCTGACTTCGGAAATGGAACAGCATCCTTCCGATAAGATTGCGCTTAAATGGTTGCATGAGGACGGCGGGTACGAGGAAATTACCTACGGGGAGCTGCTAGGACAAGCTAACCGGCTTGCCGGCGGCCTTAAAGAACTCGGACTTCAACAAGGTGACCGCGTGCTGGTCATGGTTCCGCGCCGCATTATTGCCTACGCAATCTATCTCGCCTGCCTGAAGCTCGGGCTCGCCGTTATCCCTTCCTCCGAGATGCTCCGGGCGAAGGATTTATCCTACCGCCTGCGCCATTCGGAAGCGAGAGCTGTAATCGTCTGGTCTGAAGTTACCGCAGAAGTTAACAAAATCGCCGAAGATCTGCCGGCCTTGGATTACCGTCTCTCCGTATCCGGAAATGAAGATGACCTTGGTGAAGGCTGGATCAGTTTGGAGAGCCTTATGGCGGACAAGCCGGATACTTTCCCGGCCGTAGCCAGCCGCCGCGACGATATTGCCATCCTTGCTTATACCTCCGGCACTACCGGCAACCCTAAAGCCGTAGTTCATACACATGGCTGGGGATATGCGCATCTGCGGATCACCTCGTCCCTCTGGCTGGACATCCGCGAATCAGATACCGTCTGGGCAACTGCAGCACCGGGCTGGCAAAAATGGATCTGGAGTCCGTTCTTAAGTGTGCTCGGCAATGGAGCCACTGGTTTTGTCTACAATGGTCCATTCCATCCGGACCGGTATCTGCAGCTGCTTCAGGATCAAGCCATTCAGGTATTATGCTGCACTCCGACGGAATACCGTTTAATGGCCAAAACGGAAGGGCTGCCGCAATATGACCTGTCCAAACTGCGTTGTGCCGTATCCGCCGGCGAACCTCTGAACGAGGAGGTCATCCGCACCTTCCAACAGCATTTCGACATTACCATCCGCGACGGCTATGGCCAGACGGAAAGCACGCTGATCATCGCTGCGCTGAAGGATCAGCCTATCCGTGTCGGGTCCATGGGCCAATCCATCGCGCCGGGCATTGTCGAGGTGATTAACGAGGAAGGGCAGCCGGTTCCTGCGGGTGTTGTCGGCGATATCGCCGTGCATTTGAGCATGCCTGCCCTGTTCAAGAACTATTACAAAGACCCTGAACGCAAGGCGAATTGCTCCCACGGGGAGTATTTTGTCACCGGAGACCGGGCGCGCAAAGATGAGGATGGCTATTTCTGGTTTGAAGGCCGGGGAGACGATATCATCATCAGCTCAGGCTATACCATCGGCCCTTTTGAAGTAGAAGAAGCCCTGATGAAGCATGCCATGGTTAAAGAATGCGCAGTTGTGGCCAGCCCTGACGAGATCCGCGGCTCGATCGTAAAAGCCTTTGTCGTACTGAAGGACAATAGCGCAGGCACACCAGAGCTGATTAAGGAATTGCAGAGTCATGTCAAGGAAATGACAGCCCCTTATAAATATCCGCGCAAAATTGAGTTCATCACAGATCTTCCGAAGACTACTTCCGGCAAAATACGGAGAATTGAGCTGCGGGAGCAGGAGAAGCGGTCTGTGCAGGGGTAATGGATTTAAGTATCGTATCAGTGTGTAAACCTAACAAAGAGCAGCCCGGATCCGGGCTGCTCTTTGTTGCAGGTACAGTATCTTTTTTATCATTCGCACCGCTTAACTCACTGCGACATCAACGATTAACTGAACCGAAACCCTTGCCCATCGTATTCCTCATCCCCGCTCCGCGTTTGACAGCCAATAGCATAAAAACAAAAACCAACCCAAGCACAAGCGTTGTTACAATACTTCCCTCTACTCCAAAATCTCCTCCGGTCATCCAATCGGCACCCGTTAATTTCAGCGAATACAACCCATGTGGTGTATTTCCGCTGACTGCGATGCCCAGTACATACCCTTGAAACAGATTCCACGAGATGTGCAGGGCTATCGCAAAATATAAGTTTCCTGTCCGGATGACCATCGTTGAGAAGATAAGGGCTATCAACACAATATTAAGAAAGCATATCCCGTTGTAGCCCGGATTGGCCATATGCGCCAGTGAGAACAGTACTGAGGTGATGGCTACGGCCCAATAAAGGCCCACGCGACTAGCCAGCAGATGCTGAATAAATCCTCTGAACAGAATTTCTTCGCAGATTCCAGCTATGACTGCGGTGATGACCAGATCAACCATATCTAGCCGCATAAATTGAGGGTTGGCCCACTCCCCCTGAAAGGTTGCTGAGCCGAACCCCCACAGCAGCAGAGAAATACATGTCAAGAGTAGCATTCCGCTAATGAATCCTTGAATGAATCTGGCTCCGTCAGGCCGCGGGAGTCCAATAGAGATTAAGGGAAGTTTATGCAGGACACGTACCGTAAACCATACGGTGATCAACATATAAAGACCATTTGATTTGAATATCCGCACCCAGCCGTCCTGGTCGAACCATTGCCGGGAATCCACCCGCAGCGAGACCCCAAATGAGACAATCATTGTAATAGCAAATATTGCCGCTGTCAGCAGCAGTATCTCCCATCCTGCTCTGATTTGGCGGTTTTTATTTCTAAATAGATTATGCATCTAACCTGCACCTTCCCTTTACCAGTCTGTCCATTAGACGGTAAAAAAGGAAGAAAACCTGCAACAGATTTGGATTATTCCGCCCAATATTCCGCAGCCGGATTGAGGGCTGCACCTACCTCGCCTTCTTTGACCAAATCGCAGTCGAGATAACCTTCCTCATCTAAAAAATAAACTTCCTGCTTATAGAATTCGCATAACGTCTCCAGAAATTTCTGCGGTGAATCATACATCACAACCAGGTCGCCGTAGTCATGCAGCAGGTCGCAAATCCGCTCCGTTCCGTCAGTGGACCGGTAGTAGCAAATAAAGTCGCTGCCGTAATTGGTCAAGATCGGAAGAATCACTCCGTCTGTCCGGTGGCCCTTCTCCTCCAGAATGCCTGCCAGCACCTGCATTTCCTGCTTATATTCCTTGATATGAATCAGCCTGTATCCCGGTATGAACTCAATCAGGCTCGGTTCTTCCTCATCGCTGCCAGTACCGGAAACCGTGCTGTAGATTACTTTTAGAAGCTCCGGCACTTCGGGTACGATACTGCTGATTGAAGAGTTACCGTCTTCCGGACGGCTTCCCAGGCTGGCAATATAATTGGGGCGCAATTCCCCGGAGAGCTTAAGAAATTCCTGAAATTGCTCAAAGAGCGGTTCGGTTGATGGGTTAGTGTTCATGTTGTCATCCTTTGTGTAATTGATATAGGAAAAGATTGCTGCTGCAATGTTCCGTTCTCTTCCTCTTGCCACCTTACTATATATCCGCCGGGCTTAGCAATGGAGTGAGCGGCTGGAACTAAAAACGAAAGAGCCAAGGACTTGTCCAGTCCTTGGCTCCCCGCTATATTACTGCTAACTATTTCGTCGCTGAAATCCACAACTTCTCCAGCCATTGATCGAAATCCTCGCCCTTCTCACCTTCGTAAGCATCGTAGACATCGATTCTCATCTTCTTCAGCTTTTCCTTGAACTCTTCATACGAATGGTCTTTAGGGAGACTCTTCTTGATGCGCAGCGCAATCTTGGATACGCCTCTGAACAGCTCTGCCTTATTCTTCGACGGCACCTTCACATCTTCGCCGAAGGCTTTCAGCTTCTCATACGCAGCTTCTTGAACGGTATATACAGGATCGCTAATCATCAGGCGATTCAGAATATCGATAATTTGTTTGTGCTTCGTCTGTCCCAGCTCTTCCACTGCAGCAAGACGCGCTCTCCAATCCGCCGAACGGCCGGCGGCTTTCTTCAGCTCCTCGTAATTCTCGGGCAGCTCTTGGTTCACTTCTTCATTATTCAAACGATACAATCCCCTTCTTGGTTAAATCTGCTGATAGTGCAATTCTACCGTACTGCACTCCTTGATTTCAATCTTTTGGCCAAACATTAATACGCCGTAAAAAAAAATCCTGCAGAATCGCCTTCGTCTTCTATAGATTGCAGGCATCTTCGATGTGCCTTATGCCTGATACCAGCGCGGAATGACTCTACTGCAATAATCATAATCCTCCAGCGCCATCCTGCCGCGGGTCATCATGCTTTCAATGTCGGCTGCCCCAAAGGGGATCGACCACTTAATCGAAAAAAGCGAGCTGTAGGCCACGTACAGCGCCTGCCTATTCCAAAATTCCTCTGGAGGCGTCCCTTCGAAATATCCTTCAAGCTTGCCTACGGCAAACGGAACGCTCCGGTCTCTGTCAAAAAACTGCAGCTTATAGAACTCTTCAACATAATCACCGTTATCCCAGCGGTTGAAGTCAATTACTCCAATCCCGCCTTCAGGAGTGTAGATGAGATTGCCCATGTGAAAGTCCCCGTGCTGGTAGACCTTTTTCACATTATGGATAAGCCTGATATTTCCTTTCACATAAGCAATAGCTTGCTCATCGCCCTCCAAATGATACGGGCAGTCTTCGTATTCTTTGATCCGGGCCAGAATCTTCGCCTGCATCTGTACTTCCCATTGAGGAAGGTCATTGCTATTCGGGATGGAGTGCATCAGCTTCAATATCTTTCCCGCCTCCACGCCAAGCTCATACTGTTCCTTAGCCGTTAGCGTAAGCAGACAGTCCTCCAGAGGACGACCCTCTACCCACGTCAGCAGCATATAGGTATACCTGCCTTGGCCGCATGTTCCGAAGTCAATCACCCGCGACATCGGAAAATCAAGCTCATTAAACAGCTTAACAACCTGATGCTCTGCCTGCTTCCGTTGGAAGGCTTCAATGTCTGAGATCCTCAGCAGCAGCTTGCGCCCGGCCTCATCCTCGACATAATACTTTTTATCCTTCGACCAGCCCTTAAGTACCGGTTCAACGATTGTCCACGATTCCGCCCCGTGAATTCCGCTTAGTTCCTCATGCAATTCCCTCTCCCCCTTAAGCATTAATGTTCCTCTCCAAGAACCCAGTTTACACATAAGCAGCCTAATCCGGCTCAACCTTTTTTAACCGCTAAGATAATAAGATAAATCTAGAAGACAGAGATTCCCCAAACAAGCTTCTACTTATAACTATTTTTTTCGCCAGTTCAGGCAACATCAGTGTCGCTCTCCTCTTCTTGTGGCATCGGATAAATATCTTAACATAAATGGACGCTACTGGAAATGCAGTATTAACTGGCCAAAATCAGAATTACCCACTCGAAAAGTAGAGGATCTCATTCCCCTGTAATGGATGAAAGTGGTAAAATATTTGCGCAGACGGATTCACTTCAGCCCTAATCTGTTCGAAATAAGAAATAGGAGAAGGTGATACTCATTCCGGCAGTTATTGCAGCAGGTTGCATTGCGGTCCTTGCATTGGTCGGACTAGTCTTGAGATTCCTACAGGTACGGAAGCAGATGAGCGCCTGTGAGATCATATTTTCTGAGCGTTTAGCTAACTTCTATGGTCTTTCTTCCCTAGGCCCAGGTCAATTCCGCGGAAACGGCTGGCTGGCCTTGACCAAAGATTCCCTCATCTTCAAGATGTATTTTCCGGCCAAAAGCTTAACCATTCCTCTCGAAACGATAAACAGGGTGGAGGCCGTACGTACCCATCTGGGCAAAACCGGAAAAGCGGGTTCCTCCCTGCTCCGTATCAGCTATCTCTCTGGAGAGCACGAAGAAGCTGCCGCCTGGAACGTGGAGCATACCGCACAATGGATCGAAGGAATTATGGCAAACGGTAGAACAGACCTCTTTTCCCGGGAAGGATATCGGCAGCCATAAAGAGGCAACCGTGTGCTCTATTACGAGATGAAGAATGGCAAATACGTCCGACAGACCGCTTCCAGTGTTTGAATTTTCATTGTGGATTTGGGCAATCATAGAGTTTCTTACATGCTTCTATTGCACATTGTATGTTTAATTAATGACATGTCCAATGCAAGAACAATACACATCATCCACATAAAAATTGACAAATTTCGGATGACGGTGTTACGCTCACAATGCGTTCTTTAAATAGAACAAATCCGCCAACGGATCTGTTCACATTCCACTAAGGAGAGTCTCTATGACTGACCGGTATACCCTTGATAAAAGGAGCTTATCTAAGGAAGTATTACTTCTTCTTGCACTGCTTACAGCTGACAGCATCGATGATATGGCGGAGCGGAATCCGGAGCGGTTCGCGGATATCGACTGGGAGCTGATGATCCGGCTATCGCTGCATCACCGCGTTTATCCTTTTTTATATCCCAAGCTTAGCCGCATGCAAGGTGAATCTGTACCGTCGTTGGTTACCCAGCGTTTGAAATGGGAGTACCGTAGAAATACCGTCCAGATGCTTCAGCTCAGCGGTGAGATGGGGAATATCGGCGAATCGCTTGCCCGGCTGAATATCCGTTCTCTGTTTCTGAAGGGTCCGGTGCTTGCACAGGATTTATACGGTGATATCTCGCTGCGCACCTCGCGTGACCTCGATTTTATTGTGCCGATGGAACAGCTGACTGAGACAGAAGCATTGCTGGTCTCTCTCGGTTACGTGAAAGAAGAGGAATTCGAGAGCATATTGGGAGACTGGAAGTGGCGCGAACATCACAACACCTTCAATCACCCCGCCAAAAACATCAAGGTTGAGGTTCATTGGCGATTAAGTCCAGGGCCTTCTAAGGAGCCGGATTTTGATGAGCTTTGGAAACATGCACGGACAAGCAGCCAGCTCGGACAAAACGTCCATTACTTGGGCAGGGAGGATTTATTCCTGTTTCTGGCTGCGCATGGGGCAAGGCATGGCTGGTCGAGGCTGAGATGGCTGCTGGATATCAAACAGCTGCTTCTGCAAGAGCCTGACGCCGGCGTGTTGACCGGGCTGCTCCGGCGTTATAATTACGACAGCGTTGGCGGACAAGCCTTGATCCTCGCGGCGGATTTGCTGGAAGCGCCGATTGCTCCTGGTCTGTCCGGGTTGACGGACAAGCCGAAGGCTCGCCGGTTGGCACAGCTTGCACTTTTCTATGTGGCACGTATGGTTAACCTGCACAATCCGCCCCTGGAGCCCGAGGTGGAGCGGCATTACAAATATTATCAGCCGGCGATACTTACGCCATGGCATCAGTTCCTGTATGCAGCGGGCTTCCTTTATCCTTATGCGGTGGATAAGAACACGCTGCCCCTGCCGAAGCCACTGCATTTTCTTTATTTCCCCCTACGCCCCTTCTTATGGACTTGGCGGAAACTAACCGGCAAAGAGAATTAACTTTTTACATAAGTGTGATAAGGCAGCTGCTACAGGGCGGGCCAAATACAATTGTACAACGTGGACGGAGATACACGCCTGTGGTTTGGGTTTGGGTTTGGGTTCATAGTGCGGGTTCGAGTTCATAGTGCGGATTCGAGTTCATAGTGCGGTTCGAGTTCATAGTGCGGTTCGAGTGCGAGTACAGGTGGGAGTTCGGGTTCCACCCTTTGTTTGGTTAGTTGTATTTCGTGCAGTTATAATACAGCTTTTCGTGTTCGATATGGATATAATTGCACTCCTTACATCTATTTTGAGGAATTCAGCTAAAAGTGAGCAAATTCCTGTTTTTAGTTGCACAGACTACATCTAACTCCTAAAAACGGCCGCCGCGGCACCAAATAGCTGCAGTAACTACATCTAACTCGGCTGCTGTCCAAATCAAACCTTCATCTATATAAGCTAACCTTGGGATTGCGGCGGAGTGATGATTTCGCGTGCTTAATCGGAGGACGGCACAAGAGAAGTATGTGTGTGGCGATGGGTGAGCAGGGTATCGCGTGTGTGAGGCGTTGGGTGAACTGAGTTTTGAGTGAGCGGAGTACCGCGTGTGCGGGGCGTTGGGTAAACCGATACATAAGTGCCGAGCATTGGGTGAGTAAGCATTGCGCGTGCCCCAAATTGTGTGTGTCGAACACCCAGTGCCCATATGCGGAAGCTGAGCTCTGTTATAGCGTCGATGGGCTTAGAGAGCATTTTCACTATTTATAGTAAGAACTATCAAGGAATCTGGTGTACTTCATACACTAGATGTCAGGAGAAAATAAAGTTCTATATAGATTGAACTTATAATTCTTCTATTTTGGGATTGGCCGTGACTATAGAGAATGTTTGGACTTCCGGCCGCTGTCACTCCTCCAATTCCATACTTCCCCTCCGCCGCTTTTCCCTAAATGTATATTCTCAAGTTCAATCTATATAGACTGAAAAATAAAGTATTGGACTGACGATGCTTCATTAAGCTAACCGGCAGTTTGAAGTAACAAGAGGCGAACACAATGATAAGTATTTCAGATACATCCCTCTTGGCAGCATCGAAAATATCCTTTGCATCTAAAGTCCACAGATCTGATGACAACGGAAGTCGAAGATGATGAATAGCTTCGTCTATCACTCTACGGAGGGGTATTAAGCAAACTCGCTTATCAAGCTTTATGAGAGGGATATGCGAGTGCGTGGATTAGGAGTTAGGCGAAACCGCTTGAAATAATAAATAATCATGGAGGGACACACTGATGATTGTTCAACAATTCAGATCACATATATATGAATTATTTGGTCAATTGCTTATAGACTTTAAAGAAGATGAAGAGTATGGTTTTTGTAATTTTTCATTGAATAATTATGAAAGAATTGGTTATGCAACAAATATTACTCCTGAGATAGTCTTGCAGGCTGCTGAGAAGAATGTCCATTTAATAGTTACCCATCATGATGCATGGGATTTTGTTTATGGGATGAAGGAGCAGTGCATAGAGTTATTAAAAGAACATAATATTGCACACTTCTATATTCATTTGCCATTGGATTATATTGATTTTGGAACATGCAATTCATTACTTAAACTGCTAGGAGTCAGTAAAGTCGTCCAACAATCTCGTCATTTCGAAGGTCATAGTGCAATAGGTATTGGGGAGTTTGACTCTCCAATACCATTAGAGAAATTGGTAGAAAAAATGACTTGTTTATTGGGTGAAAAAATATATTTTCAAAAGAATAATAACAAAGAAATTAAGAGAATAGGTATGGTCACAGGTGCAGGTAATGGAACAAATCAGTTGAGAGATGCTATGAATAGTAATTGTGATGTTTACATAACTGGTGAAAAGACACTCTACACAATTCAATATGCTAAGTTCATAGATATGAATATTATTGTTGGAAGCCATACCTTTACTGAGATATTCGGAGTAAAGTCTTTTGCTCAAAAACTTCAAGAGAAATTTAAGGATATAGAAATATTACAACTACATGAAGAACATTTCGAAGTGACGGGATAATAAATAGAAGTGCAAGTTAAAGAAAACATGATCGTAATTCAAGGAGCTTGTCCATGCTGTGGATATAAAACTTTAGAACTTAAACCACCAGGAACTTATGATATTTGCGAAATATGTTTTTGGGAAGATGATGGCGTTCAACTAGATTCCTTTCTTTTGGAGCTCAAATAGCATTCTACTGTATTTCGTACATTAGATTTCTCAAATATAGCTGCATATAGGCGGTTCTTCGAAATTTGACTGCACAAAGTGCAGTAGAACCGAAATATACCTGCTTTCGGTGGAATTCTGCTGCACAAAGTGCAATCATTTTCAAGCTTCATGCCAAATTGGCTGATAAATGTGACACCAAAAGCCCCTCCCTGCCGATTTCGGTAGAGAGGGGCCATGCTATTTGTCTATTTGTCTATTCGTTCATTCGTTCATTCGTCCAATTCGTTCTTTCATCCATTCGTTCATTCATCCATTCGTCATTCATCCATTTGTCCATTCGCCCTGTCATCTATCTATCCCTCTAAGATATCCAGTCGTCAACAGGCCTCGCCAGCTTCAACCCGAAACTGTGCGTCGCCTACATCGCCTCTTCCTGACTGCTGAGCAACCGGCTGAACATGCCCCCTTTTTCTGAGGCCAGCCCGCCGAACACGCCCTGCTGGATGACCCGCCCCTGGTCGATGACCAGAATCTGATCGGCTCCCCGGATGGTGGACAACCGGTGGGCGATCACGATTACCGTCACGGAATGCTTTAGCCGCTCGAGCGCTTCCTGAATCCGCTTCTCGTTTTCGGTATCGAGCGCGCTTGTTGCCTCATCCAGGACCAGGATGGAAGGCTTGCGGATAATCGCTCGTGCCAGCACCAGACGCTGCCGTTCGCCGCCGGACAGGCGGATGCCCCGGTCACCGATCAGCGTATCCAGTCCTTCCGGCAGCTTGCGGACAAAATCGGCCGAAGAAGCAAACTCCAGCGCTTCCCACAGTTCTTCCTCGCTGGCATCCGGTTTGATCATCGTCAGATTATCGCGGATCGTCGCGTTGTACAGAAAAGGATCCTGCGCTACATAACCGATGGAGCGCCGGTAAGACAGGAGGTTGTCTCCTGAAATGGACTGACCGTCGGCCCAGATCTCGCCCGATTCCGGCTGCATCAAGCCCATGAGCAGATCGACTAGCGTGCTTTTTCCTGCGCCCGAACGTCCGACAATCGCCGTCATCTTGTTAGCCGGAATCACCACATTTACCCCCTGGAGCGAATATTGCGGCTCCTGCGGATCATAACGGAAGTTCACGTTCCGGGCTTCCAGGCTTTGCTTCAAAGCCATAGGTGTAACTTGCTTCGCACTTTCCCCTTCCGTACCGTGTTCAGCAGCCTGCAGGCATTCTTCCTGTAGCGCCTGAAGCTGCTTGAAGGAAGGCAGTACAGAGGCGAGCTGCTCCATCAGCGACTGAAGGGCAGCAAAGGTCGGCCACAGCCGGGCAAACACGAGGATAACCAGCAGGAAAGATGGGCCTTCCGCGTGCAGAAACCGGAATGACACGAAGATAAACGCAGCGATCAGGAGCGTCGACGACATTTTGTACAGCAGCTGGGAATTCGAGCGCAGTCTTGTATAGTCCAGCTGCTCGTTTTTGACCTCAGCGGTAAACCTATGCAGCCAATCCAACCGGGAATGCTCCAGATTATTGCTTTTGATATCCTTGATTCCGTTCAGTTGGTCCGTGATTCCGGCTAGATACATCTGGCCGAGCTGGGAGCTGCGACTGCCCAGCCTCTTGGCTTTGCGGATGAATCTGCGGGAGAACAAGGACAGCAGGACCGCACATACCAGTACAGAGAGAGTCATCTTAGGGGACAGCCAGAAGGCGAAGCCGATCTGCACTAGTGTGAACAGGAGCGAGGTGAGAAACTGCAGAAAACAGCTGATTCCAGCGAGCACCCTCGCCATTTCCGTGGTCATTACGTTGATAAGGTCCGAGGTGCGCTTTTTGAGGAAAAAGGCCCACTCTGACCGCAAAAGTGCGCTGTAAACATCATACCGCAGCTGCCGGCTGTAGCTCTGCTGAATCTCCACATTACGGACCGCGACGAAACGCGAAATCAAATTTTGACAGAGTACGATAAAGACATACCCGCCGAGCACAATCCCAAGCGCCGTCGTCTGCGGCAGCTCTGACAGAAAACCGAGCATAGGTATACTGTACCCCGCTCCTGTTCCGCCTAGCTGAATCCCGGCCATTCCCAGCATCGGTACAAGCAGCAGAATGGCTGAGCTCTCCAGCAGTCCGCTGATGACCATGCCAAGCAGGTTAAGGTACAGTTTAACTCCGGACAAGCGCTGAAGCTGCCGGATGTAATAGATTATGGCTTGCATGGTCCCACCTCGATTACTCGGCTTGTAACACTTTGGCAAACTTCTCCACAACTACAAAACCCTGCATGGCATCATCGCCGGAGACATAATAAGCTCCGCTGCGCAGCCAGGCATGGGCGATCATTTGACCTTGCTTATCTCTGGCAACCCCCATATAGAGTGTGCTTTCGATCCCGCGTCTCTCTAACATCTGTAGTCCAGCCACTGCACGGACCATACAGGTACTCTTCCAGGGAGTATAACGGCTGATGACACGAATCGCTTTCGTAATATGCTTAATCCGGGGAATATCGGCCGCATTGGACACCTCGGAAGTCTCCTGAGACTGTATCCCCAGCCGTGGAGCCGTTCTTGCAAACGGAAAAAGCAGCTGGATTCTCACCAGAAAAAGCCTCCATAATGCCTCTGGAATCAGCGCCACAGCAGCCTTGTCAACGGTCAGCAACAGGCGGATGCGACGGAGGGTTGTCATGATCCGCTAACATTTACGACGAGATCCTCATCCAGCAGACTTTGCACAAAAGCAACCACATCCTGCTCGGCAAGCTCCGCCGAAACTTCAAAAATCTCCTGAATAGTCTCCACAATCCGTCTTACGGTAACCGGTGATGCCAGGGCCGACCAAATCTCTCCGCCAACCTCGCCCAAATTGTAATACTTGCCGTTCTTCACATTCAGCATGACTTTCTCGCCATCCATGTCGCTGGCGATATTGCCCTCACGCTGCACAAGGACCGTTTCGAGGGACAAAATATTTGTAGTATTCATAGGTTCATCTCTCCTCCACTTGATGCTGGATCGTTTCATATATAAGCGAAGCTTGTGCCGGGGCACTGAAGCCTGCTTCAGGACGGGTAAGCCGGTACATCGGCAGCCGGTTAACAAAAGAGGCCAACATGCCAAAATGCCATTCTCGGATCCCAATCCGGTCAATCATTGCCTTTTGATAAGTGTGATTAAATAGAGTATGAAACCGTTCCAGGCCGCTGATGGTCTGCAGGGTTACCGGACTTTCTCCGGCCGCCGACAATTCAAACACACCTGCGAGCGGCAGCGGTTCAGCCTGGAAACGGTCATGCACGGGAACGGCAAATTTAGTTTCACGTTCGAATAACGGGCGGTAAGAGGACGAATTCATTCCCAAATAGTCCAAGCTCTGCTGCCATAACTTTTGCTGCGGATAGCCTGGAACTGCTAATGGATGTCCATTTTGCACCATAACGGGAATAACGTCGTCGCTGATCAGCAGGTGGCCCTGATCCATCAAATAGGAGGCGAGTGTCGATTTACCTGCCCCTGAACGCCCAACCAGCGCGTAAGCCTTGTTGTCCAGTACAAGCGCACTGCCGTGAAGAGGGAGAATTTTTTTTTGCATCAGCAGAACGCCCATGCAGCTTCCCAGAATAAAGAGCCGTACACAGTCGCCGTCCGCACCTGGTGCAGGTGACACTGTAATCGTACTGCCGTCCCGAATGGAGAAAATAGCGGTGTCCTTGGCTTCAAACATAACTTCGTTCCCTGATACACCCAGGCTGGGTGTGATCTTCGGAATGGCCTGCCAACGCTCCGACAAGTCTTCTTGAATGACCGACACACTGCCGATCAACCCCGGCTGGTCAGTAAGAGGAAGCTCCGGCAAGGGAAATTCACTATGAATTTGCAGGCCAAATGCTTTATAAGCCAAGCCTTGAACGATACTCGCCATACGATTCACTCCATCCTGTAAATTCACATGTTCTAAAAGGTGATGATGAAAAGATAGCCCTTCTCCCCCTTCAGCAAGCATAGGGGGATGAGGGCCGCACGACTAAAAGCAGTCTTAGGAGTAGTGCACGATCTCATCCGGATCATCTTGGAAGGAGTCGGCGAGTTTAAATCCTGGTCCAGCCATAGTCATTTTAACGTCGAGCACTTCCAAAGCAGGCTTGCTGTATTCCTTTTTCATATTCTTTCACCCCCTTTCAGGCGTCTTGCTATCAGGATAATGATTTCAGAAAGCGGTAAAATACAAGTCCCCGTGTAAGGAGGCGGAACTCCGAATTGTAAATCATCTCCGGTTTAGGCTCACTAATCCGGTCCAAACATCCCGCAAGCACATTGTTGTTCAAGTAGGCTGAAGTCCGGGGGTCCTTAATCATTTCCCGAAGCTCTCCGAGGAAGCTGTCCCACTGCGGCTGCATCCGGAGAATCCCGTCTGCTCCCTGCACCCCGCGCTGCTTCCGGTTCATTCTGACTCCATCCGGCAGACGTCCCTCCATGGCTCTGCGAATCAGGGAACGGTCCACACCATTCTGGACAAACTGTCCCTCCGGCACGGACAGGCAGAAGCGGATCACGCGCAGATCATTCGTGGGATCGCGGTCCCATACCCGGTACTTCAGCGACATCTTGGTAGCCACTGTTCCATTGACATTCCAGATATGCGGCTGCTCAAAATGCTTCTGGCGGATATCATAAACCGTCTGCGAGGAGGGTCTACGATCCATATTGAATTCCCGAAGACGTTCATGGACCTCCGTTCGTTTGGCAAAATCGGGATGAATCAGCTCAAGCTGCATCTCCCGTTTGCGCGGCAGCAGCCGTTCAAGCGACGGAAAGGCCTTTTTGCTGACGATCTGCAGCACCTTTCTGCGGTTCGCTTCCATCGACTGATTGTATTGCTTATTCTCACGGTAGAAAGAGAGCCACCGGAATTCACGAATCAGCTTGGCCTGATAATCCAGCGCAGGTCCCCAGGAAACACTCCAATTGCCTCTTTGTCCACTCAGCAGAACACCAAGTCCCTGCTGTTGTGCCTGTTCAAATATGCCTTTAAGCCAGTAAGAATTTTCAATGAACTTGTAGGGCATCTCCAGAATATCCAGCCATTCGTCAATCTCGGTATAAGGACTCTGCTCGGGAAAGTTCAGAAAGCTCGGCTCAATATTCCCTACATAATCAATCGTCTCCTGAATAAAGGGACGCTCATCTGCCACCCTTTTGCCCAGATTAAAACCGGTAAAGCTGTCTACAGGATAATAACTGAAGGTATGCAATGGTTTCCCGCGGCGACGGAGTTCTTCAGCAGCGAAGCTGACTACCGAGCCGGAGTCAAGTCCCCCGCTCAGGTTGGCACCGGCGGCAAGATGGGTCCGAAGCCTGTCTTTGACCGCCTGTCCGAATACTTCGCGGAAGGCTTCCTCGTATTCCCCGTTGGAGCCAAGACGCAGTTTAGGCGGTGCCTGCAATATAAAGTAACGGGAGAATGTAATTTTCTCCCCGGTGATGGTCATGGAATGTGAAGGAGGCAGCTGTTCAATAGCTTGATAAACCGTTGAAAAGCAGTCCGTGGCATCGACTCTATTCTGAATAGCCAGAAACTCTGAGACCCATTCTTCATTCAGCTTATGGCTTACACCCGGCATAGAAAGCAGCGGATGAATAACTGTGCAAAAAGCGAAACTTTCAGTGGATCTATGAAAATAGAGCGTCCGGTTGCCGGAGAAGTCTCTGGCTCCGAAAAGAGATCGCTTGCGCTCGTCCCAGATCATGAAGGCAAAGTCTCCTACCAGATGAACGGGTGTCTGATCTCCCCACTTCTCGTAGGCGAGCAGGATGAGCAAGCTATCGGGTATGGTGTCCCGGTCTTCATAGGGCACCTGAAGCTGCCCAAACAGCTCGCTGCGGTTGTCGATAATGGCATCCGCTGTAATTGCCAGCCTCCGCTCGGGATCATAAAACGGCAGCTTTTCGTTCAAGGATTGTGGAGTAATCCACTGCGCACGGCAACCAAGGAAAATCCCCTGACCCTGCCAGCCCCTGGCATCATCCGCAGGATAACGGCTCAGCTGCTGCATAAGACTCGGTCCCTGATCAGGATTCAGATTATGGCGCTGCAATTGGCAGATACCGGCGATTGCGCTCATTTTGTGGCCTCCACCTGTATAAAAAATCTCCACTCGGCTCTTAAAACCCGGCAGGAGTTTTCCAGCGTTTATATTTTAATAGTTCTTAATAAAGAACACTTCTTAATATATAAGATAACGGTATTGCCATTCATTGTGAATAGCACCTAAGACTACTTTTAGGTATCCTTTAGCGTATTGACCTCAGTAGACTTTTGTGGTAGGACAAAATAACACTTTTGACCGACCGGGTTCTCGATTGCTTGTCAGAGGGAAGACAGGATATTATTTTCACACAGAAAAAACCGTCCAGGAGAGATCCTTGGACGGTGAGAGTACATGTCTCTGTCGGTAGTCAGTTCGATATTACTGCTTCCGGGAATAGTTAGTGCCGTCGGTTGATTGTTGTTCGGCCATTGCTTACTATAATTAATAGTATCGGCAACCTGATCAGTCAGCCACAGACAAGCAATCATCCTAAATATAACGATTAAGGAGTGTCTATTGTGTCAAATAAACTGATCGGCGCGGCAGCAGTCATCCTGAATCTGGAAGGGCATGTCCTTCTGGTTAAACACAGCTACGGGAAATACAATTGGGAACTGCCCGGAGGGTTATCCGAGGCACAAGAGTCGGCAGAGGAAAGCGCGCGGCGCGAAGTGCTGGAGGAAACAGGTCTTAAGGTCACTCCAGAGTCTTTAACCGGGGTCTACTATGACCCGGGTAATGACATGCACCATTTTGTTTTCACTTGTAAAGAAGACTCATATCAAGCACCTAAGCCCTGCTCGCCGGAGATTGTGGAGTGCAAATATTGTGCTGTAGACGATCTGCCCCGGCCCATTAGCGATTTCACAGTGCAAAGAATCCTGCACGCGCTGAATCCCGCCAGCCAGCAACTTTTCCATGTGATCGGACCCAGACAATGGACCGAGTAAAACCAAACAGGATTCATATCATTGGTCCCGTCGGCAGCGGCAAATCCACCTTAGCAAGAAATCTGTCCTCCTCATTTAGATATCCCTTATTACGAGCTCGACAACATCGTATGGAGGCAGACAGAAGGCGGTGATGTCAGGAACAGCGTGGAAGACAGAGACCAGATACTGAATAATATCCTTGCCTCTGACAAGTGGATCATTGAAGGCGTGCATCATAAATGGGTAATGCAATCCTTCGAAATGCTGAAAAAAATGTACATATGGAATTACGGACATCAGCAGAAAGAGCGGCCTGACATTTTTGCAGCCTTGAAGCCGTATCAGGATAAGCTGCTTGTGTTACGGGACAACAGCAAGCTTCACAAGCACATTAAGCTATAAATCCGCCTGTATTATTGCTGGAATCGTCCCGTAACCCTATAGTTCGGTATATCAAGTGATACATTAATGTTGAACGCAAAGTCGATTTTGTTGTCATGGAAGGCTATTGTATAGGTGACCACATATGGCGTTTCGATGTAGAACAGGATGAGTTGAAGCTTGCTGGCATTTTCCCAGAGCGCATACGTGACCACCTCCTGCCGCTCTTGGGATAAGTCTTTAGGGAATACATCTACCCCATGAAGCGGCTTGGAAAAATGAAACAGAATGACCTTATCCCGCTCATCCCCATAGAACATATGAAGTTCAAGTTGTTCGTCTTTCCACTCGAAAATGATTTTTTGGAGACCGTGGGGATTTTCATTGATTAAATAACCTCTGTTGACCAGATTCGGTATATTTTCCGGTATAGGCTTGAAGGCAGGAACAGGATAAGCCATAGCCCCCAACCGGTGCTGGAGCTTGAGCATATCCTCAGAGTGACTGGAAATCCGTTTGACCTCCCCTTGCTCAAATCGATCGATAATGTATTTATAAATCAAGTCTAAAAGATGCTGCAGCTTCGTCATATTCTCAAAGGCCGAGGTGGCGGCAATGACTATTTGCTGTTCAGGAGCCACAAAACAGAGCTGGCCAAACGAGCCGTCCCCCCGATACGCCCCACGCCGGCACAGATGAAATTGGTACCCGTAGCCTTGTGCCGAGTCGACCCGGTCTGCTCTGGGGAGGCGGCGGTTGTCACTTTGTTCCGTAGTAGCTAATTCGATATACTGCTCAGACACAATTCTTTTTCCCGCATAAAGTCCTTTATTCAGCAGCAACTGGCCAAATTTCGCGATACTTTCAATCGATAAGCTTAATCCCATCCCGCCTGCTGTAGTGCCCAGCGGACAAGTTTCCCATGATGGGCGGGGTATGCCCAAAGGCTCAAACAATCTTGGCATCAAATAATCGACCAGACCCTGTCCCGCAACCTGCTCCATAATGGCAGACAGCATATAGGTAGAATGCGTGCTGTACACATAATAACTTCCCGGCTTATGCGGAACGTCCTGTGCCAGAAATGCCCGCACAAAGTCCTGCTCCCTGGCCACAGCAGCATAGATATTATCATGGTGGCCTGCGTTCATGGATAAAAGATGGTGCACCGTCATTTTCGCCAAGTTGGCAGAGATCCGCTGTGGCAGCTTGTCCGGAAAGAAGGAGATCACCGGGGCCTCCAGTTCCATGAGTCCCTCGTCACAGGCGATGCCTACAGCTATGGAGGTGACGCTTTTGCTCAGCGAATACAGCAATTGCGGGCAATCCGGACGATACGGTGTCCGCGAGAACTCAGCCGTTACCACTCCGTTCTGCAGCAGCATAAACTGGTTCACCTCAAGCTTCCGTTGTTCGATCGCAGTGAAGAAATCTAAGAGGTTTCTGGAAGATATCCCGTGATGATCGGGAATACCTCTGGATAATCTCATGATTTACGCCTCCTAATCTAAAAAATCAGTTATTTTATCGTTACTATTTGTTTTCTGAGTGCATTAATTCATAGTATAGAACAATTACGATAGAATATAGTCTAGTGAAATCTAATTAAGGAGTTGGACCTATGGGCACCGCAGATAGCAGCCTTATTATGTTATCCATACCTGAAAGCTTTGAAAGTGAACGGCTGCTGATCCGCGCCCCACATTGGGGAGATGGTCTTGCTGTAAACGAGGCCGTCAAAGAAAGCATTGAGGAATTGCGTCCGTGGATGCCTTGGGCAAACAAAGTGCCTACGGTTGAGGAATCCGAAGCAAGCATCCGCCGCTCGCGGCTGGAATTCCTGGAGCGTACAGATCTGAGGCTGCTCTTATTCCGGAAGGAAACGGGGGAATTGATCGGCAGCAGCGGCCTGCACCGGATCGATTGGCAATCACGCAAGTTCGAGATCGGATATTGGGTTCATTCCTCTTTCGCCAGGCAGGGGTACATCACAGAAGCCGTAGATGCCATTACGAAATACGCTATTCAGGAGCTGCAGGCGAACCGGATTGAAATCCGCTGTGATTCCCGCAATGTGCAGAGTGCAAGAATTGCTGAGCGTTCAGGCTTTACCTTGGAAGGGACGCTGCGCAACGACAAATGTGATGTAACGGGTACTTTAAGACATACTATGATATTTGCCAAGGTACGGGGTGTAGAGTACGGACGGAAGTGAATCCCCCCATTGTTCCTAGCTATAATAACGAAAAAAGCAGACGCCGTTTGCATAACGGCGTCTGCTTTTTGGACTATCCTGATTACGGCGTCGGCATCCCGCCATTGGCATTCAGCGTTTCACCACTGATGTAGCTGGATTCCTGGCTGGCCAGGAATACATAGGCCGGAGCCATCTCGGCGGGCTGGCCCGGACGGTTCAGCGGCGTCTTCGCCCCGAAGTCCTTCAGCACCTCTTCCGGCTGGCCGCCGCTGACCTGAAGCGGGGTCCACACCGGGCCGGGAGCCACAACGTTCACCCGGATTCCCTTGCCCGCCACCTGCTGGGCGAGTGATTTGCTGAACGTATTAATCGCAGCCTTGGTGGTTGCGTAGTCCAGCAAAATCGGTGCAGGCTGATACGCCTGAATCGAAGAAGTATTGATGATCGTGCTGCCCGGCTTCATGTGCTTGATCGCCGCCTTGCAGAGCCAGAACAGCGAGTACACATTCGTCTTGAAGGTGGCGTCGAACTGCTCCGTGGTGAGATCGGCGATATCCGGGACGAATTGCTGCTTGCCCGCAATATTGGCCAGGATATCGACTCCGCCCAGTTGTTCGACCGCTGCGGCAATTACCTGCTCGCAGTAGCCCTCATCCTTGAGATCGCCCGGCAGGGCGACGGCCTTGCGGCCCGCTTCCTCTACAAGCTTGACCACTTCCTTCGCGTCAGCCTCTTCCTCCGGCATGTAGGACAGGACTATATCAGCACCTTCGCGGGCAAAAGCAATCGCCACCGCGCGGCCAATCCCGCTGTCTGCTCCGGTAACAATCGCTTTGCGTCCGGTAAGCCGTCCGCTGCCGCGGTAGGTTTCCGCACCGTCATCCGGCTTCGGATGCATCGCCTTCTCCAGTCCCGGAGCGGGCTGCTGCTGCTGGAACTCCGCCGTGGCTTTCTGATATTGTTTCACAGGATCCTGAATCGTATATTGATCACTCATCGTAAATCCTCCTCAGTCCAAAATGATTCAACTCTTATCTCTTTATGTAACCAGAACTGGGCTCTCTAAACGGAAGATTATTTCCTTTCCAATGCAAAAGGCACAGCAAAAAGGCCGCCCTTACGAATAAGGATGCGGCCTGATGCTGTTAGGGTCGGGAGAGAGTGCCGCTATAATTTGCTGCCTAGTTCACCGGAATCGTATAGAACAGCCGCGAACCATTGCTATTGGTGTACCAGACAATGTTGCCCCCGCTGACGACCGGATTGCATTCGGATAATACAAAATGCTTAATCGTCTGGATCGCACCTGCAGCTTGCCCCGAACCATCGATGAATACATATTTCAAATCACCCGGATGATTGTCCTTATCAAATTCCTGCCACAGCACCATGAATTTGTCATCCGTTATCTTCACCAGTTTCGGTATGGAGGCAATACGATCGGTGCCTACATACTTAGCCAGGGTGATATGGTTAACGGAAGCGCTGGCAAGGCTGTTCTTGGGCAATACATTCAGTATAACATCCCGCTGATCCTTCTCCAGCCCAACCATCTCATAAGAGGTGTAGTCTTTAACCAAGGAATGGTCGATGCTGTTCATAGCAACAATATAATTGCCTGCGGACATTTCGAATCCGCCAACCGAAACCCCGGTGGCATTCGCCCCGGTTCTCCCCGGAATCTGGAACAGGTCCACCTCGCTGTAACTCTTGCCGTCCCCTTTATTCAGGACAATTGAACGGGGATAGGCATCGCCATGATCCACAAGCACATGGCTGCTTCCATCGAACAGCACATATTGATCGAAGGAGTGGCTGACATGATTTTTCTGAAATCTTCCCATATCATTGGTCACGGTCATAGTGCCGGTGTTCACGATAATTGTGAGCTGCGACTGATGGTTTAATCCGTCTTCTGTTGTGTATCTTTCACGGCTGGTGTGGAAGACAAGCGTATCTCCCTGCTCGGCCATCCTTCCGGAGGCTGCATCAAAAGGTACTACCGTGTAGCTCTCCCCGCCATTAACGGACACACTGTCGATACGGTTGAAGCTTTTATCATAACGGACGATGCGAATGACCTCTTTGCTGTTATCCTCTTCACGGTTCTCTTGTCCAAACGCAATATAGTTGTACTTCACACCACTGTAGAAGCCGCCGAACAGCGGAAGCTCATATGCTACTTTTTGAGTTGCTGTCAATTCATATTTGGCATTGTACGTTTCAATCGCAACCTCCTTGCCCGCCTCAATGACGCTTACTGTCCCGTCGCTATTGTTGACAAGGTAGGACTCTACTGTACTTTTCCATCTGGGGAAATTAGACGATTCGGCATTGCTCTCCACCGGAGCCCCCGCCTTCACGCGGTACGCATGGTCCGGAACCTTAGAGAACATCGCCAGCTGGTTCAGCTTATTGTCGTATTCGAGCTCAAAGGGGATCTTGGCGGCCAAATCTCTCAACTGAAAATAATTTCTGCCGTCAATCGTGTAGGCCTTAATAGACTGCAACTGCCCGTCAAGCACCACCTTGGAATTAGACAGTGTAGCGCTATAGCTGCTGCTCTGGCTGTAATATTTGCTGCCTCCGCTCTCCTCAGGCGTATAGGCTTGTCCGGTTATGATCTCAATCGCATTGTTTTTCTTATTCCAGGTAATATCGAACTGGCTGGAGGTTCCCGAGAAATGTTCGGCGATATCACGCAAGCTGTAATAATTATTGCCGAATATTGCGAATCCGTTAGACTGCTTCTCTTCTCCATTAAAAAATGTGCTGCTCTCTGCCACCTTAGCCTTCACCGCATTGTCCGCAAAGGTTGTGCTGCCAAAGGCTGGTGTAACCATTAACAATATAAGCAGCAGACTAAATAGCTTTTTCATTCGTTGTTTCCTCCATCGACTATAATTTTGCTAAGAATACTCCTGCCTGCTCCAACATTGAACCTTACCGAATGCCCCCGTTTCCGCTTGGTCTAAGAACCGCTATACTATGTATGTTTTTGTTGCTTTGGTGCCTTATGAAATAGAATATTTACTTACTTACGCAGTTTCTCCCTTTTTTCTTGGCCCGGTATAAGGCGGTGTCCGCAGACTTCATGACCGTATCCGGCGTTTTGTTTTTTTCATTTTTTTGGGCAACGCCGATGCTTATCGTTATGTATATGGGCCTGGCTGATCTCGTGCTTGCAGATTTCGATTTGCGCTTTGCTTTGCCTTTTCCTCTGCTCTTCCCCCGCAGTGTAAAAGCACGCTTAGCCACTTTCTCGCGCAGCTCTTCCAGATGCGGCAAAGCATCCTGAATGCTTTTACCCGGGAACAGGATCGTAAATTCCTCACCGCCATAACGGAAGGGCCTTCCGCCTCCGGCAACCTCTCTTAAAGTAGAAGCCACCAGCCTTAGCACTTCATCCCCCGTATCATGGCCATAAGTATCATTGAATTTCTTAAAGTGATCGATGTCCAGCATGGCAATCGCATAATTCATCCCCAGCTTCATCATATCCTGCTTCAAGGCCCGCCTGGAAGGAAGTCCGGTCAGCTCATCGGAGAACGCCATCGAATACGAATCCTGAATGATCGAGGTAATCAGAATGATCCCCGACACGCCCCATAATATGGCATACCGGATAGGATCATACTCGCTATGCAGCACATATAACATTCCCGCCAGCACCGCTATGAAAGAAATATCCTGCGATGACTTCTGGGAAACTTGCCTGATGATAAGTCTTATCCCCGCCAGCACAAAAGCAATCAGCGAGGCTTGCGACAATGGGGTGAGATCACGCAGCGTTACAGGCAGCAGATCCTTGCCGATCCGGTGCAGAATGGCGCTTTGGTCCGGGTTCAACAACCATACGGCTGCTGCTGCCTGAGCCAATATAAATGCAATGCGGAGAAGTCCCCATAGACTGAATATCCCGCGCTCCTTAAAGAAAGAGAAGATCAGGACATTAACAGGAATCACCAGGCAAAGAATGGAGTGAAGATCGGACACCGACACCTCGCCACCCGCGCCGGGCAGCTCCCGCAAATATTGCAGTGAGGCCAGACTGAGCGTAAAAATAAGGAGCAGAAAAAACTCCCGGCTGCGGTTGAATTTCCAGGAGAGGACGCCTCCGATCAGAAAGATGGGATAGGGGGCAAGCCTCACAAGCTCCAGCTGCGGCTGGGACAAGGTATGTGTATTATTGGCAAAGAAATACGCCAGCACAAGCAGAGCAAACGGCAGTATGATCGTGGATGCGACTTTGAGTATATTTTTCAACGTTCAATAAATCCTCCGTGTCCATTCAACTATACTTATTTATCGGTTACATGCCCGCGCCCGCTTAATTATGAATCGCACCTTTTTACCCGCCTGCACATAAAAAAACCTATCCATTACCGCGGATAGGTTTGTCCGATCTATAGCATTTGTGAATGCACATGCGTTAAGTACGTTTAGAATTCCTCATAGGTCGCCGGATCTTGATCCGCGATACGCCCGGATGCTGAGGCTAGTCCCGAAATTATCTCCATTTCCGCTTCAGTCAGAGCGAAATCAAACACGTTCAGATTATCCCGCTGATGCTCTACAGATCCTGCTTTGGGAATCGGAACCGCTCCAAGCTGGACATGCCAGCGCAAGATGATCTGGGAGATCGACTTGTTATATCTTCCGGCAATTTCAGCAAGCTTGTCATTCTCCAGAATACTGCTGCCGCGTCCGAGCGGACTCCAGGATTCGGTCACGATTCCGTGCTCTTTATGCCATCGGCGCTGCTCTTCCTGGTTAAACAGGGGATGCAGCTCGATTTGGTTCATGCTTGGTGCTACTCCGGTTTCTTTGATCAAACGCTCTATATGCTCCGGCAAAAAGTTGCAGACCCCTATGGAGCGGATCAGCCCTTGCTTCTTGGCCTCGATCATCGCCTGCCAGGCCTCAACGTATAAATTCACATTGGGGTTCGGCCAATGGATGAGATAGAAATCATAATAGTCCAATCCGGCCCGATATAAGGATTCCTGGATCGTTTCCACCGCTTTGTCATAAGCGTGATGGCGCCCCGGCAGCTTGGACGTAATGAACAGCTGATCCCTCGGCACAGAGCTTTGGCGAACCGCTTCGCCAATCGTTCCTTCATTCTCATAATTAAAGGCGCTATCCAGCAAGCGATAGCCGGCATCAATCGCTGTTGTAAGACTTTTTACACCAGCCTCACCCTTCAAGCGGTAAGTCCCAAATCCAATCGCAGGCACCTTTAGTCCATCGTTCAATTCAATTTCCGGGATTCTTTCAGTCATCGTTACTCTTCTCCTTTGTGTCGTGCAATCCCCAAACGGGCTGCACTCTATTTATGTTGAAGACGCAAACGCGCTTGCACCCAGTTTTATTTTACCTTATTTAGTCTGGAAGTGTCGCCTCTGTAACTCTCTGCGCTTTGAGCGGATCGGGATCTTTCAGCATTTAAATGGACTCGATTCAGCCTGCTCATACATTCAGGTCTTCCTTAATTTTATAACGGACTGCAATGAACGTGAATACTGCAATAGCTGCAACCGCAACAAAAGTCGTATGCATAACTTCGCCGGTATTATTGAAGTCCTTTATGCGGACCAGCGTATTGATGAGCAGGTATTTCGACAGGTGAATTCCCTCAACAAGCGATTCCAGTGCAGCCAGCGACATTCCCACAACATTTAGGGCCAGGATAAATCCAGCGGTCAAACTTACCAGCAGGTTTTTGGCGATCATTGCAATACAGAGAATCAGGATCGAAAATGCCCAATGCAGCAAAAACTGGCCGACCAGCAGTTTAACGAAAAAACCAAGATCACCAAGGCTGGCATTACCAAAGAATAGGCTTCTTCCAATCCAGTCAGACATCAGCAGCGTGATGAACAGAAGGATTATAAACACGGCCAGGATCAACATTTTCGACAAGACAGAATAGATTCTTGCTTTTCTCATCGAGATATAATTTTTGTGGAATCCGGAGTTATATTCACTCATATAGAAATAAATACTGAAGACCGCAATGTAAATCAGCATCCAGGAGGAGGGCTGTGAAATATTATATTGGATAAACTCGCTCTCATTCATGCTGCTGACCACAACGCCTCCCTCTTCAATCGACTGTGAGTATTGCTGCATCATAAAGATGCCGAAGATTTGAAAAGCACAGAACAGCAGCAGCAGCAAATACATGATTTTATTATTTCTGAAGCGGTGAAAATCCATCTTAAGGATATTAATCATAGTGATCACCCGCACTTTCCGTCCGTTCCAGGAAGTATTGCTCCAGGCTCTGCTTATGCTTATAAATTGAATCTACCGATACCCCATGATCCACCAGCACCTTCGTAATTTGCCGGATTTCAATGTTCCGGTCATAGACATACAGCGTTTGACCGTAGGCAACCTTGTACTTTGAGATTTGCAGTTCCCGCTCCAAAACCGGAATGGCCGTTTTGGCTTCATCCACCCCGATCTCAATCCGTTCCTCACATTTCTGCAGCAGTTCTTCTCTGGAGATCACCTCAACAATCTCACCCTGATGAATAATTGCATACTTAGTCGCGATTTTGGATAACTCCTCAAGAAAATGACTCGAAATGATAATGGTTAAGCCGTCTTTGTTCAGCTCCAGGATCAACTGTCTAATCTCAACAATACCTTCCGGGTCAAGCCCGTTGATCGGCTCATCGAGTATCAGGACATCCGGACTTCCGAGTAAAGCAATTGCTATGCCGAGCCGTTGTTTCATCCCCATGGAATAGCTTTTGACTTTAGCTGTATTCTTATGATCTAGTCCAACCAGCTGCAGCAATTTCTCTATCTGCTTGTTCCTATCCTTGAGGCCATAAGCCATGGCCAATAGATTCAAGTTCTCATAGGCCGAATAATGGGGATAGAGTCCGGCATTTTCAATCAGCACGCCCATCCGCTCGAAGAAAGACTGATTCTCACCCGAAGACCGGTTAAAAAAATGAAGTTCTCCCGACGTCGGATAAATTAATCCGCCGATCATTTTCAGCAGCGTCGATTTTCCCGCCCCGTTTTTCCCGATTAATCCTACAATCTCACCTTTGAATATTTTGAGATCGGCATTCAGCACAGCGGTTTTTGATTTGTACCTTTTCGTAAGTCCACTCATTTCAATAATACAATCTGACATGGTAGCACCCTCCTTCACCATAAGTTAACAGGATGAAGGCTAAGACATCGCCAATAAAAGGTTAAGAAATGTCAAAGCGTTTCACTTACTCAGCCTGAAGCCGATTCCCCAGATCGTATCAATATAAGGTTCACTATCATAGCACTTAATTTTATTGCGGATATTGCTGATATGCACCGTTATCGTTTTGTCTTCTCCCATATAGATTTCATCCCATGCCAGCTCGTACAAATCCTGCTTCGTGAATACCCGCGTTGGGTTCCTCACCAGCAGTTCAACAATTTTATACTCCTGTCTCGTCAGACTAAGTGTCTTATCCTTTACTTTGACACTGTATGCCGTGCTGTCCAGCAGCAGGTTTTTATGCTTGTACTCCTTGGAGGATTCATCTGCCGCGTTTCTTTTGATATGGACATGGATGCGGGCAATCAGCTCTTCTATTTCAAAAGGCTTGGTGACATAATCGTCTGCTCCCAAAGCGAACAGGTTCAACTTATGATCCAACTGGTCTTTAGCCGACAGGATGATCACCGGGACCCCAGACTTTAAATCCTTCCGTAAATAATGCATGAATTCTTCCCCCGATAAACCGGGCAGCATCAGATCCAGCACAATGAGTTGGTACTCGCGGTGAGCCAGATTCATCTTCCCTTCACTGCCGGAATATGCTTGTGTGCAAAGAAACTTGTCTGCTGTAAGACCGTCATAAATAATTCCGTTAATATGTTCATCATCCTCAATAATCAGGACCCGCTGATTGTTCCCGTTCCCGCACATCTGCATTCTCCTTCGCTGTTTTCATAAATTCTGTTTTTAGGCAAAAGGTATCGCCGATACATTCGGCCTCCGTATCTCCGTTCATCTTTTCCATAAGTGATTTCACAATTGATAGACCCAAACCGGAGGAATGAACGGTACGTGAAGGATCTTCTTTATAGAAACGGGTGAAAATCCGCTCCATATTGACCTGGGTCCCTGCCTTCAGCAGATTGGTGAAATGGATACACACGGTATCCTGCTTATCCTCATAACCAATAGATAACGAACCTTCCCCATGTATAAAATAGTTGCCGACGATATTCGCAAATACCCGCTCCACGGCATTCACATTCCCCACGATAGAAACGGGCAACTCCGGAAGATTAAGCATGGGTTCATCACCGGCCCGGGAAAAATCATCAATGAAATGAAATAAGTTCCGCTTCAGCACATCCATAACGTCAACGGATTCAAGTTCAAAGCTATATTCCGGATTCTGCAGCTTGGTGTATAAAAACAACTCGTCAACCAACTTGATGATCTGCTGAATTCTGGATTGGGCTAGTGTTACATATTGTGTCTTGTCTTGAAGTTGTTCTGAGCGCAGAGCTAATTGGAGATAACCATCTAATGAAGTAAGCGGGGTTCTGATATCATGCGACAGGCTGATGATCGTAGAATTCATCTCTTCATTTTTCCGGCTGAATTGCTGATCCAGGGCTCTTTGACGGCTTAACAAAGCATTGCAGCGGTGGATTAAGCTATCGATTTCCTTAGGCTTTAATTGTGTTCCTATAAACTTAAAAGAATTATGTTCCATAATAAAAGACAGCTGATTCCCGATATCCCTAATCTGGCTTTTATAATACAGCAGGTAAATAGTTTGGGCCATTAACAAAATAATAGCTATAACCAGGACAATAATCATGGTGTCACTTCCTTCCATATGAATATCATTATATACGATTATAGATTTTTGCTATGATCCTGTTTTGGTTAAATATGACACACTGCCGTCACTGCTCTATGGTATAACTAGAATAAAAACGAGGTGCGCTGCTGTGGCAAGCTATGAATATTCGTCCAAAGAAGAATTAATCGAGACCATTCACTCCAAGTATGTGCTGCTGGATGCAGAATTTGACGGGATCGACAACAGCCGGAGGGATGCAAGAATACCTGAGGTGGATAAAACACCCGCCGAAATTATCGCCTACCAGCTTGGCTGGCTTCCGCTCATCATGGGCTGGGACAAGGATGAACGGGAAGGCCGTGAGGTCCACATGCCGTCACCCGGCTATAAATGGAACCAGCTTGGCGGACTTTACCAGTCCTTCTACGAGCAATATGCCGCATTATCCCTCGCCGAGCTGCGAGACCTATTCCGTCAGAGGGAGCAGGAGTGGCTGGAATGGATCGGTACTTTAACCGAAGAAGAGCTGTTCACCCAAGGCACCCGCAAATGGACTGGCAGCAAGGACAACTGGCCGATGGCCCGCTGGATTCACATCAATTCAGTCGCCCCGTTCACCAACTTCCGCGCCAAAATCAGAAAGTGGAAGAAATACAGTGCGGCGGGGAACCCGGGTAATGTATAAAGATACCTTTGTTATTCTTGAGCTTGTGAATCAGGCTGCAGGATTCTCCATTGCCTCACACGCTGGACTATTTGCTGAAGCCGGATTTTATATTGAAGGAAGAGCGTTAAGCTCGTTATTGGAGCAAGCCATAGAGTCCCGTTTACTCCCCCCAATCGGGTAAGTGGCTAAATGGACATTTGCATCTGACAAGCCGCCCATTATCAGCGGAACACTATCAATTTGCGGAGGATCGGATAACGGTGTGCAAATTTTTACAGTTGCACACAATCGACATTTTTCGTGATAAACTTACATACACTGCCGCGATAAAGCAGGAGTCAGGGCTTAGTTATATTTCCATATTGAAACCGGGGGGAAGTAATGAAAACAGCATTGCTCAAGTGGAACCAAGTGAGCCTGGTACAAAGAATACTTGTGGGGATTGTAGTTGGTATAATTTTGGCTGTATCCATTCCTGATGCAACAGGGGTCAGCATTTTCGGCTCTTTGTTTGTACAGGCATTAAAGGCAGTCGCACCTGTATTGGTCTTGCTCTTAGTCATGTCGGCCATATCCAAACATAAAAAAGGCCAACAAACGAATATGAAAGCGATTCTTGCTCTGTATGGTTTAAGTACATTTTTGGCAGGGCTGATTGCAGTTATCGTAAGTTTTATGTTTCCGGTACGCTTATCACTTGTAACGGGTGTGAGCGGCCTGACTCCACCTGATGGAATTGTAGAAGTACTCAAAGCTTTGCTGTTTAATGTAGCCGATAACCCGGTAAACGCCCTAATGAATGCCAACTATATCGGTATCCTGACATGGGCTATATTACTTGGCTTTGCTCTTAGAAATGCTAATGATAACACCAAAGACACGCTTACTTCTTTTTCAGATGCTGTCTCGCAAATCGTCAAGTGGGTAATCAGCTTGGCACCCTTAGGCATCATGGGTCTTGTCTTTGATTCTGTTACAGCAAAGGGACTTTCATCCCTGCTTGATTACGGTAAACTACTTCTTGTTCTCATTGGATGTATGTTATTTATGGCACTTGTGATTAATCCGTTAATTGTATATCTGAATATTCGTAGAAATCCTTACCCCCTTGTTTTCCATTGCCTGAAGGAAAGTGGGATTACCGCATTCTTCACTCGCAGCTCAGCCGCAAACATTCCCATCAACATGAGATTATGTGAAAAGCTCGATCTGGATGCAGATACGTATTCTGTGTCCATTCCCTTAGGTGCTACGATTAATATGGCGGGGGCAGCTGTTACGATTTCTGTCTTGACCCTCGCTGCTGTTCACACGGTCGGCATTGAAGTGGATTTTGGTATGGCGCTTGTTCTTAGCGTGCTGTCTGCTATATCTGCTGCAGGTGCCTCAGGTGTTGCCGGAGGATCGCTCTTACTGATTCCTCTAGCATGCAGCGTCTTCGGCATTCCGAATGATATTGCAATTCAAGTCGTTGGTGTAGGTTTCATTATCGGTGTTCTGCAGGACTCTTTCGAGACTGCGCTTAACTCATCTTCCGACTTACTATTCACAGCAACCGCTGAATATGCAAAAAATCGCAAAGAAGGCGTGGAATTTGTGATTAATACCCAATAAATAGTGTCAAGTGGAAACGGATACCGTCCTCAAAAGGACGGTATCCGTTTCAGCGAGAAATAGAAGGATAATTTATAGCGTGAAACATATAAATTCTTATCGTTAGATAAAAACAAGCAGGAGACCTTGGGCTCCTGCTTGTTTATTGTTCCCGGTTGGATTGGGTTTCTACGAGAAGCTGCTGAATGAGGAAAACGGTATTCCCAATGGATTTTATTCCTCACGGGAATCTCCATTAGTCAACGTCTTAATGTTTATCCAGCCTCCTCCTGATAATCCTGACGGCAATACTTCTTTCCCATATAAATTCGCAAGCGTGTTCGCAACTTGTATGCGGATTTCATTTAATCCCGGACGCATGGCCTTTGTGATGTCCCAGCGGTATGGCGGCCATAGGCATGTTCCTACGAATTGTCCATTGATTAGCACGGATGCCGATTCCCTTACGTCCTCAAGCTCCAGTTCGATTTGCTGCTGCGCTTCGTCAACCCTGATGTCACTCATCATAAAGTTTTGCATATAAACGGCCCTGCCCGATAAATGAGGATATCCCTGTTCACTCCAGTATCCGGTTATAGGCTGAGGACTGGCAATTAATACGCCTTCTTCATTTAGTGCGAAATCTCCTATCAGAAATAAAGGGGAGGCTACCCGAATCATAGGCTCCAGGAGTGAGATGGTTAGCAGTTCGATCAAATTTTCACCCGCATGCACATAAGGTGTCAAATTCACACTTTTAAAAAAAGGATCCTGCCAGCCCGCAGTCTCAAGCGCCGGCAGTCTATGCCCGTTGATATAAATCTCCACACTGCGGCGCCTGGATAAAAAACCGATATGTGAAGGCACATACTGATCAATATCATCGGTGACCAGTCGTATCTCCTTGCCGATTGCCGAAGCATCAATCATGAGCCGGGTTCGATAGGTGTTGGTTTGGCCGGGCATCACCGCATTCATCCGTGATTCGCGGTCATTAAATGTCACTTCCCAACGATCCAGAACCTTCACGTTGGGATCTTCCAGCTTAAAACCCCAAGATGAGGGCAGCAGGATAGTCTTCTCTAAGGAATACAACCCTTCCAGCATTTTCCCAGGATCGGAATTGACGATACGAACGATCCGCAGTTCGCCAGGCACTAGACGGAATTCATTCGACTCCCTTTGTGTAAGAAGAATTCGCTCGCCGTTTTCCAGCTTCCACTCCTCTACCCTTTCCATTGGTTGGGTCAAGCATTGGATCTCCGCCGTTTCCTCCGACCAATTCATCATCCAGAAGTATTGTTCGCCCTCTACCCACCGGCAAGTCACGATGACCCGTTCTTTCTCTGTTTCCGGTATGAACCAGCGTTCGGTAACTTGATCGACTCCTGGAAACTGCCGCAGCTGTTCACACAAATATCGCGCATCATCGGCAGTCACCTTCGGTTCGGACAGCAGCAGCGTTTTCCCTTGTCCATACACATGCCATTCTTCTTCCCCTGATTGCGGGAAAAGAGGGTTCAAATACTTATTCAGCTCCGGGTCATCTGTCTGGTTAAAGCTATCCGATGGCACTTCTCCGATCGCGATCAGCAGCCCCCCTTGGTCCACGAACTTGTTCAGCTTGGCCGCCGACGCGACAGACATAACCTTCATACGAGGCAAAATAACAGCCCGATACTTCTCCTGCGACTTCGTAAACGTTAAATGACCCTGTTCTGCAAAACTACTCTGGATTTGGCTGTCGTCGGCGTAATCGTAGTCGAGCTGGTTGCGAATTAATCGATCGGACAGTAGAGCATGCAGCACATCCGAAGCGGGCTTAAGCTCTGCCCTTCCATTGTCGAACATTTCCTGATAGACCGTATGCACGGGGCTAAGCAGCAAAATACGGGCATTATGATGACCTATGCTCCCCATGAAGCTGAGTCTGGCGATATAATCGGCAAAAGCTTTATAATGGTCCCAGTGGGGCGCATGATAAAATTCCGTCTGCGGAAAATCCGTCTTGCGGTACCCTTCGAACGAAAAATAAAATGCATGGGGAATAAACAAGTTAACGCCCAGAAACGCCATAAAATTGGCATCAAGTCTCCGTTGACGCATGGAATACCCGTGATCACTGGCTCCAAACGCCTCGCAAATGACGCGATTCTTGCCTTCAATATGGGCGACCGACGACGCGCACTTGACGGACAGAATACGATAGGGATTCTCTTTGGTGCCAATACCTGCTTGCAAATAATCGACACCGGGATAATCAAATTCCCGCAGCACCTGCGTCTGATTCCCCTGCGAACGCGCCTGACCCCAGATCGGTTCTTCCAGCGTATGACCGATATAGGCCAGCCCGCGAGCTTCGCACCATGAGCTTAATCCACGGTGATATGCATCGATATACCAGTGCGTAAGAGCCGCATAATAATCTTCACGTACTTTGTGGCTTGTATCTTCCACCTGAAAAAGCAGGGAGCCGAGATGGGAGAGAAGCGAGTATCCGCAGTGCTGCTCAAAACGCTCCGGAAGGTTTCGCGTCCATGCCAAAATCACCCCCGGCAAGCTTTCCTCCAAATGATCCACGCTTGTTTTCATCGCTTCTACTCCAGAAAATCCGTCGTGAATCATGAGCCCAGGCTCGTCGGTAAATACTCCCTGTATGTTCGTCCCAAAATGTGCAGACAACCGATCGAATGGTGCATAGCCCAGTTCGATAAATTTATTCACAGCTTCCGGATTCATCGTATCCAAGTAATAGCCTCGCGCAAACGTCACCTTCTCAGCGACCTCGCATTCCCAAAACGCGAGGATTACAAAATCCCCGTCTTCCTCCGGTTGCCAGGATCGACCGTATAAATGGGTCAAATCATGCGGTTTATCCTGCAAAACAACCGTTGCCCCATCATTCTGTTTTATGCGGTAGGCTAGAATAGAAATCAATGAATGATGATCTTCTAAGGCAAAATCTATCAAGCATTCCCTCTGCCCATCCGTTGGAGAATATCTCTTCTCTTCCACCCGCAAATAACGCATCCTGTACTCGGGGAATTGCTGGGTCAACTTGCCTCCGAAAGTTCCGCTAGGCCAATTGTCCTCATCATATAGCCAGGTTTGCATACCGAGTCTGCTGCATTCCTCGATGCAAATTTCGAGCATATCAAAGTAAGCCTCGGAGAAATACTCTTCGGTCTTGCCGTGCCTCGAGTGAAGTACAACACCGCCAATGCCTTTCTCATGCATTTCCTGTAATTGCCAGCGCAGCATTTCCGGGTTGTAGTCATGGTTTAGAAACCAGAACGGTTGCGGTCTGTAAGTTATGCCCGGATTTTGAAATAGATTTCCCAGCTCCTGTGTATCTATCATTTCGTACCTCCATGGTTTGATCAGAAACCCGTTGAATTAATTTATCGTTCTCTTGTCAACGGTTTTCCTTCCGCTCAAAGAGCCTTTTTGCCAACTAGCGCCCACGTATCCTTCAGGAGCTTGATATAAATTCCGCCTACAACGCTTCGGTGCTGAAAATTCATCTGCCTAGCGGTATTCGTGTCATACCAATCAGAAAAGGGAACGCGATCTGGCGTTTCATTTAAAGCGTCCCATAGGGGTTCAATCAAGCTTACAAAATCCTCCCGCTCGGAAGCCAGGGAGGCCGCCCAAACAAGCCAATCAGCTTTGGTATAGGCTGCTCTGCTATCCATCGGAACCCCGTATTTATCCTGCTTCTTTAAGTACCAGGAGACTTCTTTTTGAATAATGGTTTCATCAAAAATATGCGTGTCAAAGAGGATATCCCAGATCAGGTTATACTTTAGGCTCCACGTTCCATCCTGGCCGAAAGCAAGCTTATAATGATCCTGATCTCTAGCCAGCTCCTCCCATTTAATCGCCATCTCTTCAGCCGCTTTCTTATAGCGTTCAGCTTCAGCAGAATGTCCCATCATACCTTTAAGAAGGGAATAACTCGCTACGCCCATAATGGCCTTAACCGATAAATTGGCGTTTCGTGCCAGATGGCCGGCAAAGTCATCCGTGCATAACTGATTCTCAGGATCGAGCCCGTACTCAAGCAAATAATCGGCCCAAATGGACAAAAGCTCCCCCTGCTCAGTTGCGAAATCGGCGTGTCCATCCGTCAAACAAACTGCGGCTGCCATAATCAGCATATTGCCGCATTCCTCAACCGGCATTTGCCCTTCTATGGCATTCTCCGAATAAACCTGTCCGTTGGCAATTGGATATTGTCCAACGTCATGTGGAGCAAATTCGAACGGCCAGGCATCGCTGGCTGCATATTTAAAAATCGGCCTCATCATCGCTTTAACGAGTTCCGGATTATAAAGCAAGAACAACGGAATCGAGGGATAACTTACATCCACCGTAGCAATACAGCCATTGCTGTAGCATTCCTTGGACATAAATAAGAGCTTTCCATCAGAATCAGTGACCAGCTTGTGCGCAGCGATTGCCTGCCGGTAAGCCAGCACCAGAAGCTCTGCGTATTTCTCTCCGCCTGAACGTACTCCGTCTGCCCATAACTTTTGGTCGAATGCCGCACACTTCTTGATGAGATCAGGATACTCTGCGAACGCATCCCCAATCATCCCAAGGGCCGTTGTTCCGCTCTTTTTCCAGTAGGCCTGAAGCTTATCTCCGAAATATTCAATGGCATAAACATCATCATAGGCCAGCACGAACAGATTTGAAACTTCAGCAGCACCTACTTCCCCGCAATCCCAAGTGCAGGCCATAACAGGCTGGTGATCACGAACAGCTTGCGGCATATCCCCCTTAAGGCCTGGGACAATCTCATCTTTGCGCACAAATTGCTTTCTGATTTCAGCTGAAGCCAGATAGGTCCGCATTTCAGGGGATTTTTCAACTGCCAAATAGAACTGGCCCCAGTCAATTCTCAAATCGTCACCGGAACGGTTTAAGTAAGCTTGTTCCTCATGACTCATCTCAAGAACAACCAGTTGGCCCTCCTCATGCTGCTGCCATACTACCAGCTGATCACTGGAGTCGACACACCATTCTGCAGTGACATCGAAGTAGATGCGCACGTTATGGGGCTTATCATCCACCGAGCAGACGGAAAGCTGCACATAAGAGGCCGGTCGTGACAGGAGCTCCAGGTTATCCATCAATAGCGGTGTGGTAAAGCGCATCTGCAAGCGGACTCCCGATTCTTCATAACAGTAGGTGCTGGAGAGAGGTGTTAGCTGAACTTCCTGTTGCTTCATCGCCTTCGGTTCGGCATAATAGTTTTCCGCATTCGGCTCGACCCGGCCAGCAAATCGATATGGAGTACCGTCAATAATAATTAATCCCGTCATTGCATTTCTTTTGCCGGTCCAATGTCTCGTAAAGTCATCGCTCAAACGGTCAGCCATAGACCATACGCTAAAGTACGGATCAACCGTCACCAAAGGTATTGCTGGAGGGCGAATGTTTGTCTTCATCCTAATCAATCTCCAATCATTGTTTATTAATCTGAATACGAACACTCCCTGCATCATGCTCGTAACGAATGAGCAGGGTTCGGGTCTCCTCATCCCACACAAAAGGAAGCGCCGCTTCCTGTTCTTTGATATGGATCGTTGCACTCACCGGTTTAGCTGAACAATGAATTCTCGCTGCTGCGTGTACAGCTTTTGGCCCTTTGACGTAAAAAACGATTGAACTCGAATCCTCCGTGAAGCACTCCGTTCTCGAAGAGGCTGCGATAACCCCGCTGTTGCCCGCATGGTCATATTCGAGGTCATACAAGAGAGCCTGTTGGCCCGGCTCTACCTTAACATGTCTAACAATAGGCAACCCTGGATCAAACAGATCCACATAACAGCCCGCTAATTCAAGCGGATGCTCATGGACGGACTCACTCATCACTGAGGCAACAACATAAGGGCCCCGTTGAAGCATGAAGTGATTTGCAGGTTCCCAGCATATTTGAGGATCATTCAAGCCTGCCATCGCTTCCCGAACCGCATCACGGAGCTTGTTTCCCGTAGCCGTACTCTCCGCAAAGCTTTCGGGCCGAACAGGCAAGTACACCAGCAACCCCTTGCCAATCGACGTCATTCTCTCTGAAGAATCAAGAGATAGTCCCAGACCTTCAAAAAGATGCTCGCGCGGGGAATGGTAGTGACGTTTGCCTTGGTTCCACCATTCCTTAACCTGATGATATGGATCACTGTCATCGCCGATATAGATCAAGGCTCCGCCGTCTCTCACCCATTGCGCCAACGTGCTGTGAAGATCGGGGTACTCGGGCTTCATGAATTCATAGCTCAGGATCAACACCCGGTAATCATCCAAATAACCCGGAAATCGTCTTGCATTATCGAGCTGAACCGGTCTTACAGGCAGGCCATGCTTGACAAGCGGAAGCGTTAATCCGTAAAAAGAAGAGAAGTTCAGCAATTCGAGCGCATATTCGTCCGTCAGTTCAACTTCGTTCGTCCCGTCATACTTCATCATAAAGCCAGCAGTTTCAACACCCGGGCGCATGCGTTGGTACATGGCTGAATCAGCCAACAAAACCCCCACCTTGACATCGTTTCCAAAGACCCGAATATCCGGTTGATCCATGTTGCCGAGGGCATGCATAAGTGTGAGCAAAACGGTCCCATAATCCGCAGGAATTCCTTCCTTGCCTGTTCCGTCCGCGCTGGGATACTGCCCCTCGAAGATCCGCTTGGGCCATGGGGCAACCTCATAATGGGACACCCCGGGATGTAGCAGGGATGCCGTCAGCGTCTTGAAATAATTTATCCTGTAGTCCTCCCATGTACGTTTGGGATCATCTTCTATGGGGTCGTGCAGGAACCACACGCGGCGATCCGTTCCGCGTACCAACTCCTGCATAATTCCATATTCCAGAAACGCTGTTTCAAATGTTCTCTCCGCGCGGTTGCCTTCGTAAACATTGGCTGTGCGTGAGGTTCCTGTCCATACTTGGGCGATATACCCATTGATGGAGGGCAGATCAAGCAGTCTTGATTCCGGACTGACAATCCGCCACTGCGTATAATTAATCAGACTGTGTGTCGGTACGAAAAACCGCAGCGGCCGGTCATAGCGAACCAGCGAATATTCCTTGAGAGCTGAACAAAGCCGATCCAAACACCTTGTGTACAAATAGGCTTTCAGCTTGGAGGCGTGATATTGTGCATTCTCTGATTCATGAGGTGGAATCCATGGCTCGTTATAATAATTTCGCCATTCCCGTTTAAATGCCTCAGAGTACCCGCCCTCCACCCAGAATTCCGGCTCCTCCAGATGGATAGCATCAACTCCCGCATCCACAGCAGGACGAATCTGTTGAATCAGATAATCGGAGTAAGCGACTGTCGGTACCATATACGGTATATCGACCGATGTTCCATGGATAATACGCTCTCCATCCTTATATTTTTGCGCTTCGTCCCAGTGAGTGCGACCATCAAAATTACCGTTCAGGTAATCCTGATAGCCTCCCCAGGATACACCTGTCATCAAATGCACCTGATATCCCTGCGCCTTCCATTGCTGAATCCGTAACGGCATTGAGGGATTAATTCCGTAAACCATCACAAAATCCGTCTGCAGATCGTAAGCTTCTCCGTAGGCACCCCCCTCCTGAAAACCGGTACGCTCTTCCTCGCGGCCTCTCTCCTTCATTACTTCATCTCCCTTGTGCTCTGATTATGCAAGCTGAACACGTATGGTCTTAATTTCAAAGGGTGCAAAATGCAGCTCTGCCCGTGAATCGTTATTTTGCAGAACTTGGATCGGGTTTTCCATCAAATCTGCCTCTTCAATTGAAAGGCAATCCAGTCCGATGGAAATCATCCCTTGCGCCATAGTCCCCGCCGTTTCGTACAGACGGACGATCAAATGATCGCTGTCCTCAGCTTTTTTCACGGATTCTACCATTACATAAGGGTGGTCGATTTGGATCAACTGAATAGGAGCATGCTGTGCTGTATCTGCCTGAATCGCCTCCACCACCATCATAGGGGTGTTCAGTTCATAACCTTTACGATAAACACTTGCTTCAATGAAATTCCCCGCATGCGGATATAAGGCATAAGTAAATTTGTGGTTAGCCCGGTCTGCAGTTGGGTCCGGATACGCAGGACTTCTGAGCAAATTCAGGTCGAGAACATTGTGCAGGGCACTAAATCCGTACTTACAGTCATTCAGCAGCGCCACGCCATAATCCGGTTGAGAAAGGTCGATGTACTGATGAGCACAAATTTCATCTTTGGCAAATTCGATCAGGGTATTGCGGGTCGTCGGCCGCTTTAAATAGCCAAATTGGATCTCACAATTGACTTGATCGCTGGACACACTGGTCGGGAAGGACACTCGCAGCATCTTGCCCGATTCGCGCCAGTCCACCTCGGTTTCAAACTCCACCATCGAACCGCCCATGGTCAATATAATCTTCTGTAAGAGTATTGATTCACCATAGCGATATTCTTGCCGGACAACCGCTTGCGGCCCCTCTATATGGGCTGTACTTCTTACCAGCGTCATGGCTCCGGCAACCGTCTCGCGGTAATCATGCGGAAAGTCCCAGGCATCCCCGTCATCATGGTAAATCATAAAGACATTTGCTTTCGTCCCAGAGTGAAGCGCCTCCCGTCCGCAAAGCTTATCGTACACAGAAACAATACTGCCATCCTCATCGAACATGACCTTAAGCTTTTCGTTCTCAAGCTCGCGGCTGCCCGCCATCAAACCTTCAACAACGGACACCTCATGTCCAGCCTTCTCAAGGGTTCTGTAGCCCATGGCTGGGACGGTAACCCAATAGCAATTACCGTTCCATTCCACCCACTCCTGCCGATCCCATGGCAACGAGTTGAACAAGACGGGTTGGTTGGACCATCCGGCTATGCTGGCGATTCGTTCATAAGTATCTTTCGTCATCGTATGGACTTCATCGAGCAGTATGGCATAACGCTCAAGCGATTCATCATAGACTCTCGCAATCGAGGAACCGGGCAGAATGTCATGGAACTGGTACAGCAAGACTTCCTTCCAGATCTCTTCTAGCCTTGCTGCCGGATAGGCTTCACCGTGGGCGGCCCATAACAGCGATGCTGCAAACTCCAGCTCCCGCAAGGCTTTCTCCATCTTGCGGTTATACCATTTATTGCGTCCCTGCGTGGTTAACGTCCCCTGATGCTTCTCCAGGTATAGTTCCCCTTTGAACGTTTGGAAGCGGGAGGCCTCCTTGTCCAGCCGGTGGAAAAAGTTGATTGACGGCTCTTGAATAACCGGTGGGACACCCAACAGATTCTTCTCCCGGGCCAGTCGCTCCAGATGCTCTTCCCCTGGTCCGCCTCCCCCATCGCCAATGCCAAACAGCATGAGTGCATTCTCAGACACATTCCGGTCTAAATAGCTGTTCTCGATCTTGACGAGTGACCTTGGTGCGGCAGGGCTGTTATAGGTATCCTCCGGTGGAAGATGCGTCAGAACCTGAGTTCCGTCAATTCCCTCCCAGATAAAGCTGTGATGCGGGTGTGTATTATATTCGCTCCATGACAACTTTTGGGTCATCATATAATCAACCCCCGACTTTTTCAGTAACTGGGGAAGACTTCCTGTGTATCCGAAAACATCCGGCAGCCATAACACCTTCATTTCCTGACCAAATTCTTGCTTAAAGAAGCGTTTACCATATAAAATTTGCCGCACTAACGCTTCGCCGCCAGAGATATTCGTATCCGGTTCAACCCACATTGCACCCTGCGGCTCCCAACGGCCTTCCTGTATGCGTTCCTTTACCTTGTCGTACAGCTTCGGATAGTACTCCTTCATCCATTGATAAAGCTGTGGTTGACTGGCGCCAAACATGTAATCCGGATACTTTTCCATATTGTACAGCGCCGTCGAGAATGTACGCGCACCCTTGCGAACCGTTTCCCGAATCGGCCACAACCAAGCAAGATCCATATGGGCATGCCCGATTGCACTTACCGTCAAGGAAGGGTCTCCCCCGCGTTTGTTCAATTCCCCGGCAATCCGTTCGCTTGCCCGGCGCACGTTGTCAGTATTAATCTCGGACAATTGATTCGCTGCATCATATAAGCATTGATAGATACGGGTTTTTCTGATACTGGTCTCCGGTAATTGCTCAGCCAAATCGATCAACACTTCAAAGTCGTAGTACAGCCTCCGGGTTTCTTCATGACAAACGGCAATAACAGCTTCCTTTAACCTGCCACTTCGATAATTACCGAACAGATCATTGCAGCCGCCATCCGCCCATAGGTTAATAACTTCCCCGCCTTTGGCAGCCGAACTGAAGTCCACTACTCTTTTTCCGGGAAGTCCCAGGCTGTAATCGAATTGCGAGTTGATGTTGGTTAGTCCCTGGCAAGGTGTACCTTCATGATCTACCAGGCAAAGCTCTCCATTGACGTCGATCAATAGCACAATTTTGCTGCCAGCCTGTGAGTCCGGCACCATTCCTCCAAAGTGAAACCATGCACAATCCCACAAGTCTCCCCACTTATCCCCCGGCTCTAAATGGATTTGTTGCCCGGATGTTCTCTCCGCATATGCGACGGGTTCGGGGGTTACCCAAGCCGTTACAGCTAATAAGGATATTGGCTCATAAATAGATTGCTCCAACTGCGACATGGCAGCCTTCGCTTTTTTCAAAAAAATAGAATTGGTTTCATACGGCATTCTCTATCTCTCCTTTTGACCGTGCGTTTAAAAATGAAGTAAAGAGGACTGACGAAAGGCAGTCCTCCTCATCCACCTCATAGAATCGTTTTAGTTCGTTATAGCTTCTGCCTTTTTCTGAGCATCGTCCATGATGGATTTGATATCCCCATTGGTCATAACCGATTTCGTTACAGCATCACCGAATAGTTGCCAAACCTTGGAATTCTCTTTTGTGAATGTTGGCAAACCTTGCACGTTTCCTGCCATTGCCAAGTAATGCAGATACATCTCCGGATGGTTGGCTTTGTAATCATCCGACTCTGCAATCGTTTTCAGAACCGGAGATCTCACACCGGTATCCGCGATAAGAGTCTGCACTTCCTCACTGTACATAGCCCGAATATATTCAAAAGCCGCTTCTTTGTTCTTGGCTTCCTTCGGCACAGAGTGGAAAGCCGCACCTATTGTAATATTGCCTGCTTTGCCATCGGAAGACAGTGGAATTGGCGCCATTCCATATTCGATGCCAAGCGTTGAACTCTCGACTGCACGCCATGGACCGTCGATCAGATAAGCAATTTGCCCTTTCTTAAAGGCATCGAAGTAAGTACCTTCATTCGTATTCATCATTAATCCAGCAGGATGATAGCTGTTCAGTTCTTTCATGAAGGCAATCGTCTCCAGGTTGGCTTCACTGTTGAAGGCCGGTTTACCTTGATCATCTGCGAAGCCGCCGCCATTGATGACCAGCAATGTGCCAAACCGTAAATATCCGCCGGCGTTAGGTCCACCGTACACGCCTCCCCCGTAGAATTTACCCTTACCAGCTTCAGTTACCTTTTTCAGGTTGGCAGCCAGCTCATCCCACGTGGCAGGAGCCTTATTTGGATCAAGGCCTGCTTCCTTCACCAGCTTCTTGTTCCAGAACAAGCTGTTTACACCCGGTTGGGAGGCGAAACCGTAAATTTTCCCGTCATACTCCATCGGCTTCCAGGCTGCCGGAGCAATATTCTCGCGGATATATTGATCCATATCCGCCGGGAAAGGCTCCAGCAGTCCTTGCTGGGCGAAACCAGGCATCTGGGTTTCTCCAACGATAATATCGGGTATGTTTTTCGCAAGGAAGCCTGCTGTCTGCTTCTGAATCAGCGGGTCACCCCAGCCCCAGTCTTCCGTTTGCAATGTAATATTCTTGCTCTTCAACTTATCGTTGATGATGGTCTGGTAGAAGTAGCCAAATACGTTCGTATTCACTTTACCGCCTGGAGTATACGTAAAGTCAGCTTCTACAGGACGAGGACTTAGAGTTTCGTCTGCAATCAATGCTTTCTTCTTTACTCCGAGCAAATCGGACACGATGCCGGCACCCACGCCGACAGCTCCTTCATTTAAAACCGTAATCGTAACATTCCCCGTATTGGCAGCATCTGTTGCCGCTGCCTTCTCAGTTGCCTTCGCTGTTTCATTACTTGTGTCAGCAGCCCCGTTATTTCCTGAAGAGCAGGCAGCCAATCCTATTGACATCATAATGACTAGAGCAGCGTTCGTTATTTTTCTCGCTTGCATCCTTTAACCCCTCCAATATGAATAATGATTTGCAGATAGACAATATCACAACCAATTAATACATCTAACATATTTATTTATATTAAATATGTCATATATATTCATCCTTTAATGCCCGTACTGGCTAACCCTTGAACGATATACTTTTGAAAAAAGAAAAAGATCAACAGGGCAGGCAGGGTGACGCCTAGACTTAAGGTGATAATCAAAGGATAGTTAATTACAGCACCGGGACTGGCCCCAACAGAGGACAGCTTTGTTATTGCAGCCGGAAGCGTTTGCAAACTATCGCTTGAGGTATAAAAGAAAGGTGTAATAAAGTCATTCCAAGTACCCAAGGCTGTTGTTATGGCTATAAAAGCCATAATAGGGAGCTGCAAGGGGAATAGGATTTGAAATATTAATCGGATGGTTCCAGCCCCATCCATCCTCGCCGCCTCATCCAGCTCGATCGGAACCTTCTCAAGCGATTGCTTGACCAGAAAAGTTCCCATGATATTAATGGACGGCCCCCCGATTAAATAAATCCACCATGTGTTTAAAATCCCTGTTCCACCGGTAAACACATCATTGCCTCCCGAGAAGGGAAATCTGGCAAATTCCAGGTAGGTCGGGATAATGGCCAATGTCGTCGGAATCATTTGAGTAGCGAGCATGATTAAGAATAAAGTTTCTTTCCCTTTAAATTTTAAGCGGGCAAATACGTAACCGGCCAAAAAAGAAGTAGTCAGCGCCCAGAACGTATTGTAAACGGTGCGAATGATGGAGTTCCGGAAGTAAACCGTCACCGCCGCATCCATCGACCCCATAATCAATGCTTTATAGTTGGCCAGCGTTGGCGATTTGGGAATCGGAAATACCCCTAGTACCGTTCCGCTAAATTCAGTTTTATTAAAAAAACCTGCCATTACCATGAAGATGAGAGGATAGAGCAGCACCAACCCAACACCAAGGAGGACGATGTGACTGAATAGATGAACCGGACTGAACTGGCTTTTAATTTTTATGCGCAACTGTTCGGACATGACTTATTGCCCCCTTTTGATTGGTTTATTGGGAATAGTCATTCGTTTGTCCGATGCCGTAGACCAGTTATAGTAAAATACTGTAGCCACGATGACGATTGCTGCCATGATCAGCGACGACGCTCCAGCCATGCCTAGGTTGAAATCCCAGAAGCCGTCACGATAAATCCGGAATACGAGCACCTCTGTCTGTCCATAAGGTCCGCCATTGGTAATAAACAATACCTGCTCGTAGATCTGAATCGCCCCAATCAAGCTCGTAATAACAATGTAGGTTGCAATTGGCTTCAGCCCAGGCAGTGTGACAAACTTCAATTTAGCCCACCGGCCCGCACCATCGATGTCCGCAGCTTCATATAAAGTCTGATCTACCGATTGCAATCCTGCCAGCCAGATAAGCGCTGCGGCCCCGACACCCTTCCAGGCCGAGTAGATTACAATCCAGAAAATACCCCACCCGGCAGAATACTGCCAAATAATCGGTTCTTTGCCGATGGACTTCAAAAAATTATTAATGACCCCATTATTGGTATCGAGCAAAATATTAAATACCTGAGTGGTTGCCACAGTCGAAGTAACTGCCGGAATATACCACAGCGACCGATAAATGCCTTTGCCCATTAAGGGCATATTCATCAGAATAGCTGCTCCGAAGCCGGCCGTTAACGTAACCGCTGTCACTAAACCGCCTAACCAAATGGATCTCCATAGTGCTCCGGTATATACCGGGTCCTTGAAGAAACTAATAAAATTATCAAACCAAATAAAGTCCGGTGTATCATTTAACCCCACCCAATTAAAAAAACCGAGAAAAAAACCAAAAATCGTTGGAGCCCCTGAAAGAACCAACCAAAACAACAACATCGGTGTAAGGATGACCGCAGCGATGACAGCGTCTCTATGCCTTCTCATCATCCGTTTGAAAGAAGATTGCCCGCGGATCTGGGCCGTTTTATCCATATGCAGTACCCCCATTGCTATAGTTAAAACCTCATTTTCCCCTGCCCTTAACCACAACCTTCCTCATCTATGTATTTGCAAAACAAATATATAATAACATATCAATTATGTCAAGATATTTGCTATATCATTTATCTCCAATAAAAAAAAGCACTCACTGAATTTCTTCATGTAAGTACTTTTCCTTGAAACATACTTCTTATTAAACTAGGCATTCCGCAGTTGAGTCGCCTTCCTTTAGCTCCGGCTTTAAAATCACCTTGTGATACTTGTGGTCAGGGTTCGGGGCCTCCTCCAGCATACTCAACAATATCTTGGCCGCCTCTTCGCCCATAATCCCCTCTGATTGAGATATATACGTTAATGCTCCCGGCTCGTCCATACCAGGGGAGGGATCATCGAAGGTGAGAATAGAGATATCCTGCGGTACCTTAAGTCCAATTTCTTTGCAGATGGACAGGATATGTAGCCCTAATCTGCCGTTGAGAGTAATAAAGGCGGTGGCCATCCGGTTTTTGATAAATCGATAGAGCGGATGCTCCGTATCCATCCCCTTATAATCCACGTGAAAGTCTGTCAGAATAAGCGCCGGATTAATCAGTGCCTCTTTCTTCTTCAAACCATCCATGTAGCCGTTAATCCGATCCTCCACAGTGATCGTTGGAAGCGGGGAGTCTGAACAAATGGCAATATCGCGGTGACCGAGGTCCCACAGATAATCTACAGCAAGCTTTCCGCCGATCATGCCATCGCTGCGAACAATATTGGTTTCCACTCCCGGAAAATAGCGGTCAATCAGGACAAAAGGAAACTTGTTCTGCTTAAGAGACAGAATTTCCTCATTATAGGTTTCTGTATCGCAAGGAAATATAATCAAGCCTGCTGCACCATTTTTAATTAGGTCGAGGATTGCTTCTTCTTCCCGTTCGATAGAGTTGAAGGTTTGAACAATGTGTAGGCTATACTGGCTCTCCTCCAATATATTATTAATCCCCTGGATCAACCGGATGGAGAAATAATCGACCAGAACAGGCATTACTAATCCAATTATTTTTCTTCCTCCACCTGCAACTGAAATGACAGTATTTGCTGTCTTGTTGGCAGATACGACTGTCGGTCCCAATGATGTATAGGATTTATCTAATGGCAAACCCTGCAACCGGAATTCGGATTCAAGCATGTTCTTGTGATGAGATACAATTTCGTGAATCTCCTCGCTAACAAAGCTGCCTTTTCCGGGAACACGATAAATCCAGCCTTCCTTCGCCAGTTGCATAAGAGCATTAGCAACCGTTATCCTACTGACGGAAAACTGTTCCATCACTTCTTTTTCCGAAGGAATTTTATCATTCTCTTTCAATTCACTATTCAAAATAAGACTTTTAAAATACTCCTGGATTTGTACATACAGCGGCTGCCTTTCGTTATACATAAAATTGCTCACCTAACCTTCTTCAATTATTAATTATGTTATATCATTTATGTCATTTAGTCAATGTATATCATAATGTGTGGAGTCGTTAAATAATGAAGGAGCGGTATAATGCAAGGCTTGAATTGTTCGCTGTCGGCAGAAAGGGAGAACAGGGCGGAAACCCTGATTGCAGAAGACCCCCTGAATGTGAGAAAAGGCCGGTATTCTCCTTGATCAGCTCATAGCTGGCGCGGATCGCCTCTTCATCTGCAACCTTATCCTCTGTTGTGTGGAGAATACACAGTTTCATGTGATTACCTTGGATTACGCAGAAAATATCTTTAAACCGGGGAACGTCATTTATAAAATGACCGAAGAGGAAGAGCTTTAAGCTCCAATAGAAGAGATCCTATAGAACGCTGTCTGCCTGAAGGGGACGGCAATATATTGCGCTTAGCAGCAAGTGAAGGTTGCTATCTTGAGATGGCTATCGGGTGGTGAACAATTGGAGCCTTCCTATCTAATCTCCACTACAATTTGTTTGATTGCAGCTGCGCTTATAGTCAGGCTGGCAAGGGTGTCCAGCCAATGATCGCCTGCGCTGACAAATTCAATTTCCAAATCCGCCGCAGGCTGGTTAAGCGCAAGAACGGCTCCGGCGCTGTTGCCACTGTCGAAAATGAGCATACTGCGCTGGATGGCGGATATGCTGTAATGATTTTGCCTGAGCATATAGATGATGCGTAGCCTTGCAATTTCTTCATCTCCATAGACGCGGGATTGATCAGGCTGCCGCGGAACACAGATCAGCCCGTTGCGCTCCCAATTGCGCAGCACTTCCGGTGTGACTCCTAACAAAGAGGCGGCTTCCTTATGGCTATACACATTCCCTGTGCCGGGCAGCTGGCCTTTCTCGGTCCAATTCTTAAGCAGCGACGCTGTTTCCAGTGCAGAGGCATATTCCTTCTCCAATAGATGCTGATAGGCTTCAGCATTGGTTAACGCCAGCTCCACATCCCATGATTTAAGGGCAGCTGCAACCGAAAAGGCGGTGTTTCTTAGAGTGCGGTTGGTATAGGGGGTACCGAAGATCAATCGGCAAACCCGAAGCTGTGTAAGATGTCTGTATGTAAACTGCCGATAGCGGTTTTCCGTACGTTCTACCGGTGAGATCAGCCCTATTTTTTCATAAAACCTTATCGTATTGGGATGTACGCCCAGCTCCTGAGCGACTTGTCCTGTCCTATAAAATGCTTCACCGGATGTACTAAGGATCGGCTTGGGCTTCGCGGCTGATTCACCGGGGATAAACTTCATAATCTCTCCAATGTCACAAGCAAGCGCTGTGCAAATCCGGGCCAGAACGCCAAGATCGGGACGCTTGATTTCATTGGTTATATACAGATTCAGCTGACTTCGCTGAACGTGCGCAAGCTGAGCCAGCTTCCCGCTGTCAATGCCTTTCCTGCTCATGACTGACCCAAGGATAATATCGAAGTGTCCCCACTGTTCCGGCATGCAACAACCCCCTCTGGAAAAAAGATACATCTGTTATACCACAGAAAACAACAGCTATCAAATAGAACCTTCCAGTTTTGCACCACCCCTCCCCCGGCATGATAAACTCCTGTCATCAAAGGAGGATGAATCTATGGCGTATCATATCGAAGCAAATGGATTATCAAAAACATATCGTATTCCAGTCAGGGAAGCCGGCCTTCGTTCGGCGTTCGGCAGCTTGTTCCGTCCGCAGTTTAATGAAGTTAAGGCTGTAGACGAGGTGAGCTTTGCCATAGAATGCGGTGAAATGGTCGGGTTCATCGGGCCAAATGGCGCAGGCAAGACCACGACACTCAAAATGCTCTCCGGGCTGCTCTACCCGACTTCAGGCAGTGCAACGGCGGCAGGATTTACCCCCTGGCAGCGCAAACCCCAATATCTCAAGAAGATCAGCATGCTCATGGGCAATCGCAGCCAAATGCAGTGGAATAACACCGTGTATGATACGATGCACATTTTCAAAGAGATCTACGGAGTGCCCACAGCGGATTTCAAAAGACATCTTGTAGAGCTTGGGGACATGTTCGATGTAGGTAAGCTTATGCAAAAACGAGCACGCAACCTCTCGCTCGGTGAACGGTCCAAATGCGAATTTATTGTCACCCTTCTGCATAAGCCGGAAATCCTGTATCTGGATGAGCCGACACTTGGGATGGACGTGACAATGCAATTAAGGCTGCGGCAATATATGAAGGAATATAACCAGAAATTTGGTACAACGGTTATTCTGACAAGCCATTATATGTCCGATATCACTTCGCTTTGCTCCAGGGTGATGCTGATCAACGGCGGACATTTGGTCTATGACGGTAAGCTGTCCAGCCTGACGGACAAGATCACACCGTACCGGATCATCAAGCTGACCCTTGAAGAAGAGAATCCTCCGCTGAGCCCGGAGAGCCTTCAGATAGATGGAATTCCCGCAGAATGGATTGAGAATAGCGGGAATGAACACACCCTCCGGGTAAAGAAAGAGGATGTCGTGAGGGCCAGCGGGATGCTAATGAGCAGGTATATCCTCATTGATTTCGGAATCGCTGATCCCCCCATTGAATCAGTGATTGACACCATATATGCAGAGGGGATCACCGTATGAATATCCGCGGCGGAATAGCGATGATTCGGGGCCAGCTCTTCAATTTCATGTCGGAAAAAGGATTCTTCTGGACGCTTGCACTCGGCTGGATGATCGGACCTGTGATCTATATGATCGTCTGGTCGACGGCTGCGTCATCCGGCACGATCGGGGGCTATGACAGGAATGCCTTTGTTCTATACTATCTGTGCCTCATCCTCATCAATCAAATGACGTATCCGACGACACACTGGTCAACGGCTCAAGCGATACATAATGGCTCGATATCCTCAGCGCTGCTGCGTCCGTTGCCTCTTATTTATGGAGCTGTTGGACAAGAAGCGGCTGTCAAAATGGTGTGCATCCCGTTTGTTGCGGTTGTGGTTACGCTGCTCGGGTTATTGCTGGGCGTACAGGCCAGTTTTACATTTGTGTCCGTAGCTGCCGGCCTTGCGGCCCTTATGCTTGCACTCATGATTCGCTTTCTGCTCGCCTACATCCTGTCCCTTCTCGCTTTTTGGACACAGCATTCCTCGGCACTGCTCAGTGTCAACGATACCTTCATCTTTCTGTTCGGCGGACAGGTGGCTCCGCTTGCCTTGTTCCCCGGCCAGCTTAACCAGCTTACGCATTTTCTGCCCTACCGGTACATGATCTCTTTCCCGGTGGAGGCGCTTATGGGCACATTAAACCGTGAGAGCATGATCCGGGGCTTCACCATGCAGCTGCTCTGGACTGCTGTATTGATGCTTGTGTGTTATGGTGTAAACCGGTACGGCCAGCGTAAATATTCGGCAGTGGGAGGATAATCATGAGATATTTCAGACTAATCTTTACCTTCATGAAGGCGGCGTTTCAGAATGAGTCAGCATATCGGCTGAACTTTGTTATGAATTTTTTAAGTGCGGTGTTAGGTCTGGCAGGCGGTATTGGGGGAATTTATATTCTCTACGTCAACAATGAGGTCCTTAACGGCTGGACGATGCCGGAGACTCTGGCTGTGCTCGGCGTTTACATGCTGGTGCAAGCCGTAAAAAATGTTGTGATCGGCCCCAGCATGAACAAGCTTGGCGGCATGGACGGCGAGATTGAAAGCGGGACGTTTGATTATACCCTATTGAAACCTATATCGACCCAATATTATATCAGTGTGCGGGAATGGTCTCTCTGGTCGATTCTGCATATCGCCGTTGCCACAGGTGTAATCCTTTTTGCGATAGACGGCATGAACAGCGAAATAACCCTCCTAGCCGCTGCTCAGTTTCTGCTTGCACTAGTTATTTCACTCGGAATTCTGTATTCCGTGATGCTGATTCTGAGCTCTGTCGCTTTTTGGTACAGAGGGACCTACTTGTTGTGGATTATGGAAGATATCCTGCAAGCGGGACGGTATCCGATCGGTATCTATCCGCGCCCGCTCCGGTTGGTCTTGACATGGGTGCTGCCTGTCGGGTTCATTGTATCGGTTCCGGCTGAAGCACTTGTCCAGAAAGCTGAGCCCCTCATGCTTGCGGCAGGGGCCGTGCTCATGATCATCCTTTTTACAATTGCGACACTCTTCTTCAACCGCAGCCTCCACAAGTATTCCAGCGCATCCAGCTGAACAACCAATTTTGATGATCCCGACGAAAAGCTTGGCTGGAAGCACAACACTGCCTGGTTGTTCCACTTTTACATTGGCAGCTTCCTAGTTGTATAATTCGCTTTGAAGCGTAATCGTTCTAACTCTTATACGACGTAAAGAGAACGTCCATTTCAGGACGTTCCTTTTACGTATTTTAATCGATTGCATAGCCGATCGTCAGGATGAACCCGTACAGCTCATAGCCAATCTGAGTATATAGGCGAATGGCCTTCTGATTGTTTCCATGTGTGCCCAAGGTGGCGATTGATTTGCCCTGCTGCTTCAGATGCTCCAGAGCGTTGCATATCATGCTCCGGGCGACGCCTTGTTTCTGCCATTCCGGTATGACAAAAACACTTTCCGTTGCGCTCCGCTCATCCGTGATGCGCCATGTGGACGTGTTGCCGATCAATTGATTGCCAGCAAACGCACAAAAGTTGACCATTTCCGGCGATCCCTGCATCCAGCTTAAATGGTTCATACTCCAGGCGACACCGTCAAAGGAAGCGAGCTCAGCTTGATGATACTGTTCCAAAGCCTGGCTGTTATCTAGTAGAAATGGCAGCACCTGAACTCCCTCCGGTAAAGGATAGCGGGGAATGTCCTGACTGAGGTCGAATTTAAATACGACAATCGTGTCCCGGATGGTAAATCCGCGGGCCAGGTAGTAGCTCAAATCCTTGAGATTATCCGCATCTAAATATTCAGCCAGTACAATGCGTTTGTCCGGATGCTCGGCTTTAATTTCTCTGGACCGTATAATTAACGCATCCGTCAGGGCATCTTTGATCTGTTCATCCTCAACACCGTCCGCAAATAGGATTTGAAACTTTAGATATCGGATGAAATCCTTATCTTCATCATGTCCGGCCGCATGAAAGGTCTCATGCTCCATCAGGTGGGCAACCGCTATAATTTTAGCTTCCCCACTCACTGCGCATAACATATTTCTCTTATCCAGATCGCCATGATACAGATAGGTCATATTAAGAACAAAATCCAGGCTCCCGATCTGCTCCGCATCTTCTTCTTTCGGATTTCGGATTACAAAGTCCTTCATTACTAGCATCGCCCTCCAATTTTCTCGGGTACCGCTTACTTTCCTAATTCAATATTGACTGAGTACACTGCACCCGGCAAGGTAGACTTTAAATATAGTCATCTATAGCCTTCGTTTTTCTTCATTTTTGCATGGTATAGTAAAATATCTAATAGGAAATAAAACACAGTTTAGTGAGAGGTGGAAGCTAATGAAGGAGCCGTATACAGCAAGGCTTGTGCTGTTCGCACAAAACGCACAAAGTATCAAAAAGGAGTTCCCTTGGCAAAATGCGCTGGTCAGCCGGTTAGCGGCATTACTGTACACAACAGAGGATAAGGTTGCAGATGAAGGGGCGATCCGTGCCAGCTATGAGCTGATCAAGGAGAACACCGGCCTCTTCTCTTCATTCAGGGGGTCTTCTGCAATCAGCATTTCTGCCCTGCTCTCCCTTTCTGCCGACAGGGAAGGACAGCTTAGAAACACGCTGTCCGTATATGACATGTTGAAGGATATCAAATTCTATGGCTCCGATTATCTGGTCGTGGCGGCTTATCAAATTGCCGCAAACCAAGCGCCGGATCAATATCTGCGCACGGTAGAGCGGGCAAAGCGGTTTTATGACAGCATGAAGGCGAAGCACCGTTTCCTCACGGGGCAGGATGATTACATCTTCGCCGCCATGCTCGGCCTGTCCGATATCGATATCGAAAGCGGCGTGGAGCGGATGGAGCAGCTCTATGCCACGCTTAAGCCCGAATTCCGGTCCGGCAACAGCGTGCAAGCCTTGACACAAGTGCTGGTTCTTGGCAATCAAGCCAAGGAGGCGGCGGACCGTGTACTGGCCTTACGCGATGCCTTCCTTGCACAGAACATCCGCATGGACAAGCAATTCACCCTATCTTCGCTTGGCGTGCTGTCCCTGCTTCCCCTAAGCAGGGAAGACATTGTGAACGATGTCTCCGGGACCTTCGAATTTCTCCGCACGCAAAAGGGGTTCGGCAAATGGTCGATTACCGAGCAGGAGCTGCTGCTGCTGTCTGCTGCGCTGGCAGCGATCAAAGCGGTGGATGAAGTGCAAAACGGTATCCTGAACACGGTGCTCTCCACCAGCATTACCAACATCATCATTGCCCAGCAGACTGCAATCACCGCAGCTGCTGCTGCTTCGGCTGCCGCGGCGTCCTCGTCAAGCTGATGACGGGGGAAGATCGGGAACGCATACGCCGGATTACAACCAGAACGGAAGCTCTGCTATCCGGTCTATTGGGCATTTGGGAAGCATCGGTACGCCTTACCCATCATTTTCTCTCCGGACAGGATATCGCTGCTCTTCGGCCTGTGGTTCTTGAAGGACTCCGGGAAATCGGCCATTTGCTTGTGTTCACCGATGAACAGGAGCAGCCGCTGGGCTTCATAGGGGTGCAGGATCATAAGATTGAGATGCTGTTCGTAGCCCCTGAGGCGATGGGGCTAGGCATCGGCAGAAAGCTGGTTGCGCGGGTTATTGAAGCACTGGCTGTACACGAGGTGGACGTGAATGAACAGAATCCCCAAGCTGCAGGGTTCTACGAGCATATGGGATTTCAAGTGTTTGACCGGTCTGCATCGGATGAGCAGGGAAACCCTTTTCCTATCCTGCATATGAAATTATCGTCCCTTATTTGACAAAAAGCCAGCCGATATCGGCTGGCTTTGCTCATATTGTTATCAAGCCTTATTCCACTGATTTGAGCGCCTCAATCATATGAATCCGTTTGAGCTTGATATGCATGAAAACCATAACAATCCCCGAGAACAACAAGGTTAACAGCGCGGCATACACATAGCTGGGCCACTTGATGATCGGGGCGAACATCGTCGCATCCAGCTCAGCCGTCCTCAGAACGAAGCTGTGCAGCAATATGCCGAGGCCGGAACCGGCCACAATGCCGAGCACACTCAGCAGAATATTCTCGCGGTAAATATACAACGTTACTTCCTTATCATAAAAGCCCAGCACCTTGATCGTCGACAGCTCGCGGATCCGCTCGGACACATTGATATTGGTTAAGTTGTAAAGTACGACAAAAGCCAGTGCCGCCGCTGACACAATGAGCACCAAGGTTACAACGTCCATGCTCTTCATGGTATCGTCGAAGGCAGAGCCTACACTGCTGGAGAAGCTGACCGCAGCAACACGCTCACTAGCCGTCAGCTTTTCACTGAGTCCGTCTTCCCAGGCTGCATCCTGCACGCCATAGTTCAGCAGTTCTGTGTTGAATACCGGTTCTTTCCCGAATACAGAAGAATAATACGCCGGTGTCATGTACACATAGTGCATCACATAGTTCTCCGTAATCCCCGCGACCTGAATCTTGAAGGTTTCGTTCTTGTTGTCCACGACGGTCAACTTGTCGCCCGGCTCCAGCCCGTACAGCTTAGCCAGCTTCTCCGAGACAATAGCCCCCTCGTCCGTAAGCTTTCGCCCTTCTCCACTTATCCGGTCCCGCAGCTCCACATATTCGGATAACGAATCAACAGCTGCTGGTATGAACAGATTCACATCCTGGTCATTTACACCGCTGGCGCGTGCGGTCATCGTTTCCTGCGCCACATTCAGCGTCCCGGTAATGGCGGACTCCCCGGTGATCAACTGCTCATAGGCATTCCGTGAACCGGCAGGCACATCATCATGCAGCGCTACAAGCGCATCATATTTCATAATCGTGCCGAATTGCTCTCCGGCGATGCTGCCGATCGAGTCCTTAAGGCCAAACCCGGTCAGGATCAGCGCCGTACAGCCGGCTACACCGAACACAGTCATGAACATCCGCTGCTTGTAGCGGAACAGATTCCGTGCGGTAACCTTCTGGACAAAATTCAGCCGTTTCCAGACAAAGGATATCCGCTCCAGTATAATGCGCTGTCCGCTCTTCGGCGCCTTCGGACGCATCAATACGGAAGCGTTGCTGCGCAGCTCTACCCGGGAAGCAATCCAAGCCGTGAGCGTAGTGCAAATTAGCGCCACAATTACGGAGAGAATGGAATACGAGGGATAGAAGCTCTTGACGATATCCGGCAGGTTATAGAGTGAACTGTACGCATTATAGATAATGGTAGGCAGCAGGGTGAAGCCTACGGCAAGCCCAACTACCGAAGCCGCCAGACTGGCAAGCGTGCCATAGACCATGAATTTGGCCATAATGTCACGGTTACCATAACCAAGCGCTTTAAGTGTTCCGATCTGCAGGCGGTGCTCCTCAACCATCCGTGTCATGGTCGTCAGGCTGACCAGCGCAGCAATCAGGAAAAAGAACACCGGAAATACGCTCGCAATCGCCGACAACCGGTCAGCGTTGTCTTTATATTCGGTATACCCCGGACTTACATTCCGGTCTGTGACATAGATCTTGGGCATCTCCAGCGCTGCGAGCTGCTGCTTGGCAGCAGCCACCTCCAGGGGGCCGCCGGACAACGCCTTCCCGCCTTCCACCCGCAGCTCCGCAAGCCGCGCTTCCGGCACGCCGGATAACGCCTGCTCTACCGCTTGAGTATGCTGTTCGATCAGCGCCTCATACTTCGGCGAATAAGCCTTCAGCCCGGCAGTATCCGTGAAAGACAGATAGGCTTCCGTATAAACCGGCAGCTTAAAGTCTGCCTCCGGGATAGCGGCGTACGCATCCGCCGTGCCTTTGCCAATCGTACTGGTCCCCCGGTTGTTCTTCTCAATAAACTGGGGACTCCGCACAAAGCCCACTACGGTATAATCCAGTGTCCCGAAGTCGTCTGACAGCTCCGTATCCTTACCGTTTCCGCTAAACGTTATCTTGTCTCCGAGCGCATATTCTCCGGCCAGCACGTCATCCAGCACGATTTCTCCGGAATGCTCCGGTAGATGTCCTTCGATCATGCGGTATTGGTTAAGCGTTGCATCTGTATTGTAGGAAAAGACCTTAAGGATCAAAGCATTGTCGCCGGCGAACACATCCGCGCTGTAACCCGGCTGAATCTCACCGATCCCCGGCACATCCTTCAGCAGCTTAAGGTTGTCTTCGGTCAAACCGTAGGTGCTCTGCACTTTCAGATCCATCAACCCCGTCTCCCGGTAAAAGGTTCCGGCGGTATCCAGCATATCCGGCCCGGCTGCCTTGATTCCGGAGAAAAAGCAGACGCCCAGCATAATAATTGCAAATATTGAAATAAAGCGGGCCTTGGTGTGCCCGATTTCACGAAAAATATCTTTCCATAGCGCTCGTTTTTTCATAGATGCCTTCTCCTTACCATTCGATATCGTCAACGGATACCGGCGAAGGATTGGTTACCATCTTCCGTACCTTAGCGTTGTTGATCTCAATGACCCGGTCTGCCATCGGGGCAATCGCCAGATTATGCGTGATTACGATGACCGTAGTTCCGGTATTGCGGCAGGTATCCTGCAGCAGCTTCAGCACCTGCTTGCCGGTGTTGTAGTCAAGCGCGCCTGTCGGCTCGTCGCAGAGCAGCAGCTTCGGCTGCTTAGCCAGCGCTCTGGCAATCGCGACGCGTTGCTGCTCACCGCCGGACAGCTGAGCCGGGAAATTATCCAGCCGCGCCCCCAGTCCTACATCCTCCAGTACCTTACGTGCATCCAAGGCACGCGGGGAAATCTGCGAAGCAAGCTCGACATTCTCCAGCGTCGTCAGATTGGGCACCAGATTATAGAATTGAAACACAAAACCCACGTCATTGCGGCGGTAGCCTGTTAACTCCCTGGCACTGAACTTGGCAATGTCCGTACCGTCCACAATGACCTGGCCTTCGTCAGCGGAATCCATTCCGCCAAGAATATTAAGCACGGTCGATTTACCCGCGCCGCTGGGACCGACAATGACGGCAAATTCACCTTTATTAATCTCAAAATCAATCCCGTCGTTGGCAACAATCACATTCTCGCCCATCTTGTAACGCTTGTACTCACCCTTTACGGCAACAAAGCTCATGCCTCATCCTCCTGTCTCTATCCGGACCAAGCCAGTTATCACTCTATGTACATTTTCAATACGCTGTCCGGTGCGGCTGTATATGGTTTCAGTTTATCACAAATACAAAGTCGAGGCCCGCCGGGCCTCGGCAGGAACACCGGATCCGGCATCGTGTGATTTGTTATAGGAGAGACCGTATGCTAAGTTAGCAATATCTGTATATATCATTTTATTTTGCTAGGAGGCCGTGAAATGGATTACGCCAAGTCAAAAGCTGCCCTTGCGGACGAAGCAGCTTCATACGTCGAGAACTATAAAAAGTACGCATGGTTTCATCAGCCCCGCTCCATTTATGAGCTGGACACACTGAAACTTCTCCAGGTCAAACAGATCACAACCTACGAGCCTTTAAAAGAATTCGCAAATCTCAAGAAGCTTGAATTCGGCACCACAAATTCCAGGCTGACCCTGCCTGATCTTGCCGGCCTGGACTCCGCCACGAGTCTGGAACATCTAAGCTTTATAAGTAAAACAACGATTAAAAAGAATATAGAGGCCCTTTCCCGGCTTGAGCATCTGGAATCTCTGCAAATGTTCTATGTCCAGCACACGCTGCCCGATCAATTGCTGTCCCCTCTTAAATCCTTAAAGTCGGTCAGTTTCTCCAAGCATAATTATGAGAGTCAAACCGTTCTCCCGGACAGCCTGGAGACTATCAGTATGAGCTTTGATGAGATTGAGGCTGTACCAGGCTTTGCACCCGCCGCGGGTGTGAAGAAGGTTTCTATGGGAGGGCAAACCTGCCAGCTGGAAAGCTTGGATTCTTTCAGGGTTTTTCCAAATGTAGAGGAAATCAGATTGATCGCTCCTAAAAAGCTTGTGGATCTTTCATATGTTTCACAGCTGAGGAAACTGAAGATACTGGACGCTAATTTTGCTGCCGCAAGTGATCTAAGTCCCTTCTACCAGCATGACAGCATTGAGGAAATACGGCTTAGAGGCTCATCTGTGGAGAGTCTTCAAGAAATGGGGATTTGTCCAAACCTAAAAACATTGTATCTGGAAAAAACAAAACTGAATTCCATCGAAGGCATACGGGAGCAATTCCCCCATTTGGAGCTGCTCTGGATATGGGGAACCAAAGTAAAGAATCTGGAAGCACTGACCGGGATGTCGTCGTTAATCAACCTGGATCTGACTATGCTTAAGCCAAAATCATGGGAATTCATCTCCACCCTGACCGGGCTTGAAACACTGGATTTATGCAAAACCTCATTTTCAGATCCCGGACTACTCCTGAACCTCCCTCATTTGAAGAAGCTCAGACTGTCAGGAAGCAATGTGGACCCCCAGTCTAGTGAATATAAGGAATTAGAAGAAGCAATAACCGGGCGAAACGGTAAGTTGAGTTAGTAATGAACCTGACCGCCAGTAGACTATGAAGAGTGCTCCCCCGGCTGTTCGTCGGGGCACTCTCCCGCTCTCGCCGCGATAATAACGGACAGATAATCTTCTATCATATGCCGGCTAATATTCATTTCGTTAAGATATAAATCGGCCAGTGTTTTTTTGAACCGCAACAGCATCTCCCGGTCGTCAGCAGCTTCGGGAACCGGAGTATACTGTACCAAAAACACTGTTCTCGCCACATCATATAGTAAATCTCCATGACACACGTTCATGAAGTCAATAACAACGGGCTGCCCGCTTACGAGCAATATATTACCGGGATGAAGATCGCCATGGCAAAGGGTGTCTCCATCCTTAAGTTTATCCAGAATCCCGCATATTTGTCCGTGATCCATTCTTTTAGACGACGGAACATTTAATAGATGATATTTTAGAAATTCTTTGTAATTCAATACATCACTGACTTTGTTCTGAAGGATTGTCTTATGCTGTCTTGCCATATATTCAGCGCAGCCCTGAAGGTCGCCTGTCCTCAAAACCCAATCCAACAGGGATTCACCATCCACCTTCTCATATATAATGCCCATGCGCTCTTCACAGCTAATCATTTCATAGGCCTTTGCTTTGGCAAAGCTCATATCATTGATCATTCTGGTGTTTTGAAACTCTGTTTCCACATCACTTTGGGGGTAACCCGCAGCGAAAAGCTTAAGCACTTTCCCTTCTTCCCATTCATATACGGTCGCCGTATTACCCTCACCCATGATCTTCCCATATTTCATTTAGACCACACTGCCTTTTCATATTAATTTTTTCGAAAAACACGACATTTTTAGATGATTGAAATGAACAACAACAGGTTGGAATAGTGCAATAATTCCGGGGCGGGTCGTGATATTATGGCAGCATAAACCAGGAATGGAAGTGTTTTTTCATGCACAAGGATCTGGAAGCAGCCTTTAACAAAGTCGTAGAGATTTTAAAAAAAGATCAGCGCTGCAAAGGCGGCTGGCACTATGGGTCGATCAGCAGAGGGGCAGAAGATATTTATTCGGATTATGATCCTGTTTTTCTGGTAGCGGATAAGGACTTTGAATCTTTTGCCGCAGATGTGCCCGCAGTTCTTGCCGCTGCTTCAGATGAGCTTTTAATTTTTTGGGGCGAAAGCTTTAATAATGACATTTCAAAAATTACTGCAGTGTGCTTCGTATAGACAGCCAGCTGCACCAGTTCGATTTCTTCATTATTAATGCTGATTATCCTGAAGAATGGATGTGCAGGCAGCATTGCAAAGGCTGTACAAGAGATCAGCTTATTTTTGACAGAGCCGGTGAAGCAGCAGCGTTCCTTGATCAGGGTTATCGTACAGATAATAATCTCCCCGACACTGTAAGAGCTATGGATACTTACTGGTTACATGCAGAGATGTTGATTAAATACTTTAAACGAAAGGATCTATTTAAAATCATCAAGAATATGGATGTGTTGTTCCATTCGCATGTAGACCTGCTGTTAAGCTTACAACTGCAGAATTTCATGATTTAGAAGCTGCTGTCAAAAAGAGCATAGCCCTATTTCAAGTGGACGCGGCAGAAATATGCAAGGCTAAGGGTATTGAGTATCCTGACAAAATAGCTGCGCAGATTACAGCATACTTTCATAACAGAATAGACTCAGAGGCTTAAGGATGATGATCTTGGCAACCGGTATTCCCTGCTGTTTAGCGGGGAATGAGCCGGCTGTATTGTCTGGAGAGAAACTTCATATAGATCAGCAAGTATTTGCGGCTGATCAAGGCAATTCCACCAACAAACAGGCTGAACAGAAGGGCAACAGGGATGCTCCACGCGTAGGGAACTTCGTATCCGTTACCCAGGTTCATATTGATCCAGGAAACGCCGAAGCTGCGGATCACCCCTGCCAGCAAGATCAAAACTGCGCTAAAGCCAAAGCCATAAGCGATAGTAGCCAGGATCGGAATAATCATGATACTGAGCAATCCGGTAGTGCAATAAAAAGTCACCATCTGCCACAGGGATTTCAGCGACAGGCTCCTGCCCCGGCCCATCATATATTCACTTTGGTAAGCCTTGGCCAGCTTGCGCGGATTGCCAAGTCGAGCTAATATGACCGCCTCCGGCTGGCCGCTCGCCATGCCGTCGGCTATGCTGCTTTCAATTTCCCGGACAGCATCTACCCGTTCCTCCTCAGGCAAAAAATCCAATGCCTCATAAAACCTGCGAAGATAATCATTCGAGTTTGTTTCCATTTGTGTTTCCCTCCAACTGAACATGTATTTGCCGCACCTGATTACCTAATCAATACAGCTGAATTTGCCCGATAGCACCTACAACCTTGCTCCATTCCTCTGTCATGGAAGCAAGCAGCTCGCGTCCAGGCGGGGTGAGCGAATAATACTTGCGGCGCGGACCGGTCTCCGATTCCTTCCAAAAGGCTTCTAAATAATTCTCCTTAAGCAGCCGCCGCAAAAGAGGATAAAGCGTCCCTTCATTAACGGCCAGCACCTCCCATTGACCCAGCGCTGTCACCAGCTCATAACCGTAACGGGGCTGGCTGCTGATCAGCTGCAGGATGCAATATTCCAGCAGCCCCCGGCGCACCTGAGAAATCCATTCCGACATATCCAAAGCCATCCCCCCTTACACTACTATAATACCACACAGTACTGTGCGGCGTACACTAGTGAACAAACTTTATTTTCCTGTTTTTTCTATGACTACCCCAAACAACAAATGATAACGTTTTCAAAATAGCCAAAGAAGAGAGGCTGCCTAATGAGCTTAGCAGCCATCTCTTCTACATTATAGATTCCAGCAAATATCTCAATATGGTTTTACATCATACGCCTATACGTTTTTATGCACTTTTTCTTTGATCGGCATCAACAGGTCCAACTGGATCGTGCTGTCATCCGCCGCAAGCATGTACTTGTGGATGTAATTCAGATGTTCCTCCAAAAGACCGCTCATGTATTCGGGATCTCCTCCCGCATACTCGTATATTTCGTTGTTCTTCACCCACTCGCCAAGCCGCTCCCATTCGTCGAAAGCTCCCATGGGAATCATATGGGCGGCATAGAGGCCACCGGCAAAGGTTTTCTTGGCAAAGGGTGCCTCCACTGACAGCTCATCCGGAATGGTGATCCATCTTTCATAGCCATGATCACTCCCATCTGGCAGTTGTCCATCCGGATGATTGAACCCGATATGGCGGAAATCCGGCTTGATCTGCGGCAGCTTGTTTTTTTGAATAAACTCACAAATCGGTTCCTTCCCCTCAAGCTCCGCTGTCTTCCCAATAATATGCAGTGCGGCTACCGACATCGGCGGCAAATAAAGAATCCGCACCTCCCTGTCCGTCAGCTTCTCCAACCGGTCGTTCGCCCGATTTAAATCCTCCATCGTCTTGTCCTCCTTGAAATGGATTTTGCTTGTGATTAAGGAGTCGAACAGCGGCAGGATGGACACATCATCTAGCAGATTCCGCTTCAGATTCAGCTGAGTACTTTCATTCAGTCGGACGATGAACGTGTTCAGAATGGTGCGTATGGTAGAGAGCGCTGTAATTTCATCCGCTACCTGCTTCAGGTTCTGTTCAAACGTTGCGATGATTTCCGCCGAATCCTTGCTCTCCAGAATCACAATGATTTGCTTTAGCGGAATCCTAAGCTTCCGCAACACCACGATTTGCTGCAGACGCAGCACCGTTTGGGCATCATAGGTCCGGTATGCATATTCCGCTACCTTTGTACTTTGGATCAGTCCGATTTGCTCATAGTAGCGCAACGTGCGCGTAGAGAGCTTAAAGCTTTTGGATATCTGGCTAATGGTCTGAAGCTCCATGCGACTCCTCCTCTCAGGGCCATTGTAAAGTGCGACGCGACGTCAAAGTCAAGGACCCATATTCAACCCGTTCCTTCTCTAATTCCGCAAAATCAATCAAACCCCTTCCAAAGAGTTCAATCGATTGTAACAAGAAAATATTCCAGTAGCCGATACTTGGCCGTTTGATAATGTTATAATCACCTTGATTTATTCATTCTTTTTCCAGCAAGAGTGAAAGAACATTCAGAAACAGGTGATTAGATGTTCGAACTAAAATGGCTGTGGCAGAACCTGGAGGGAAACCGTACGCGGTACATTCTGGCGCTCTGCCTCTCGGTGGTAGGCTCAAGCCTTACGATCGTGAATCCGTACATCAGTCAGCGCATTGTCGACACGTTCATAGCCGGCGACAATGCGCAGCAGAATCTCACACAAGAGCGGGGGCTCTTGATCGCGCTCTGCCTGGGCATGATCGGCTTTTCCCTGCTCCGCACGGGTCTTGCTTATTTGACAACCATGCAGTACGAAAAGTCCTCGCAGAACATGATGTACAACATCCGTATTTATTTGTACAACAAGATTCAGGGGCAGGACAGGGAATATTACGACCATAACCGCACCGGCGACCTCATGACCAAGATGACCGGCGATCTGGACATGGTCCGGCACTCTATGGCATGGATTTTCAAGACGATCATCGAATCGTTAACGATTTTCCTTGCTGCCGTTATCTATTTTTTCACAATAGATGCGGAGTTGACGCTGTGGATGCTTATCCTGTCACCACCGATTTTTATCGTGGCCTTCATCTTTGCCAAACGCGTCCGTCCCATGTATATTGACCTGCGCGAGCGGTTGTCCCAGCTTAACACCACTACACAGGAGAATATTTCAGGCAACCGTGTAGTCAAGGCTTTTGCCCGCGAGGAGTTCGAGATCGAAAAATTCACAGAGAAGAATGTCAACTATTCAACAGCTAACAAAAAGGCTGCCCTGGTATGGCTTGATTACTTTCCTTATCTGGAATCCTTCGCTCAGGGCTTCAACGTCATCCTCATGCTGGCTGGCGGGCTGTTCCTTATGGAAGGCCGGATCACTTTTGGTGAATTCGCTGCCTTCTCTTCGCTCATCTGGGCCATATCCAACCCGATGCGCAACATTGGGATTATTATCAACGACATTCAGCGCTTTTTTGCCAGCTTGACTAAAATCATCGACATCTATTATGCCCGGCCTAATATTGTAAACGAACATAAGTCCATACAGAAACGCCGTTACGAAGGCCGCATTGAGTTCGATCAGGTGCGCTTCAAATATGATAGCGCTACCGTGCTGGACGATGTCAGCTTTACAGTTGAACCCGGTGAAACGATAGCGATCATGGGCTCGACGGGATCGGGTAAAACGACAATCATCAACCTGATCCCCCGCTTCTACGACGTATCCGCAGGACGTGTGCTGGTAGACGGCGTGGATGTCCGCCAGCTTGAGCTCGATGAGCTCCGCGACAATATCGGCATGGCAACCCAGGATGTACTCTTGTTCTCCGATACCATCGACGGCAACATCGCCTATGGCGACCCCGATCTTCCGGAGGAAGAGGCCATGGCCTATGCCGGGCTCGCAGCTGCCCACGACTTCATCTCCAAAATGCCCGAAGGGTATGACACCGTTGTCGGGGAACGTGGGGTTGGACTGTCCGGAGGGCAAAAGCAGCGTATTGCGCTGGCGCGGGCCTTGGCGGTCCACCGTCCTATTCTGATTCTGGACGATACAACCTCTGCCGTTGACCTTGAGACGGAGGAACACATTCAGAAAAGTCTGCGCGATCTGGACTATCCCTGCACGAAGATCATTATCGCGCAGCGGGTGTCTACTACCTCGCAGGCTGACCGCATTCTCATTCTGGATGGCGGACGCCTGATTGAAGAGGGTACTCACGCCGAACTGCTGGCGAAACGGGGCTACTACTACGATGTGTTTATGCTGCAGAACGAAGGTATTGGAAGGCAGGTGACCGCTAATGGCAAGGAATAAATTCGACGTCGATGAGAATCTGGAATCGCCGTTTAATATCAAACACTTCCGTCGTGCAATGGTGTATATCAAACGGAAGAAAAAGCCCATGATCTTTGCGTTTGTGCTCAGCGCGATTTCAGCGGCCATTTCACTGTCCGCTCCACTGATCATGCAGCATGTCGTCGACGTGACCATTCCCGCCAAAGCCAAACTTCCGCTGCTGGGCTGGTCCGCGCTGATGCTTGTGACCATCGTGGTCAGTGTTATTCTGGCTACCTATCGCTCACGCATCATGACAAGCGTCGGACAGGACATTATTTTTGACATCCGCACGGATTTGTTTAAGCATCTGCAGGATTTGCCTTTCAAATATTATGATGACCGGCCGCAGGGCAAAATCCTGATCCGGGTCGTGAATTACGTCAATTCGGTTTCGGATGTGCTGTCCAACGGTATTATCAACTTTGTTCTGGAAATTGTGAATCTGGTCTTTATTGCCGCATTCATGTTCGCCGTCGATGTACGGCTCTCGTTCGTTATCCTGGCAGGACTGCCCGTATTCTTCGGCATCATGCTGCTGATCAAAACCCGGCAGCGCCGGGCATGGCAGGCGGTGTCCAACAAAAGCTCCAATCTGAACGCCTACCTGCAGGAAAGCATCAGCGGCATCGGCGTCACCCAAATGTTCAACCGTGAACAGCGCAATGAGGGAATTTTCACGCGTCTGGCCGGCAATTTCCGCAAGGAATGGATAACAGCGGTGCGTTTCAACATGCTGATCCCGTTTAGCGTCGACAACCTGAGCACCATCGTTACAACGATGATCTTTCTGGTGGGTCTCCTGACGCTGGACCCTGTAAATGTCACCTTTGGTGTGATTCTTGCCATGAGCAGCTATGCCGCCCGCTTCTGGCAGCCGATTCTGAATCTCTCGAACCTGTACAATAACTTTATCAATGCCGTCGCCTACCTGGAGCGTATCTTCGAAACGCTGGATGAGCCGGTTACCGTCAGCGATATTCCGGATGCGAAGACACTGCCGCCTGTACAGGGCCACGTCACCTTCGACAACGTAACCTTCGCCTATGATCCGGGGCTTAACATTCTGGAGAACATCTCCTTTGATGTTCTGGCAGGACAAAGCATCGCCCTGGTGGGTCCGACAGGCGCAGGCAAAACAACGGTCGTCAATCTGATCTCCCGCTTCTACAATCTTACCGGCGGCAGGATTCTTATGGACGGACAGGATATCTCGCAGGTTACGCTGAAGTCCCTTCGCAGCCAGATGGGGATCATGCTGCAGGACAGCTTCATTTTCTCCGGGACCATCCTGGATAATATCCGTTACGGCAAACTCGATGCTACTGAGGAAGAAGTGATCGCTGCGGCCAAGACCGTTTGTGCCGACGAATTCATCCGTGAGTTTGATCAGGGTTACCTGACAGAGGTTAATGAACGTGGCTCCAAGCTCTCGCAAGGACAGCGGCAGCTCATTTCGTTCGCCAGAACGCTGCTGGCTGATCCGCGCATTCTGATCCTGGATGAAGCGACTTCTTCAATCGACGCGAAAACTGAACGTCTGCTCCAGAAGGGCCTCAATGAGCTGCTTAAGGGACGCACCTCGTTCATTATCGCGCATCGTCTGTCCACCGTAAAAAACTGCGACCGCATTATGTATGTCGCAAACAAAGGTATCGCGGAAAGCGGGTCGCATGACGAGCTTATAGCACGCAAGGGCCACTATTACCGGCTTTATACGGCGCAGAAAATGGAAGCTTAGCCACTAAATCAAACTCAGACATTATTCTATAGCTGTCATAATCCCTTTCAGGCCCAACCTGGAAGGGATTTTTTTATTCGCTAAAATCTTCGGCACAGGAGCAGCAAAATTTATCGGCAAAGCTTTGAAAGCATATGGGGATATGCAAACTGAGGCAAAACGCCACCAATTTAAGCTCAGGCCGCTTACGCAGCCTGAGCTTCCTAATTCTAAGGACTACTTCCCGGCCAGCAAACGGCTGGAAATCACCCTCTGTGTATTTTTAGCTTCCATTAGTTATTCGCGGACGGGATCTTTACCAGCACGTTATAGTCCAGACCTGGCTTCAGATCCTTCAGGATGCCATCTTCAATCAAACGGCCATCAACATACACTTCTATTGTCTGAACGCCCGGTTCCCGCTTCATATCAATATGCAGCTCTGCGCCCCTGAAGCTGCGCTTCACCTTCACTCCCTGCCAAGCGGATGGAAGCTGCGGCTTAAATTGCAGTCCCGCCGGATTCCCCTGCAATCCAAACAGGCCATCAATCAGACAGCGATACACCCACGGAACTGTCCCCGTGTTAAAAAGATGACTGGAACGTCCGGCTGTATGCGGAAACTGTCTATAGGCGCCACGGTAATAGTTCGGAATAAAGACCGGCAATTGGCCCCGCCGGATGAGATCCTCCGCGTCCGGTCCCGGGATCATCTTGCGCAGCAGCCGGTACGCATCCTCCTTCTCTCCTACTGCATACAGCCCGTAGATATAAAAGGCAGCCGCATGATTGTATACAGCTCCATTCTCAGCCGTTCCCGGGTGCTTCTGCGTGACTCTGCCCACATCCTCGCGCATTGAAGTATAGGAGGGTGCCAGCTTCTCCACACCGTACGGGGTTTCCAATTGCTCTCTGACCGCCCGGATGAGCTTCTCCTGCTTCACTTCATCGGCAGCCCCGCTGAGCAGCGCCCATCCCTGGGGGTTAATGAAAATCCGGCCTTCCTGATCTGCACTGATGCCGAAGACCACATTGTCATCGGTTATTCCCCTTGCATACCAGTCGCCATCCCATAAGTAGGTGTTGACTGCAGCATTCATTTCATCCGCCGCCAAACGGAACTCGTTGCTGAACTCCGGCCGGCTGCTATGTTCACAGAGATCAGCCCAGATCATACATGCATAAGCCGTAGCTATCGTCAGCCATCCGGAAACCCCTTTCCCCTGGTAGCCAACCATATTCATGGGGTCGCACCAATCGCCTTGATTGATATAATTCAGCCCCCGTTCATCCCGCTCATGGATAAGCCAGTGCATGGCCCGGTTAATATGTTCAAATACAGTTCCATTCTCCTCTCCACCTGCATAAGGAACCCTCTCGTCCAGGATGGAATAATCATTCGTTTCATCCAGATAGGTACTGAGGCAAATAGGCAGCCAGACGCAATGATCCGTATGCGGAACCTGATTAATATATTTCAGTTCAGCACCCTCATGCAAAATAATACCGTCCGGCATGGCTCCGCTTACATTTTGCTGGCTTACAGCCGTCAGGAAAGCCTCTCTTGCCACCTGCGGCTTAATATAGCTCATCCCCATATTATCCTGCAGATAGTTACGGGTCTGGGGATCTGTCGTCAGGCGGTTGGTCTGGCCATGATAATACATTTGCCGGGGCAGCCAATGGTTCACAAAGTTATCCAGATCGGCGTCAGGAGTGGTGATCGTAAGGCAACCTCTGCCTTCCTCTATGTAATCCGCGTACTCCCGTTCTGCTAGAACAAACCCATCCTTACCACTGGAATCACAGTCCAGAAAATAATGCTGGCGGATTTGGGCAATCTCCCGCTCATCGCGGGCCGGACCAAAGATAAACCGGTATTCCCGCTCTTCCCCCGGGTCCAGATTTATTCTGTACTGCAGGACTGCAACAGGCGTTTCATAGCGGGCCTCCCCTTTGGATAAGGTTTCCTGCTTGATGGCTGACGGTGATGTTATACCGCCTTCGCCTTCAAAGGCCTCCTGATTAACTTCCCATGCGGAAGGCTCATGATCGGCGAGCAGGAAGGTTTGGTCTTTCAGATGTTTGATCTTGTCGTAATCCTGATACTTCTGATAAGGGGTAACGGAGGAAGCTACAATTCCCTGCAGATCTTTCTTGTACTCTCCGGATTGATTCATCCATGACATATAGCCTACGGTAAAGTAGGGATAGATGCTTATGTTTCTTTTATTCGACGAAAGGTTCGTCACCTTCACCCGCCACAGCTCCATGGCATCCTCTTTCGGCAGGCTCAAGCTCATCTCGATACCGATGCCGCCGCTTGCAATCTTCCAGCTAATATTATGTTTGCCTACAGCAAAGGTATACTGATCAGGAAGCACGCGGACAGGTTCATACGGCGCAGAGAAAACTTCACCGCTCTCCTCATCCTTTACATAGACAAACCGGCCGGGATGATGTGCATAATAAGGCTGCTCCGGCTGCATGAACGTCTTGGCTTCCAAATTCGGCGCATAGGAATACTTGGCGGGTTCCGGCTGCATAAACTGGGCTACGGCATACCCGCGGCAGTTCATATGAATCATCATCTTCTCATTCCACAAAAACCCCGAAGCCTTTGGAAGCATTGTAGGACTTGTCAATTCGACATACTCATGATTTTCTGATGCTCTTATCATTTCCGTGCCTCTCTTTCTTCACCAGCTATAATTCCTAAATTATACCTTATCGCAAGAACGGTTGTCATAAATGTGGAGTTTGACACAGCTGTATTCTAAACCTGATTTTACATCTTAACACTGTAAAGATTATATGCTACAATCTTTACAGCGCTAAGATTAATGGAAGGATGCATCCATCACATGAAAGACAAACCCTATCACCACGGCAATCTGCGAAATCAGCTTATAGAAGCCGGCATCACACTTATTAATGAAGATGGTTTGAAGAGCTTTTCCTTGCGCAAGGTCGCAGCGAAATGCAGTGTCAGCCATACCGCACCGTACAGCCATTTTAAGAATATTGACGAATTGATTTACGCTATGGGCGAGCATGTCACTGCGCAATTTACGGACACACTGCGTACATCTATTCACGGAAAGGAGGGCACTCAGGAGGCGATTTCCTTGCTGGGGCAGGCCTACATTGACTTTTTCGTTGACCATCCGCAGTATTTTCAATTTCTTTTCTACCATTCGGATATCACCATTGACCTGGACCATTATAATTCGGATAATTATCCGCCGTTTGCTCTATTCCGCACAACAGCCTATCAGTTGTTTGAGAGCTTTGGCCTGCCGGAAGAAGAATATGCGAAGCAGCTGGTTGCCCTATGGTCAATGGTGCACGGAATGGCCTCACTGCTCACCAATAACGGGGTCCGGTATTCCGGAGATTGGCGGGATATCTTTACGCTCAAACCTGTATTTTAGGAGGATAACCCATGAAAATGATTATTCACGACTTGGATCCGCAACAATTTGCGGCATTGGTTGAAGACAACACCCCCGACGTAACTGTAATCTCCGACAATGGTACTATCCGTCATTGTATCGGCTGCTTCGGGTGCTGGATCCGGACGCCTGGAGTCTGTGTTCTGAAGGACGGCTATAACAACATGGGGGAACTTCTCTCGAAATGCGATGAACTGATGATTATCAGTAAATGTGAATATGGAAGCTACAGTCCTTTCATCCTCAACGTGTTGAACCGGAGCATTTCCTACGTGCTGCCTTATTTTGTAACCAAAAACGGTGAAACCCATCACCGCAACCGTTATGACCATGAATTTTCCCTGACCGTGCATTTTTACGGTGAAGACATCACTGAAGCCGAGAAAGGAACAGCACAAAAGCTGGTCGCAGCAAATAGCTTAAATTTGTATTCCTCAGGGAATTCGGTTTATTTTCATAACGGACTGCAGGCCGTCAAGGAGGTACTGGCATGAACATCGCCATGATCAACGGAAGCCCCAAGCTGCGAAAAAGCAATTCAGACCACCTGCTGAAGACACTGGAGTCGCTCATAAGCACCGGGCATGAAATCACCCATTATAACATTAACAAAAAACCGCTGACCCCCGGGCAATATAGCGAACTGTGCGGCATGGATATATTGATTATTGCCTTCCCGCTTTATGTGGATGGAGTCCCGTCCCATCTATTCAGAATGCTTGTTACCCTTGAGGAATACATGAAAACGCGGCGTGAGAAGGATATTTACGTTTATACCCTGATGAATAATGGTTTTTTTGAAGGGAAGCAGAATCACATTGCCCTTGAGATCATTCAGAACTGGTGCATCCGTTCCGGTCTAATTTTCGGGCAGGGTCTCGGTCAAGGCGCCGGTGAAATGATGGACTTTATCGAGAAGGTTCCACTTGGAACGGGCCCGCTTAAGAATCTGGGCAAGGCCATGGAAAGCCTGGCTCATAATGTACATTCGCAAAGTATAGATGAATCTATGCTCTTCAGTCCAAACTTCCCGCGCTTCGCCTGGAAGTTTGCCGCGACCCACTCTTTCTGGAACGCCACCGCCAAGAAGAACGGCCTGAAGAAGAAGGACATCCGAAGAACCCTATAGCTTGCCTTGGGATTACGCATGAGACTTCAGCGGCCTCCCGCAGCGGACAGTACAAGGCAGGGAGTGCTCACTGTCTCCCGCCTTGCCCGCCGTCCGTCCCTTGACTGCCGCTTCTTCCCGGACCTCCACCCTTTATTCCCTGGCCGCCTCCACCCCGGTCCGTGCCGCCGTTCACTCCCGGGAACCCGTTCATTCTTAAGCCGGAGTCCGTTTTTGTGATTTTTTGAGCGGTTATGGCCTCGCATGAGGTGAGCACCAGTGAACAACCCAGCACTGCTGCAAGTAAGAAGATTGAGTATCTCTTGGTTCGCATCTTCAATCATCTCTTTCTGTTCAACATATAATCATATACGTCTTTGAATCCCATGTACGACAGCACGATCAATAGCGGATACACCGGATAGATATAACGGGACTTTATTTCCCACAGCAGATAGAATGCGATAAAACCCAGAACCACCAGAATTAAAGAGGTTTCCTCAAACCTCTTAGCCCTTATGCCGCCTATCAATCGAATGAGAATAAAGCCATACATCAGGAAATTCTGGACATACAGCACCCAGAGCAGACCGCTTCTATACTTCGAATCTCCTTTAAACAAATCCGTGGCAAAGGTAGTATAACTATAGCGGTCCATCACAAACCCCGCTCTCCCTCCGCTTCTGGACGATCCGTCATTTCCAATGCCGTATCTCTCCATCTGGTACGTCCCTTCTGTCCAGGTCCACACCAGCTTTTTATAATACATTTCCGCGAGTTCACCCAGACTGGCCTCAGAGAGCTTATCGCCGATGGATGCCTTGAACAGCTCTACGCTGTCCGCTTTATTATAGTTTGCCTCTCTCTGGTATATATTGTAGCTCTGCTGATTGTCCCAGAACCCAAGGGTCTCCAGATTGATGCCCATATTCAGCCACATATAGATGGGAGCGGAATTCTTGTTCACCGGCTCATCTACGACATGCGTTGCCTGCAGTACAGCATTCTGGGTCCAGCCGGGCACATTGAACAGCAATACTGTTATGCCTATAGAAGCTAAGGCCTTCTTAAGCCCAAGGGTCCGGATGCTGAAGAACAGGCAGATCAGGACTGCGATCAGAAAGATCATCCCGGTGCTTCTGAAATAGTTGCCGATAGCCAGCAGAATGGCAGCCAGCAGGATATCCTTCATGGACATTCTTCGGAGGTACCTCACAGCAAAATATAAAGCGCTCGTCAGAAAAGCTGTAGCAATCACATCGTTATATATAAAATTGCTCATGAACAAGGAAGGAATATAGGTTGCGGCAATTATTAAAACCCCATAATCATTTTCTTTCGACCGGGCATTAAGCTCTTTATACAGCAAATAGACCATTAACGTTGTAACGAGCGAGAACAGGATGTTGAATATTTTGATCACCAGATAATTGTCCGGAAATAAGAACAGCAATGTTTTCAGGTACAGGACCATGGAGAAATTAAACGGAAACATATACAGATATCCCCCCGTTTGAAAAGAGGAATAATCCTGTTCATACAGCATATCCATCGCCAGCGACAGCACCGTTTGCGAATCATCCGTCGGCATCCGGGGAAACAGGAAAATGATCACGAGCTGGATCGCAAACGAAAACAGCAGCACAGCCGGAATTACGATTTTCCTGCTGTACCGGTTAAGCTTTAAACACATTCTGTACAGCACAAAGCTTACTGCCAGAACGGCCGCGGCCGCCAGGATAAACAGAACCCATTGTTGTTTCTCCAGAACCGTGGTGTCACCGTACACAGAGTAGGTATACTTTGCCCGGATAAAAAAGGAGGATGCGATAAAAAGTCCTATACAGAAAGCAAGCATGATATACAGTATTCTTTGAGTTCCCCTTACCATGGAAAACCTCCTATGCGTACTAGTTTCACAGCTTTATATTCTCTTGCCCCGATTCATAGACGTATTATAAACACCCAACCTGAATATCCAATGAAAATCGGGAGGGGCGAAATCCCCCGCCTATCACGAGCCCTATTGTGCCTGTGTATCCAAAAAAAAGACGCTGCGGGGAGCAATTCCCCGAGCGTCTTCCGGCGTTCATGTACATCAAAGGGATATTTTTATATGCTAAAAATAGAGCTTTTGAAAATGTATGATCCATAACGCCATTTCCTGCCGAATAAAGTGATCCGTACCACGAAAATCAATTGTACCGTCTGCGCCGCGAGTGATATCGGGGCCTGGCAGCCCTGCAGCCACCAGCAGCTTGACAGCCTCTTTCGTTTGAATGCCGGCAGGCTCCTGCTTTAAGCGGACCTTGCCAGCAGCCTGTTCGATAGCTTCTGATAACAAATGGGGCCCCGCCTGCCGGACAGCCTTCACCAGATATTCCGCTGCCTCAATGCGATTTAGCACACGGTTGACCCCGAAGCTAGCGGCTGAATCCGGCTCTACCAACCCCATTGCCAGCGCAAGTGAAACCTCTGGCTCCGACCAGTTACCGACGACATCCTTATAAACCACAGGCTCTGCCGGAACTTTATCAAGCCCTAGCATCCTTGTCAGCATAACCGTCCATTCGGCCTTAGTCACCGGCCGGAGCGGAGCATACTTGTCATTTGCATGGCCCTTCACCAGCCCGAGAGCTGCCAAACGCTCGATATCCTTTTTATATACGCTGGTTTCCTGCAAATCTGCAAACCGACCGGGTCTTTTCTCAGCGTAAGCTACCGGATTGGTGTATTTCAAATGGCTAACCGATCCGTCAGCCGTTTCCTTGAATACAAGTATTTCACCGTTAGCATCCTCGAACATTAACCTGTCAATCTGCTTCAATATTATGCCTCCCCCTTGTCTCTGTGACGTATCCGTAACCGTAATCTCACCATCGCCCGTTGCCTCTACCTGCCACGACACAATGTAGACCCGCAAATCAGTGTAATTCCCCTCTAAGTATTTGAGATTCTGCCTTGAATCAGGTTTGAAGTTTTGTTGCTCCTCCTTGCCAAAAACATGCTCCATGAACAGGTTAGCCCATTCTCTGGCTACAAAGGCCGACCCCTCCATCTGATTTAAAAAAACTGCCACGCCCATTTGCTGATCAGGTGATAATATGATAAACGAGCTATAGCCAGGCACATCTCCACCCTTCATAATCAGGTGCTGGCCCTGTGTTTCTTTGGGTCTCAGCCAATTCTCGTATCCATAGCTTGTATCCGGCATAGCGGGATGTATGGCCACCTGATAATGAAGCATCGGCTCCAGCGATGCCTCGCTCCAAATCGTCTTGCCGTCATATTGGCCATTTGCCAGTTGTGCCTTAAGAAAATGCGCCATATTTTCCGGTGTCATAAGCATCCCCCCGGACGGTGAGGCAGAAGGCCCCATCAAATAAGGAGCAACAACCGTTTGATTGGCCTCATAGCCCACTGCCAAATTGGGCAGTTGTGCCTCCCGCAGCACAGCGAAGGAATTAGTCATGCCTAAATCAGCCAATAAGTGTTTTTCCATGTAATCGTCATAGGACAGACCTGATACCCGTTCAATAATATAACCCAGCAGATTATAGGCGTGATTATCATACATATAGGCTGACCCAGGCTCACGAACCACCTGGACTGGTTTGGACATCAGATAATCCTTCAAGGATAAATGGGCTGACAGATCTGAACGGAAATCCTCTTCAGACTCGACAACGGACTCAAAACCGGATGTATGAGTCAACAGATGATGGACAGTCACTGGCTTATTATATGGGTTATCAAGCTTCACCTCCCCCAGAATTCCCGTGATGTCTGCATGAAGGTCAAGCTTGCCTGAATCCACCAGTTGCATAATAGCAGCAGCAGTAAAGGTTTTGGTGACAGATCCGATCCTGAACAAGGTATTTTCCGGATCGACGGGCTTTTTATTGGCCAGATCAGCATACCCGTATCCCTTTTGAAGTATGGTTCTACCCTCCTGCACCATGACAACAGCGCCTCCAGGTATACCATTCTCCTTACCAATAATTGATTTCATAAAATCATCTGTCATATTTCCAACCTGGTCAAAGTTAATCGTCTGCTCCATGCTGGTTACTTCCTCCCTTGATAGACTTGCCTCAGTTATCCCTGTCCACATCGTCATTCCCAAAATCAAGGATATAGCGACAGATAGCGTTTTACTCCATTTCACGTGCATCTCATTTCATTCCTTTGTAAAAACAGAGTGATCAGTCCGTTTTTATGATTTAATAAACAGAACGTTCGGTTTGTTTTTTATGCTAGCATAGATTTTAACAGCCTGCAACCTGCTCAGTAATAGCTCAGATGTAGTAAACAGCTTGTGCACCTGCCTGCCAATTGTCAATCCAATAGTCATATGATATGCTTTTTTAGAAAATACGGACGCTTGTTTTGTACAAGGAAAGAGGTTTGAGTGCTGTGAAAAAGAAGACACGCCGCGCGGATACACCCACAAAAAAACGCATTGCAGAAACTGCAAAGACGCTTTTTTCCCAAAAGGGCTATTTAGGCACCTCCATTGAGGATATAGTCAGTGCTTCTGACAGCAGCAAAGGAAACCTGTATCATCATTTTAAAAATAAAGAAGGACTGTTCCTCTATTTAATCAATGAGCAAGTCGATCAATGGCTGGAGCAATGGGTTGCCAAAAAGACACGGTATACCAGCTTTACCGATACCTTATATGGTCTCGCCGAACATGTTGCCTTGGATCTGAAAAACCCGCTATCCCAGGCAGCAGATGAATTTAGCGGCTCCGAGACTGCCGATCCTGAGGTTATTGCCGAAATTGTTGCTGCAATCCAAAAACAGCGTGAAGTGTTTCTGCAAATACTGCAAGAGGGAATCCGTGAAGGACATATTCGGCCAGACTATGAGCTCGAGGATTTATCGGTCATCCTGTATGCATTGCTGGGTGGTCTCAGCGCTGCCCGCTATGATTGTGAACTGGACAGGCTGATCAAGCTCCACCACACCGCTATTACAGTATTCCTGCAAGGCATTTCAGCTAAATGATTGGCTTCGTATGTATTATCCCTTTCAGATAGACAAGCAAAAAAACCTCATGAGCTCATGAGGTTTTTTCGCGTGTCAAATCACGGCGAACGCTTAGTTCAATAATCATCCCTAGGCGTTCGCCCTCGATCTGCGCGTCCAGCTTGCCCCCGTGCAGCCTGATGATCTCAGCAGCAATGGACAGCCCCAGCCCCGCGCCTTCGCCAGCCCGCGACGAATCCCGCTTGTAGAACCGTTCAAACAACCGCTGCAGCTCCCCGCTGTCCATCGCTTGGGCCGGCGTGCTCCACAATTCCAGCCGTACCGGGAATGGACGGCGGCTCTCTGCCACCGGTTCCCGGAGGCGGATGACAAGCTCCGTATCTGCGCGGCTGTATTTGAAGGCGTTAGACAACAGATTTTCGAGCACCCGGACGAATAGGTCAGCATCAACCTCCACATAAACCGACTGATCCGGCAGCAGCAGAACCGTCCCGATATGCGTATCCCTGCTTTGGGGATGGTATCCCTCCACAACCTGGCGCAGCAGCTCCTGCATATTCACCCTGCTCTTATTTATCACCGGCGGTTTCCATTTCAGCTTCGAAATTTCAAAAAACTCATCAATCAGCTTCTTTAAGTACCCGGTCCGCTCCTCCAGAACCTCGACGTACCGCTCCCTTTCCAGCTCACTGCCATATGATTTCTCTTTGAGCAAACTGAGAAAACCCATGATGGAAGTTAACGGCGTGCGCAGGTCATGAGAAATATTCAGCAGAAAATCCTTCTCCTTGCTCCGGCTTGCGACGATTTGCTCGGCCATATCATTCAGTGCTGTAGCCATGGTGGTAAGCTCGTTGTTGTATTTCAACGGGATTCGAGCCTGAAAATCAGTCGCGTACAGCGTATGCGTGCCCCGTTCGAGAGTGCGCATATACCGGATTCGCCCCCGGATGCCAAGATAAAAAAGCAGCAAAAACACAACAACACCCAGCAAAGATACAGGACTCTCGGTATAAGTAATCGTGCTTGCAGCCACCAGATAGAGCCCGTTTCCGAGCTTCCGCGTTTCCTGCAATTTTGTGCCGGAGCCGTTGTTATAGCTGATGTTGATGCCTTCCTCTGGTGAAAAGAAAACGATATTGTAGACCTGCTCCTCCTCGGGATTGCCGATCACGAAACCTCCAGCCTCCGGTGCAGGGGAATAATCTGCGGTAGACAGCAACGCCTTTCCCCCCGGCAATGTCTCTCCGGAGCGGACAATGACAACATGCGAATTGGCCTGAAGCAGCTTCCCCTGCCCGTTCACCACAGACACGACTACTTCCTCTGCTGCCCTAAAGCTTTTGTCGTAGTCCAAAGGAAACTTGTCCCGCAGCTCCTGCTCCAGCCGATGGGGAATAGCCGCCTCGCCTGCCCGGGCCTTCAGCCAAGCCGCCAGCGGATTGCCAACCTTCTCCCTGTAGCTCATCATCCGCTCCGCATCGGTCTGCGCCGGATAAAATAATGTCGAACCTTTCAGAAAATGGGCTGTCAACGAAACTGCGACCAGCGTGGCTGCCAGTGACAGAATAAAAATCAGGACCAGTTCTCCGACTAGCCCTGTTTTAAGCTTCTTTGTCCACTTTATAACCAACACCCCAGACCGTTCTGATGTACTTGGAATTTTTGACGGTATCCCCCAGCTTGTCCCGCAGATTGCGGATATGGGTAAGCACGGTGTTGTCGCTCTCCAGATAGGTATCCTCCCAGACCAGCTCATAAATATCGCGTGAGGTAAACACCCGGCCTTTGTTCCTGGCCAGCAGCAGCAATATCCCATATTCTTTTGGCGTCATGTTGATCTCCACACCATTTTTGGACACCGCATGCTCCTCCGGCAACAGAGTGATATCCTTAATCTGCAGCCCCCCCGGGGCTACAGCCGTCTTTTCCGCAGCCGCCGGCCTGCGCTTTAAAATCGCCGAGATTCGCAAGGAAAGCTCCGTCAGATCAAAAGGTTTCGTCACATAATCATCGCAGCCGGCAATGAATCCCCTGATTTTATCCTCCTGCTGATCCTTGGCGGTCAGGAAAATTACCGGAACCTCGGAGATTTCCCTAATCCGGCCAATCAGGTCAAAACCATTCATGACTGGCATCATAATATCCAGTAAAATGAGCTGAAAGACCTCATTCCGAATGTGTTCCAGCGCCGTCTCCCCATCATAACAGGACGAAATGCTGTACCCTTCCCGCTTCAAAAATATTGATAAAAAGTCCACAATTGTCCGGTCATCATCCACAATTAAAATCCGGGCGCACATCTTGGCCAGCCGCCTTTCGTTCCCTGTCTCCTCTAAGCGAAAAGCAGCAGCTTCATCAGATACATGTAAAAGATTCCGCTCGCTCCGGCCAGTCCCATTCCCAGTATGACCGCTGCGTCAAGGAGATGCAGTTTTTTGCTTCGCCCATATTTTACCGCAAATCCAGCCGAGCAAGCTATGCCTGCTGCGATTCCCGCTGCAAGGAGGTTGGCGGCAAGCAGCCAGTGGCCCTGTACCGCACGGCTTTCGGAGAAAACGCCCAGCATAGTAACTACCGCCGTACCAAGAATAAGCGGAGCAATAAGATAGGCAGGAAGCCTGTGCCGCAGGCGCATCCGCTGGGGTCCCGATTTTTTGCGTCTGCAAATGGCAATCACTCCCGCTATAAGACCCAGCAATGCGCCAGCCAGTGCTACTTTCCAAGCCAGTCCTCCCGCCCCTGCTTCCCAGGAATTCAGCTTAACAAACGCCTGGAAGGGCACTGTGGTATCCAGCACGGCATATTTGCTCCCGCTTTCCCCTTCTTTAAATACAAGATATTTATTGACCTTTTTATTGTAAAAAATCTGCTTGCCAATCTGTGTGTATTGCCCGTTCAGCTCCTCACCCGCCGATTTCAGGGTAACCTCCCCTTGCTCACTGACGGTCACTCTTGGTGTAACCATCTGGTAACGCAGCTTGGAAACCCCCGGGCCCAATCCCTCGCTAATCACCATGGCGTATGTGCCGGCGTAGGCTTTAATGCTTGCAGCGGGTTCCGGTGCCTCCCCGGTCGATTCGGCCAGCGGCTGATCCAGACTTACTCCGAAAAAGGAGTAGAACTGTTCCTCAAAGGCATCCCGGAAGGTCCCGTCGTCTCCTTCGTATTGGGAGTTGCAGCCGATAAAAAAACCGAGTCCCTTGGACGGCATGATCGATATCAGACTGGAAAAAGCCTCCGTATCTCCGGGGTGAACCAGAATGGCAGGATTTTTGTAGTTTTGAAAAAAGCCGTAGGCATAACCGGGCAGCAGGGGATGCGCGGAATATTGCAGCGAGTGCATCTGCTTGGCGGTGTCTTGTTGTAAAATCGCGTTCTCCCCTTGGCCCCCACCCTGTAGATGGGCCAATACAAACTTACCCATATCGTCAGCGGTTGACCAGATAGAGCCAGCGGGGTAGGTCAAAACCTCCCCCTGCTTCATTTTGACAAACCCCTTATCGTAAGAATATCCCTGGGCCAATTGCTGCTTCAAACGCTCCGGGGTAAGATAGGTCAAGCTGTTGTCCATATGTAGAGGAGCAAAAATATGCTGGCGGATATAGTCATCGTAGGACAGGCCGCTTGCTCTTTCCACAATATATCCGGCGAGGGTGAAGCCTTCATTGCTATACTGCACCGCATCTCCCGGTGCCCTCACCAGCGGCGGTAACAGCTTTTGCAGAGTCTGCTCCAGCGGAACCCGCTGCTCCGGCACCGTGTTCGACCAAGCCCCTTCGCGCTGTTCGGCATTGGCGAATCCCCCGGTATTGGTCAGCAAATGTTTCATGGTTAGCGGAGTTTTGTACGAGTTGTCTACTTGCAGCGAATCCGGCAAATACTGGTTCACATCCGCAGTTAAGTCCAGCTTCCCCTGCTCCGCCAGCTGCATGGCTGCTGTAGCCGTAAAAACCTTAGAGACCGAAGCGATGCTGAAGCGGGTCTTGAGCGGATCTACCGGCACCTTGGCCTCCACATCCGCATAGCCGTAGCCCTTCTCCAGCAAGACAGCGCCATCCTTGACCACCGCCAAAGTTACGCCCGGCACATGGTACTTGTCCATCGCTGTCTTCATAAATTCATCGGTCTGCTGCTCAAAGCGCTCCCGTTCCGCGGAAGCGGTTGCTTCCTCATGCTGCTCCGGCGCAGTGGCCGCTGCAGACGATAGCGACTGCGCCTCCTTCGGCTGCACCTTCACCGCTTGTGCCTGCGTAGACTGCGGCTGCATCGCCACTGGTTGCGCCAAAATCGCCACCACCAGCCCTATTTTCATCCATAACCCTGTTCTCATGCTCCCACTCCTGTCTCTATTAACACCTTATAGGACCATGATACAGCGGCAACATGGAGAAAAAAGCGGTATAAATCTAAAGAAAAAATAAAGCCGCGCACAATACGCAATCCAGCGAATAACTACGATATTCAAAGAGGCCATGAGCTCTACTGACGTAGAAATTCATGGCCTTATCCATTTACGGAAAACTATACTATAATTGCCCAAGTATTGCCTAACGCAATCTTTCTAATTATAAAGCATCATGATATAATCGCAGAAGCAATAGAATAGGCTTAAAGGGTCGGTCGGCTACCTCTCTAAGAAGGGAGGGATGCCTTGTGACAGTGTTTGAAGCAATGATGATTATGCTAACCTTTGGTTCGCTTATCGTAGCGCTGCTGTCCAATAAACGCAAATAGACCGCCCCCTCGCAAAGGCATGCGGTCTATCTGTCGTATCCTGTTTGTTGAGGCCTACCGCCCTTAGAAGCGGCTATTGCATGGGGAGTCGTGTTGGTAGCACGGCTCTCTTTGCATTGTACGCTTGTTCTGCTTTTATTATAACATGGCAAGAGGGGATTTCAATCCACACTCACACTTTCCATGTGAAACGACGCCCCTCTTCTTACGCTTTCTTTTTCCATGATTAATCGATTGCTGTCCAAATGTCTAACGCAAGGGAGCGAATCGCAAGGTTCGTGTGATTTCTATATAATCTTAAAAGCCGGGCACAATCCGGACTCCACAATAAAACACTTCCTGCAACCTCAAGCAATGAAAGTCCAATAAACTGAGATTCATAACAATCTTCCGACCCTATGACATCTACAATTTCTAATAGGGTTTCTGGATTCCAGTAGCCTTTGCTGTCTTTTAAATTTTGTGCAACCTGCTTATAGGCATCGCCTAAATGATGTGGCTGATTTGAAATGCAATGAACTATTTTAGTTAGGTAAGCAACGGATTCCTGAACATTATTCCAATCTATTGAGGCTACATACAATTTCATTACAACCTGCTTTAAGGTCTCATCCGCTGCCAGACAGTCAATAATACCCATATACAGAGGCACGAGGTTTACGCGAGTGTTCTTTGGCAAAGAGGTCAGTTGGTCAGCAAATTTCAACAGACGTTGCCGATGAGGCAAATCTCTTTTGGCATTAGCATTCCATTCCTCAATAATTTCAACACTGGCCAAATCCTTAAACACACCAATTACCCTCTCATTGACCTTGCCATCACGGCATGTTTCTGTCAGCGTGTTCATTACAATATTCCATCTGGCGTTATCTTCTAAATCCAGAATAACCTTTGCAGCGGCAGCCGCAATGATTTCTTCATGTCCATTTGTCCAACGTATCATACTGTTCAAAGCAAATCTTCCAACATCCGGATCTGTATGACCGGCAATTCTAATGATTAATTCTAAATACCGGGATCTATAGTTTACCGGAAGTTCTTGGGGCTGTTGCCAAAGTACACTTTTCGCAATATCACTTTGTGATGAAGTGGCCATGTTGCTTAGAATCTTCCAGCCGCGTTCATCATCTAAAAGCTGTCTCGCTGCATGCCCTATGGCAATGATTACGTCCTTATGTGCATTAGGCTTTTCAAACTCGTTCATCAATAGCGGAATGCTGTCACTGCTTCTATAAGCACCCAGTAACCGGATGGCCTCTTTTCTGACAGTGATTTTAAGTTTGTCCCGGTTTAACAGTTCTTTAAGTATTGAAGTCAATACAGCCGGATTCACTCTACGAATGCATCTGGGTATCGAGTACATGGCTACACGGGCTCTGTCGCCATCCAAATTCTCCAGTAGAGCGGGAAGTGCCTTTTCGGGTTCTTCCAACAATGAAAGTGCATAAAGTGCAGCTTCTACTACAGCTACTTCCTTATCTTTTAAATACTTTACCAGCTTATCCGGACTGACATCAGGCATTCTTGCCATTAGCTTTATAGCTGTTGAACGTTCATAAAAACTGCGTTTGGCATCTGACGCAATGCTTTCTATTGAGGCTCTAAAAGATTGTTGCTGACGCGGCAACCACCTATGGAACCCATCCGTAGCCGGCACAACATAAATGGTTTTCCCCGTTAAGAACCTGCCCTTAATAACCTCACCCGAAATAAATGGATCTAGCCATTCTTGACGTTTTAGATGCAGATGCAGGAACACTTCGTTTACGGTAATAAACGACTTATCCAGGGTTAATAATTCTCTGACTCTCTCATCCCGTGTTTTAGGAGATGCAAGCCAATGCCTTGCCGCCCGCACTGCGATAGAAGCTGTTTTCTCCTGTACCGCATCGCTTAGTAAATTTTGAAGTTTGGAGATACCAAAGCCTCTTTTGCCAAACGAGTTCGCCAGGCTGATCACCAAATTGTAGTCTTCTCTTCGATTTGCCGCCGCAGCCAGCGGATAAATCACTTCAAATAAATGCTCTTCTATACCCCGGGGGATATTTTCCTGGAAGGATGGAAGTGAAAGCTGTCCGCTCTGCTTGGCTAATTTTACAATCGTGCTTAAAGCGAACTTAAAGATCTCACCTCCGGGATTTACTGCATTAAACCGCATAATCACAAATGCTAATTCCTGAGTAGCATACCTTGTAGCATAGGAAGTATCTCTAGCCTCAATAACACTATCAACGAGTAAAGTAAGTTCCTTTACATTCTCATCCGTAAACATAGATGCCGGGCTGTTTGCAAGCTCTCTAATCACTGCAGAGCGTACAGGATCCTGATCATTTTTGATGCGGCCTAAATACACCAAAGTCTCATCCATACCTTGCCTTGAGAGCGCAGTGCTTTTAACCAGCTGCACAAGTGCCATTGCGCGTTCGTCTGCATTAGAGGCATATGCCGCTTTTTCAAGCAGCTCTCTTGAATGATGAATAGAACGGCAAGCCGTAATCCTAATCATTTTGTCCCGGCTATCATATATTTCACGCAGACCAAGCATTCGGGTTGCTTCCTTGTCGCGCAATATATGCGGTAACTGATACAGTAATGTCTCTGGAAAAATGCGCTCTTTACGCTTGTCCTCTTCATAGACCGACTCAAAAATCACTTTACGCTTTGAAGGAGCCATACACTCAAGCAATTTCGCTATATGTATGGGGGTATCTGCAAGGAGCTTGGCTAATTCAATCCATTGAGCTATGGAAAAATATTTTTTCCTTCTTAAGACGCCATCCGGCACACCATGAGAGATCAGATCACTTCGTGACTCCTTCCGGGTTAGCAGCATATACACTGCTTCAGGATGGATTCGGACTAAAGTACCCAGATGTTTTTTAAGCACAGGATGGATGACACCCATGGGTCCATGATTCATGGCACATTCGAGAATTAGATCCGGCTTTACATTGCATAAAGCTTCGATAGCTGATGAAAATCTCCACCACACATATCCCTTTTCCCTAAGGGGGGTGCCTTCTAACGTTGTTTTAAAATACTCCGCAACGGCATCAAGATGACGGCCGGCTAATTTTTTCCAGTTCGCAACGATATATCCAATCTCTACAAGCCATTTACTGACCGTTTCCTTAGAACATGCAGGCAGCAGAATAGAGGCCTCCTCCGCCCCCCACCGGGCATACACAACAGGCAGTAAACGCTCCGCCAATTCTTGACGATGAATAAATGAAATACTGCGCAGTACTTTGCGGCGGCAATCATGGGATAGCTCCGGGAGTTCACGTTCAATATCAATATCTGAAGCCACTTTGGCTAAAAGACCGGCTGCCTGATTTCTAATAGTAGCCATAGGATGCTTTAACGCTGACACAATAATCTTTGCATCCTGTGTGGCAATAGCCCCCATTAAGGCTAGCTGTGCCTCATAGACACCGCCTTTCAGTAATGAAGCGAGCAATTTTGAATATTGGGTCGATCCATGATTTTCACGGCCTAGAGTGGCAATTTTATGGATTCTGTCTGAATAGCCTAGTGAGTCTAATTCTTTAAGCAAACTTTTTTTATCCATTGGACCTTTATTAAAAATCATAAGTCCCCTCCTTCACCTGTTGTTGTTCCATCCAAACTTTATTCTATATATATCTATCCATACCCTTTAAAAAAATCTCATACCATGCTTTCTATTGCATCGGCAAAAATTCATTAGATTATTTCATCTATAATGTATCCTTTTATTGACAATATGTAACTAGGTCGTTACAATGATAATGTAATTGGTTGATTACATATAGGAAGGAGTTCATTACATTGGTTAATAATCGTATTAAAGTTTTGAGAGCTGAACGAGACTGGACACAGGCTGATTTGGCAGAACATGTCGGGATTTCACGACAAGCAGTTATATCCATTGAAAAATATAAATATACACCTTCGTTGGAGTTGGCTTTCAAAATTGCCAAAGCATTTAATGTATCTATCAATGAAGTATTTGTACTTGAGGAGGATGAAAAATAATGATTTATCAATTCGTAATGTTAGTGGTGTTGGTCGTATTAGGTATATGCACTATTGCCCTTCCATGCTTCCAAGCTGTAAAAGTGAAAGAATATAGAAATGATGAACGTTGGCAATTGGTTCAGAATAAGGCGAACCACGTGGCAATGCACTACTATAGTGCACTTGGCTTTGCAATTTGCATTGGAATTATTATAACAACAATCTTCGATATTCAATTTAGTATTGGTCTTGATAGAGTGTTGCAATATTCGTTAATTGCAATTTTTTTGCGAAATGCAATTGAATTATTTTCCTTACGCCACTTTGATAAAGTTTTATAAGCTTTACAAACACAGTTAATACGAGGCCTTATTCGCAGACAAACTCCTTTGTTCCTAATGGAACTCAGGAGTTTGTCTTGTCCAAAAAGCTAGGCCCTGCGCATAAGCGAACGGCGCCCCGCCCAGATGTAAACAGCAGAGGTTACGGCCACAATGAGAATGAACGGGATCACATCCAGCCGGGGCGACAAAGCCGTCCCCCTGGGATACATTGCGTAATAGGCCGTTGTAGAAGGAAACCAGGCGCCGATCGAAGCATGAAGCCCGGTAAGCACAATGTTGGCTATCACGATCGAAGCCGATAAAATCAAGGAGGAAACAAACGACTTCAAGCGCATGGACACCCATAACTGCAGCGCAGCAAACGGCAGTATAGCCAGCCATCCCCCAACCGTACCGATGATCAATTCGGTAAAATCCAAATCGTTCCCCAATTGAAGCAGTTCTCCCGCGAGCAGATAGGATCCGGCAAAAAGCAGTTGAATCAACCCCATCAGCAGCATCAGCGTTCCCAATTTGGCATAATAGACACGGGAACGGGGAATGGGCAGACAAAACAGTTGCTTCCAGCCCCCGTTTGTATGCTCATAACGGCAGATAAAAGAAGCTAGTACCCCGGCATAAAGCGGATAAAAAAACAAACCGTGAAAGCTGACCATATGCAGATAAAAGGTTTTCCATCCGCGCTCAAAAAAACCGACAAAATTTTCCGAATTTAAACTATTCATTCCGAGCATCACAGTTCCCAGCGCACCGAGGAGGAACAGGATGAAGATGACGGGATACTGCAGCTTCATTCGTTCGGCTTTCATCAAATTTTCCATAATCACACCCCTGTTAATTAAAATTGTTTGTTTTTAAAATGCAAGGCCCCGGCGGCTAGCAGCACCGTTCCCAGGCCTGCACTGATGCCAATCCACCTCTCGGGATATGCCATGAACGGACTGGACATCGTCGGATAGGCCCATGGCCACAGCCAGGTCCATAATGCTGCTCCGCTGTCCCGCGCTATGAATAGGCCAGAAACAGCGCCCAGGAAGCCGATGGACATCGGAATGGCCGGGTTCGAGAATTGGACAGACAGCCACATCTGCAGCCCCAGCACCGCAGTTGATGCGAGAAAGCTGTACATAATTTGCTTGATTAGAAGCTGGAACGGCATTGGTTCTGAAGTGTAGCAAATCCAGAGCAGGATCAGGCCGGCAATAATCAGCAAGGCCGTACACAACAGCAGAAAAAGAACCCACAGCGCCTTGGCCCAATAAAGAACAGAGCGGGAAACGGGCAGGGTCAGCAGCTGCTTCCAACTATTGGATTCGTGTTCCAAACCGGCAATCATACCCGTGAGTAACGCGGTATTTAGCAGCAATACGAAACCTAGAAACATATACATCACATTAAACACGCTGTATACCCCTGCCGGGCCTTTGAAATAGAGATACCATTCCAGCGACATAAATGCGATGAACAGCCCGGCGCTGATAACCGGCAGCCAGCGGGCCGCAGGTTTGAGCCTCATCCCCTCGGCCCGCAGGGCCCGCCACATCATAAGCTTACTCCTTTTCCGGTCAACTCCATGAACAGCTCTTCCAGCGATTTGCTGCTTTCCCGTACATTCATAATCCCGTAAGGGCCCAGCAGTTTGAACAATTCTGCCTGTGACATACTGACATTCTCTGCCGAAACCGACAGCATATTGCCTTCCCGCTCCACGGCAAATCCTTGCAGCATTAGCGTGCGAATCGCTTCTTCCGGGCGCTCCACTGCAAATCCCATGACTTTGCCCCTGCGCCGCTCCAGCATTTCCAATGCTCCCTGATAGACGAGTTTGCCGCTGCTGATAATCCCGATCTCATCTGCAATCGTATCCACCTCGCTCAGCAGATGACTGGACAGCATGATCGTCATTCCCTGATCATGGGCCAGTGACAGCATCAGATGCCGTATTTCTTGAATACCGGCCGGATCCAGGCCGTTGGTCGGCTCATCCAGAATCAGCAGCTGCGGATCCCGCAGCAAGGCTGCTGCTATGCCGAGCCGCTGCTTCATACCGAGGGAATATCTGCTCACTTTACGGTTTGCACTTGACGTCAGCCGCACAATTTCCAGCACCTCACCGATGCGCCGGTCAGGCAGCTTCAGCAGTGTGCTTAGTATTTTCAAATTTTTGTACCCGGTCAAATGCCCGTAATAGGATGGGTTCTCTACTAATGAGCCTACCTTGCGTAAAATCTCCTGACTGTTGCCCGGCATCTCTTGTCCAAAAATACGGATCGTCCCGCTATCTGCCCGGAGCAAACCCAGCAGCATTTTGATCGTTGTAGTTTTCCCTGCACCGTTCGGCCCTAGAAAACCGTATATTTTCCCCTCGGGAACCTCCAGGTTTACCTCATTCACCGACACCTGCTCGCCGAAGCGGCGGGTCAGCCCTTTTGTCTCCACTATAAGTTGTGGCATCTCCTGTCACCTCATATCTTTGATATAGGGACAATAATAGGCGCTGGAAGTAGCAGCAGGGTAAAGAAAAGTAAAAATTACGTAAAAAAACAGGCCAACACCACAAAAAAGTGGATGTCCGGCCTGCATTCAATAAAGAAAAAAAAGTGTGATTTGCGTTCCTTGCTGCGGTTTGCTATGTACAGCCATTTTGCCGCCATGCCTTGTTACAAACCCCTTTGCCAGCGCCATGCCCAGGCCGGAGCCCGTAAGTCTGGCCCGCGCCGACAGCATATTGTCCTCCGTTGCGTTTAGCCGCTCTAGCGCCGCCGCATCGATTCCCGTCCCATTGTCGCGAATCTCAACCGTCAGTCCATACTGATCCCAGCGTAGCCCGGTTTCAATATGGCACCCCGCGGGATTGTGAACCACGGCATTCCACAGCAAATTGTGCAGCGCCCGCCGAATCATGCGTTGATCGATATCAAGGCATTTCTCCCCGTCCGTATTGAAGGCAAAGGTATGCTGTGCAGCCAGCGGATGATCAGCGACATCGGTAACGATCTGCCTGATAAATCCTGCCATCTCCGTAGATTCCCGCGAGAGCGGAACCTCGCTGCCGTCCAGTTGATAGAAAGCATTCATATCTTCAATAAGCTGCTCTACCTGGATCGTCTTTTGTTCCATTAAGGAGCCGAACTGGATTATTTCCGCAGTAGACCACGCATATTGATCAGCGGCTGCAATCATGGAGCTGTAACCGCGAATATAGGCCAACGGGGTTTTCAGATCATGCCGCACGCCCGCAATCCAGCTTTTGCGCTTCTCATCCAATTCATGTCTTTCTTTCTCCGTTCGCTGCAGTGCAAGGGTCAACGTGGACAACTGTCCGATTATTTCTTTAAAGAGAGCATAGGGCAGCGTGAGCTGATTTCCGGGAATGGGGCGGCCGAGCCAATTGCTCCGCGGAGGCTCGGCATAGTGACCTTTTGCCAGCAGCTTCAGCCAGGTCAGCATATAAAAAATCGATTTCGTCAGGCTCCACAGATAGAAGACAAGCGCAGCCAAGCACACGATCAGGAAACTCCAGATTTGAAACTGTATGTACTCAATTCCCTTCAGCCATGGAACCATTTGCCGCATAAAAATAAAAAGGATAAACAGAACAAGCCAGGCGGCGATAACACCTATACCCAGGGCAAGCAAAAAAAGCAGCAGCCGCAAGCCAACACGAACGATCCCTTTCATATTTGACCAGTCGGTACGGGGTTCGGAATAAATTTGTAGCCTAACCCACGGAAATTGACAATGTAACGAGGCTGCTTCGGGTCCTGCTCTATTTTGTTTCTGATTTTGGAAATATAAATAACAACCGTTTTCTCATCGCCCAGCTGCATTTCACCCCAGACCTGTTCATAGAGCTGGGCCGTTGTGAATAGGCGGCTCGGATGCTCGGCAAAAAACAGCAGCAGCGCAAACTCCTTAGCCGTACAGTGAAGCTGCTGGCCGCGTACCGTCAGCCCGCCGGTATCCTTGCTGATTTCAAAATCAGCAAAAGTGTAACAGGCAGATGGAGCCTCCTGCTGATACAGTCTTCTTCTGGCAAGCTGGGCTTTGATCCGGGCCACCACCTCCAGGGAGTTGAACGGCTTGGTAATATAATCGTCCCCGCCCATCGCAAATCCGGTCAGCTTGTCATAATCGGCAGCCCGCGAAGTCAGGAATAAGATCGGGGCGTTTGTTTTTTTGCGCAGCTCCAGACACAGCTCGAAGCCGTTACAGTCCGGGAGCATCACATCCAGTAAAATTATATCCGGTTCCCGGCTGTCCATCAGGCTCATCGCCTCCGCCCCGGTAGAAGCGGTAAGGACGGAAGAATACCCTTCCCTGGACAGCAGCAGTTCCAGCATGCAGGCAATTCCTGCTTCATCTTCTATAATCAATATCGCATCGTTCATCGCCATTCCCCTCCATTTTCCATCCTATTATACTGCAAAATGGAAATGGTATCTTCCGAGTGTGTCAAACCCGCCTGGAATTGGGCTCAGGCCTTCAAGTTCGGCAGGCCCTTGAAGCAAACGGAGGATTTCCGGACAATAAGCTTGGGCGGGATAATGATCTTGACCGGATCGCTCTGCAAACCTCCGATCCTGTCCAGCATTTGCCGGGCCGCCTCAACGCCCCATTGGTCATGAAAGACCGATACTGTGGTCAGCTTAGGCTCCACCGTTTCCGTCTCCAGAATATTGTCAAAGCCCACAATGGCCATATGCTCGCCCGGGATAAAACCTTGGAGCCGCAAGCCGATGGTGACGCCAAGGGCAATAATATCATTATGGCAGAAGCAGGCCGTCGGCGGGTTCTCCAGCTGTAGCACCTCCTGAATGGCGCGGATTCCTCCCTCACGGTTCAGTGGTGTAGGTATAATGAGCTTGGGGTCCACTTCCAGGCCGTATTCCTGCAGGGCGCTGCAGTAGCCGTCTATCCGTTCCTGGTAGGCTGTATTGCCGGGAAGCATACCACCGATATAGGCGATCCGCCGGTGTCCCTGCTCTACCAGATGCCGGACAGCCAATTGGGAGCCTAGTCTGTAATCCGTTCCCACATAATCCGCGCCGGAGCCCGCTACCTCCCGCCCCATGAGAAGCGCCGGTATTTGCAGGGCGCGCAGCTTGTTGAACAGAGTCGGCTGGGTGTCGACCACCGGAGTCAGAATAATCCCGCATACCCGGTGCTCCAGCATCGTTTCCAGCACCCGTTCCTGCTTCTCCCGGGATTCGGAGGACATGCCCAGCAGGAAAGTAAACTGCTGTTCATAGAGCATATCCTCGACCTTCGTAAGCATCTGATGATAGAAGGGGTTTTCAAAATCAGTGATCACGATTCCCACCGTGGAAGAGCTTTGGGAGCGGAAGCTCGCCGCCACCCTGTCATACACATAGCCGAGCTTTTCGATGGATTCTATTACTTTCTTGTGGGTGCTGGGCTTAATAGACTTGCTTCCTCTGACGACCAGCGATGCTGTCGCCCGGGAAACCCCGGCATCATCGGCCACATCCTGAAGGGTAACCCGCTTGTCCCGCGAAGCCAAACCGCATTCCTCCTTTTTCCGTACGATTCATTTCCTTTATCCGGATAAATTTACAATAGTATAGCATACATTTCAAACAGATAATATTTAGTATTGACAGGCTCACAGGCACCTGCTACGATTATCCCCAGTAAACTTATATGCATTTAAGATTATCATTTCCGGACGGAACAAAAATTTTTTTCTCGCAAAATTAGATCGATATAATTTTACGGGAAAAGGACGGTTTCGGCAAGAATTATTCCCCGGAAAGCTGCAGAAGGTTCCATGTTGTCTGGTTATCCGGTTGTTACGGTGAAAGGGGTTTTGCCATGATCGAAATCAAAGAGTTATACAAATCCTTCGGGGACAAGCCTGTACTCTCGGGCATTAATGTAACCATCGGGGACGGAGATATTTATGGTCTTGTAGGTATAAGCGGCGCCGGGAAGTCCACCCTGCTGCGCTGCATCAACGGGCTGGAAACCTTCGAACAGGGGACCCTGCGGGTGAACGGTACGGACATCAGCAGGCTGCGTGGTGCCGAACTCCGCAAGTTCCGCAGCGGTATCGGCATGATCTTCCAGCAGTTTTCCCTGTTGGAGCGGAAGACTGTTTATGAAAATATCATGTTTCCGATGAAGTGTTACAACTACAAGAAAGCTGAGGCTGATGCGCGTATTCACGAGCTTCTGCGGCTGGTGGAGCTGTCGGACAAAATCCACTCCCGGCCCAACCAGCTTTCAGGGGGCCAGAAGCAACGGGTAGCCATTGCCAGAGCCCTGGCCATGAATCCGAAGATTCTGCTGTGTGACGAAGCCACCAGCGCCCTGGATCCCAATATTACAAAATCCATCCTGGCGCTTTTGAAGAAAATCAATCAGGAGTTGGGCATTACCATCGTGATTGTGACCCACCAGATGGAGGTAGTGAAGGAGGTCTGCACCGATATGGCTCTCTTGAGCAAGGGGGAACTGAAGATATCGGGTTCCGTGCAGGATATTTTCCTGGGCCGCTCTGAGGTGCTGGACGAGCTTCTCGGGTTGCCCGGTACGGGGCAGCCGGAAGACAAGGTAGTGTTCGAGATCGTACAGCGGCCAGGTCGGAATGATCTGCTGTCACGGTTCGCCACAGCTACGGGAATCCGTTTCGAGGTTGTATGGGGCGGGCTTGACCGGTATGCGGAGAGCATCGCAGGAGCCTTTACCCTTGCGGTGGACAAGGACGACTTCCCCAAGGCACAGACTTTTCTTGAGGATACGAGTACAGAATGGAGGAGAGTGTAATTTACCAGTACGATTTCCAGACCATTTTGGACCGCATCATTTTGCCCGGCTTGCGCGAAACGCTTATCATGCTGGGCGGCACAGTCGTCACCTGCACCTTCTTCGGCTTTGTGCTGGCGCTTATCCTTATTACCACCGATGTGAACGGGCTCAGACCCAACCGGTTGGTGTACGAAACCATAAGCGCCATTATCAACGTGCTCCGCTCCGTGCCCTTTATCATTCTTATTATTACCATCATTCCGCTGACTCGGCTTGTGGTGGGCACGACCATCGGAACCACGGCGGCTATTTTTTCCATAACCATTGTGGGCTCTCCGCTTATCGCCAGACTTCTGGAGGGCTGCTTCAAGGAAGTTAATCCCAGCCTGATCGAGGCGGCCAAATCCTTTGGTGCCTCTGATTGGCAAATTACATTCCATGTCATTGTAAGTGAATCCATTCCGTCCATCGTATCCCATCTGACTTTAGGGTATGTTTCCCTGCTGGGCTTTACGGCCATGGCCGGCACAGTCGGCGCTGGAGGACTGGGAGCGGTGGCGCTGACCTACGGCTACCAGAACTTCAACGATACCATCATGTACAGCACTGTGGTCATTCTCATTATTATCGTGCAGTTCATCCAGTTCGGCGGCAATTTTCTTTATCGAAAGCTAAAGTAAGCTTTTATTCCAAACCAATCCCAAGAAAAGAGGTATGCTTTTATGAAAAAAATGTCCTTCACCGCTCTGTCGCTGGTCATCGTCCTTGCCCTGTCGGTGTTGGCGGGCTGCGGCAAAAGCGCCTCCGGTGACCAGTCCAAACAAATCGTCATCGGAGTTATCGCCCGTGAGCAGCCGGATATCGATTACGTGGCCGAAAAGCTGAAGACCGAAGGCTATGACATTGAGGTGAAGGTGTTTAACGACAACATCGCGCTGAACAATGCCACAGCGGAAGGCGAAATTGACGCCAACTACTTTCAGAATGAGAAGTACCTGACCAGCTTCAACCAAAGCAATGGTACGAACCTGATTACCTATGGTCCTAATATCTATACGACTCCTGTGGTTTTTGTATCTAAAAAACACAAAAGCTTAGACAGCCTTCCGGAAGGTGCCAAAATCGGCATCGCCAACGATTCCGCCAACCGGGCCCGGGAACTGCAGCTGCTTGCCACCAACGGCCTGATCAAGCTCCGTGAGGGTGTAGATCTGCCAACCCTGCTGGATATTACAGAAAATAAGAAAAAGCTCAATTTCGTAGAAATTGATCCCCGGAGCCGGGTAGGCGCATTTGCTGATCTGGATGCCATGACCGCTCCCTCCATTACCGTGTATCAAATGAAAGATCCCGAGGTCACCATCGATACGGCGCTGCTTCAGGAAACCCCAGAGGTTTACAAGCAGTACGGGGGTATCGTTCTCGCTATCAATAAAGACACGGAAGAACAAAACAAGGAATGGCTGGATAAGGTTGTGAACATTCTGTCCTCCAAGGAGTATGCGGAATGGCTGCTAGAAACCTATAGCGGTGTGAAAAAGCCTTACAACTCATAATCCGGCACTACTAAAATCTTATATATAAAAGGAGAACTGATCCAAATGGCAACTGTAATCGTTTTGGCAAACACATCCCTGAATGAGGCTCACAAAAAACGTTTTGTAGAGGAAATCGGCACCGCCGTAACGGAATCACTGCAGCTTCCGCCCCAGCTGAAATCCATCACCCTGCAGGAGTTTCCGCGCAGCAACAGCACGCCGAAGGATTACGAGGAGATTACCTTCTTCGTGTACACAGCCCCGGGCAAACCTGTGGAAGCCAAGCGTGCCCTTGTCCGCAACATCCAGCTTACAGCGGAGCGGGTACTGGCCGGAGTGAACGTGAAGACCATCGTCATTATTAAGGAACACGGAGATGAAAATGTGGGCGTAGGCGGCCAGCTGCGGCTGGACCAGGTCCAGGCTTAAGGAGCGGCGCTATGAAAACAATGCAAATCGGCAGTAGTGGAATCGAGGCTTCGGTCCTGACTCTGGGCGCTTTTGGCATGGGCGGGGGCTTCCAGTTCCCGGACACGGACGATGGGGAATCCATCCGGGCCATCCATGCGGCACTGGATGCAGGCATCAACTGCATCGATACGGCGCCCGTGTACGGCTTCGGCCACAGTGAGGAAATCGTTGGACAAGCTATCAAGGGAAGACGCGACAAGGTGATCCTGTCTACCAAATGCGGGCTGTGGTGGGGTGATGAGGAAGGCAGCTACCGCTTCACCTGGGAGGGGCGCCGGGTCAAGCGCAACCTTAGCCCCCGTGTCATCCGCATTGAAGTAGAGGAGAGCCTGAAGCGGCTGGGTACAGATTACATCGATATTTACTATACTCATAACCCGGCCATGGAGCCGTTCCTGACGCCTATTGAGGAAACCATCGGTACCTTGATGGAGCTGAAGAAGGAAGGGAAAATACGGGCCATCGGTGCATCAAACTGCGAACCCCATCATATTCAAAGCTATATCGGGCACGGGGAAATTTCCATTGTACAGAAGAAATACAACATGTTGTCCAGAGAGGCGGAGGCGGATGTGCTGCCTCTGTGCAAGGACAATGGCATCAGCTTCCATGCGTATTCCCCGTTGGCCCAGGGTCTTCTTAGCGGGCACATCGGCAAGGATTACCAACTGCCCCAGGACGATCCCCGGCACAATGACCGCTGGTGGCAAGGAGAAGCTTTCCTGCTGGCCGTTGATTTCGCCCGGGAGCTCGAGGGATTTGCGCTGGAATTCGGCATCTCCACCAGCTCTCTGGCAGTGGCATATTTGCGGGCCAAGCATGAGCATGTGAATGTAATTCTGGGCATCCGCAAGGAACGCCACCTGCATGAAAATCTGGCCGGAGCAGACTTCCGTTTCCCGGACGGTGCTATAGAGGAAATCGACCGCCGGCTTAACCGGCTGCATCTTACGGCTGCCGGGCAGGGCCGATGAAGCCAAGCTCTATGGAGATGAAGAGCAGCCAGGAACTGGACTGGCACATTTCTCAGTTTCTTGAGGCAAACCAGGAAGCCATGATCAAGGATGCCAAAGGGCTCATCCGCATCAACAGCGAAGGCCTGGCTTACAATCCCGGAAGCTCCCAGCCCTTCGGCGAAGGCTGCAGCTCTGTCCTGGACGAAGCCATCCGGCTCATGCAGCGGGAGAAGCTGGAAGTGACGGACTTTGACGGCTACGGTGTCAAAGGGGATTTGGCAGCTTCGGAGCGGGGAAGCATCGGATTTTTCGCCCATCTGGACGTGGTGCCGGAGGGCGGGGACTGGAGCTTCCCGGCTTACGAGCCCTTTGTACGGGATGGCTACCTATTTGGACGTGGGGCCATGGATAATAAAGCGGCGGCTGTGGCGGCGCTTTATGTGCTGAAATTTTTTGCTGACAGCAAGCTGCCCCTCCAGCACGGGCTGTATCTGTTTCTCGGCTGCAATGAGGAAAACGGCATGCGCGATATCCGTCACTTCCTGTCCCGGCATGAGCCTCCTCTGTTCGGGATTGTGCCTGACGCCTATTTTCCCCTGTGCTTTGCCGAAAAGGGAATGCTGCGTGCCGATTTCGAAGGTGAAGTGGCAGACGGCAACCTGCTGGCCTTTAGCGGCGGGACCGAATATAATGTGGTTCCCGCAGCCGCCTCGGCAATCTTGCAGGACGTGGACCCGGATCATGCAAGACAGGTGCTGCCCGGTTCCTTCACGGTTGAGGCTCTGCCGGAGGGCATCCGCATTACGGCATCGGGAAAAGCGGGACATGCCGCCTTTCCCGATGGCACGGACAATGCTGCCGTGAAGCTGGCAGCCGCTCTTGCCGCCCATGGGCTGGTTCGGGGCAGCCGGACGCTGCGGGCACTGGCTTTCGTGCAGGAATGCTTCGCCAGTCCTTACGGGCATGGCTTGGGCATCGCCTTCCGTGACATATCGGGAGAAGCCACTGTCAATGCGGCCGTCCATATGGAAAACGGCAGGCTTCGCCTGTTATGCGACATCCGCTACGGGGTTACCCAGGAGAAAAGCGGTATACAGCAGTTGCTGGAAGAGGCGGCCGCCCGTTACGGTATGCGGCTGACCCGCACGGAGGATAGTCCGCCGCATTATATCGCCCCGGATGATCCCATTGCGGCGGCCCTATGTGATCTGGCCAACCGGGAGCTGGGCACCAACCAGCCCCCTTATGCCATGGGCGGCATTACCCACGCCAGATGGCTGCCACGGGCAGCAGCCTTCGGCCCTCTGCGCCGGGACAAGCCCTCCCCTTTTCCTGCCGGAAGAGGAGGAGGTCACCAGCCGGACGAGGCCATGTATTTGGAGACCATATGGGAGGCCTTCCAGATTTATGTTAAGGCGGTTCTTGTGATAGACAAGCTGTTAAGCGGGGAGAAAGAACAAAATTAACAGAGTGAAGCACCGGCCTGAAAGGCCGGTGCTTCCGGTTGTCTACACTGGCATGTAACCCGATTGGAGAAGCTTTTTATCATTTTACATAGTCTTCTTTTAAAATACTGTATATCTCTAAATCGATGATTCCTTTACCTGCCCATAGTGTCGCTTGTCTTAATGTTCCTTCTTTGATGAAGCCATTCTTCAATAATACCTTCTTTGAAGTCTCATTTAGTGGCATCACTTCAGCTTGAATTCTGTTGACGTTGACATCCATAAACAAAAAATCGATTAATATTTTTAACGCTTCGCTAGCAATACCTTTGCCCCAATGTGCTTCCGATAAAAAGTAGCCAATCGTCACAGCATTTACCTTTTGATTAAAGTCGGCAGCTTCAATAATTCCAAGCAACCGATCGGGTTCAGGGCTGGCGAATACCCCCCATTTAACCCTTGACCTTTTATTATAATCTCTCTCAAAATGGCCAATCATATTTTTTACAGTATCTTTATTGTGTTTGGGTATTATGCCACAGTATTCAAATACTTTGTCATTGTTATAGATTTCAAAAACTTCCTCAAGATGATGATCTTCAATCTTCTTCAATACGAAATTATCTGACTTCAGGCTAGGAAACTGCTCATAAACTGCTTCAATGTTCATTCCGTCACCGCTCCAAATCTTCTTTATAATTGATAAATCTCTAAACTCCAGCTCTTTTAAGAATGAATTTTTGGCTATTAACCCTTTTACCCTCTCTATCGTATTAATCCCTTTGGGTACGCCACCGTTTCTATGAAGTAATATCCACCTAAGACAAGCCAACGCCTCAAAAACTTCAAACTCATTCTGCTGAATATCATTATCTAACAGATAAGCGGAACGAAACACATGTGCATATCGCTCTGAGATGTATATTTTTTGTAGAGTAAGTGACCACGCAAAATCATATCTGGAATCCCCTAATTGTCCGTTCGTCCAATCAATTACGGTGTATCGGTCATTTTCCTCTAGAATATTTCCTAAATGGAAATCACCATGAATGATCCGATCCAGCTTGATTTGACTGATATGCACAAGAGAAATTAATGCGCTATTCAAGTCATCATGTTCCCTTACTCCAGGAAAAAAATAATCAATGAAATCGTACTTGGGAAGATGTATATTTCCAATCTCTTCTACATGAATTTGATGTATCCTTGATAATATATTCGCAATATCAATCATTTTCTTTTCATTCAGTTCATTAACCGGCATCCCGTCAAAGGTAGTCAACAGCACCTTATCTGCATTTGGATTTACCCCCCAGCCCAATGGCTTAGAGACTGATAATCCTCTTTCAAAAAGGGCATTCAATAAATGAAATTGAAAACTAACAGCAGGTCTTGAGCTCTTATTCCATACTTTCAATACAAAGCTCTCTTTATCTGAACTTATCTTCATAACTTCAGCTTCAAAGCCATGATCCATTGCATGTGTGGTTAAGGTCTCTTCTTGCTTTAATAATTCATCCATATTTTCATTTTTCTCTACCCAGTCCACGATACCTATAGGAGATCCCAATCATCATCTTCCTTCCATACGGTTATTCATATTCTCTCTTCTTGACCGGTATATATAAATCGACTTTACATTTCCCTTCCTTATCCTTAGCAGGATCATTCATACAAAATTCTAGGCATGGTCTATCGTCGGCATCATACTCACTGTCCGGTAACCAAAGACTGAATACATTTTGATAGGCGAGAACAAATTTATCGATTGTGTCGTAGTATGGATATACAGCATACATTCCACCGGATAGTGTTTTGAATTCCACATGTTTTGTATGTCCGGATCTCTCGAATCCACTTGGTAATGTGACACAAGCATCGTATCGGCAAGCAAATTCTTCTACGAGATTTCCATCATCCAACGATATTCCGATAAAATAATGATCGTTCGGAGTAAGTCCCTGCCAGCTTGCCCAACGTCCCAACTTGTCCCATGCAACATGAGTATCCAAGTAACTCCCGACATGCCTAACATATGCCACTTCATATTCAGGAAGTTCTTGATTGTGATCACGTTTTCCCACGCCCTCTTCAGAATGCGATTTCTCCCAATCCCATTGTAAGCCTCAAGCTGAGAGAACTCTTCTTGCTTATTGCTGAAGTGTAATGAAATATTGCTATTCTCCCTTACACTATTTCTAATGTCCCTTGGGGTCTTGCCATAGTGTTTCTTAAAGAGAGCATTGAAAGTGGACACCGATTCGAAACCGCATTGATTTGAAATTTCTAGAATAGTCTTATTAGTTTCAGACAAAAGATAAACAGCCTTTTGTAAACGCTCTTGATTTACAAACGCAACTGGAGTCACACCGACTATAGAGGTAAATATTCTTGTAAAATGATATTTCGAAAAATTTGAAACGCCAGCCAATATATCGAGAGTGAGTTTTTGATTGCTATTTTCCTTAATGTATTTAATTACGTTATCAATTCTATTCAAATAGTCATTATTCATCTATCAATTCCCCAATATCTATGTATTTATTGTTTACTAAAATTATACATTATTTGCATCCATTATAAGCGCTTATAAATAAGTACGGGTGAACGGGTCTATTGCAGCAAAAAGCTCAAGCACCGGGCATATAGCCGCAGGCTTGAGCTTTTTAACTGTTTTAATTCCTTCAATCAATTTCCTGTTCCTGTACAGACTTTATTACCACCAGTTTTCGTAACTTTTTGTATAAACACATAGGTGATCTCATTTGACAATTCATCAGCAAATTCGAAATCGAACCCGGTAAACCCTTTGATATCCTCCACGCACCTGATTTGCCGCTCAGCCATGAAGCGTACCATTTCACCTCGGGCTATCTTGACCAGGGTTGATTTTTCGATCACCTTACCACCGATGTGCTGCCCGAATACACAAGTAACCATTCGAACATCTCTGCCCAGATAAGGGGAAATGCATTTGCTGTATTCCTTAGAGGCTAAATTCAGAATGCAGCCGCTCTCCGTAAGAAGCTGATCGGCCAGTTTTCTGCCCCAAAATCCATAAATCGAACTGAAGCCCGGTCCGGCCAGCTTGGCCTGCATTTCCAGTCTGTATGGAACAACCCCATCAAACGGCCGGAGTATCCCGTAGAACCCCGACAAGATCCGTAAATGCTGCTGAAGATACTCCAGCTCCTCCGTTTGTAGCACCCCCGGTGCCATGTATTGGTACTGAATCCCTTCGTAGGCGAAGAGAGCAGGTACCAAATTGCGGGTTAAATCCATATTCTCAATCCGCTGGGCATTCAGCGTGGTGATAGCATCATTGCATTTCCATAGGGATTTTGCTTCTTCATAGTTCAGCTTTTTTAATGTGGCCAGTAGAATTTCCGACTCGTTTATAAATTGCGGCATCTGGCGGCTAGTAAAGACATCCGTTTCCGGCTTCATCTTTTTGGCAGGCGAAATAATAATTCTCATGTTGCTCCCTTTTCTTGCCCCGTGGGGAAAATAAATGTACCCTTATCCTATCACAATTCACTCTCATAGGGCCCGATCATTGAGTTTACAGCAGAAATAATGTTGACCGAAACGGTACCCTCCCTACTATTTATAAGCACTGGTGAACCGCTGCGTTGCAGCAAAAAGCTCAAGCATCGGCATATAGCTGCAGGCTTGAGCTTTTTGAATGTTATTTATTCGCCAATAGTCGAGATAATCGAGTCATACGGAGCTAACTCCAACGTTTGTTGCCCATACTCCGTATCAATCGTAGTGCTTTGAAGCTGATCACTATTGTTAATCACAACCAGCATTTTACTTTCCGGATAGTAGGCACACTCTATAAATAAGTTATCCGTAATGTACTTCGTTTCATGTAACTCATTGCCCGCATAGCGGATCAAATTCAGCAGCAATCTTGTATTCGCAAAGCTGAACTCGAACGAAGGAAGGTAGATCCCCTTGCCTTTACCGAAGGCATGAGTAGACAGTGTGATCCTGCCACCTGTTTCATCCACTACCGCAGCTGACCCGTCGGTAAGATAAATGCTATTCTTGGGTGTTATGCTGGCCCCTTCAGGCACCAAGCTGTACTCGTCCCGAGTCTCATAAGTCCATTTTCCATGAGCAATCCTGGAGCCGGTATCCTCATCCAGACCGAGAACATGTGCCATTCTGAAGTAGCTGTCATAGCCATCGACCGCCGAAGGCTGGTTAATCCCGATAAAAGCACCGCCCTCATACACCCATTTGGTCAGTATATCCACACACTTGTTGTCCTTCCAGTAGTCCCCGCCGCTCCAGGCAGATCCGGCAGAGCCGGCATTGATCACTACATCACAATCCTGCAGTACGCCCTGACGGATATCCTCAAAATCAATGAACTGCACATCAACCGGCAATCCGGATAAAGCTTCATTAATATGAATCAAATCATGCATATACGTTTCGTGGAAATGGCCGGACAATGTCCACGATCTTAATTTACCCCAAGCGTGCAGAATGGCTACTCTCGTCTTTATTTGATAAGGTTTGCCTTGTTGATGCAGCTCTTTAATTTGTCTAAATTCGTTGGCAATCTTTTCGATGTAATCGCAGAAATCCGGGTAAGGCTCTACCAGATGCAAATACCCGCCCAGTCCGATCCGGTCAATAGGCTCCCGGAGGAGCGCGCGCCGGATGTTGATCCAGTACTTTTTGGCATCCAGCGTGGGATCGCCGCCCTCCATAAAGGTAGGAAGTCCGCCTAGCCCAACCGGAAAAAGATACGGATGCAGCCGGATCTCATGCGTATCCACTTTTACACCTGAACACAGCCGTGCCTCATAACCCGAGAACACGCATTTAATCATCCCGTCAAAGCCAAACTCCTGAAAGCGGTCATTGTAAGGCTCGACGCCAACCCAGCTATCATCATAGAAGACATACGCCAGTTTGTCGTGCCGATGTACAATGTCAATTAATTGCTTGCCATATCCGATTACAAAATCATTGATAAAGGCCATCCAGTCGAGCTTGCGCTGCTCAGCCGGGATGTGACTGACGCGATATTTGCCGCCATTCACAAAATCCTCGGCAGTCAGCGAATATCCATATCTCTTGGCGAACAGATCAAGCGCTCTTGAACTTACCGTGAAATCGTATGAACCCCAGTCCGAGAACAGATGGCGGTTGCGCTCACTGCTGCCCCAGATCCAGGCGAAGTTATAAAAAAGCGAAGTAAACCGGACAACCGTTGTTTCCTTATGCTGTACACACCAGTCTTCCATCCAGTCCAGCAGATACTTTTGCGTTTCCGGATAGATGGGATCAATCTGCATCAAATGCTCTTTATCCCAGTTATTCGTCGTATGATTGTACATGGAGATCTCTTCCCAGATCCGGTAGGCCATGAAGCTGACCGTGTATTTATGCCAAGGAGCAATTCCGGTAAGGACTACATTTCCCGATTCCCGATCATAATTCCACTGTTCTCTCGGAACTTCCTCCCCGGTCGTCCGGTCTACAACCTGCCAATATTTAAATGCCTCTTTGGAATCATTCACTCTGAATTGTTCAGCAAAAAAATCCTCCATCAGATAGATGGATACATAATCTTGTACAGCCACCTTTGGATTCGTAATTAAAAAACACTGCTGCAGCTTATCCGGATTTTGCGACGCCCACACATTATGTTCCCTAATGATACAGATTGTAGAGTAGATACCGTATCCTGCATTTATAATCTCATCGGACAATTGCGTGCCGTCACTGTCACGGATGACATCGGCACCCCACCGTTCAGCGAGTTTCAGGGTCAGCGCCTCATAACCGGATTCTCCCGGCAGGGTAAAGGCTCCCTTGGTTAGATTGGACAACCTGGTTCCCTCCTATTTAAGCATATCGGACAGAAAAGCGAGTGCTAAGCCTTGACCCCAGCCCTGAATCCAGTCTTTGGGGATATTGCGATACCCTTCCCGGTCTTTCATCACCGCTGTTCCGCCCGATACACCCAGTACCCGCCCATCTTCGCTAATATTGTCCAAGATACCTTTCAGAGCCTTTTGCACATATTTGGTATGCAGCGGATTGCCGTTATTGATCATAGCCGCCGCAATCCCGCAAGAGGCGGATACTTCTTCATAGGACTCTTCGTCATCCAGCACCGTCCGCCACAAACCGTTCGCCGTCTGAACAAGCTTGAGCGCCGCCAGCTGATCCCGGAGTGAACATTCTACATCCATACACTGCGGATACAAATACCAGTCCTTCAAAAGCGGTTTGACCTGCGACATGGTGTAGGCGCCCCAAGCATTCGCTCTACCCCAATATAATCCGGACATGTGATCCTGCTTGATGTTATTGTAGCCGTGGTACCAGAAACCGCTGCTAGGGTCCTGCAGGTATTTGATATGCCAGTAATATTGATTCAGGGCATCCTGGATCATTTCCTGATCATTTAGCTTACTTCCTACGCGGAGCAGAAAAAATGCCGCCATAAACAACGTATCCGCCCAGGCCTGCTCCGGAAAATCATTCGACACAGATACGGTATGCTGCAGCACATTGTCCCCAAACCTCAGCGCATTACTGCGGATATAATCCACCTTACTCATCACAATATCCCAATATTTCTGGTTGCCAGTCTCTTCATACAAGGTGATCAGCATGTGGCCCATGGCACAGGTATTTACCGTCCAGTCCGGCAGGCCCAGCTCGATATATTCATCTGCCCACTGGACAAGCATATCCAAATACTCTTTATTTCCTGTGGTCTGATAGGCACTGGATACCCCATAATAAGCCACCCCGCAAGGCCAGTCCCACGTTAAATCCATCGCGAGTGTTTTTCTGGTGACTTTGTCGATAACGCTTAATATTTCTTCCCTGTCATAATTGATTTGAAGCATCTATATTCCCCTCTCCTTCGCACACGCCCCCAAAGGCGCCTTTAGAGCCGTCCGTCTTATTGTAAACGCTTTATATACTCTATTGTAAGCAGTATAATGGTATACATCTAAGCACATTCGCAGCAAAACTGCGCAATTTCAACCATTTGTTGAAGAGAGCTATATAGATTGAACTTGTGGTTTTTCTACTTTGGGGTTGGCAGTGACTCCAGAGAATGTTTGGACTTTCGGCCGCTGTTAGGTTTGGATTTCCTGAATTTAACCGCGATTCGCGGTAGAAATCCAAACCTAAAGGCGGACGCTATCGCTCCTACAGTTCCAAAATTCCCTTCCGCCACTTTTCCCTAAGTTTATATTCTTAAATTCAATCTATATAGTTGAAGTTACCTATTATTCACCTCCAACCAACACAAATTCAAGTAATGGAATGGGAGCAGCGAATATGCCCAGAAAAAAGAAACCTGTCATCGAGTACCGCCATTACAGCTTGCCTATCCATTTCCCTGTCCTGCTGTTAAGCGGGGACCGCTGGAGGATTTCCGATATCAAAAGCGAACATCTCCATTTCCATAACCATTTGGAGATTGGCATTTGCTATTCAGATAGCGGCATTATGGAGATCAAAGGAGAAGCTGTCCCCTTTAAAGCCGGAGATGTGACTTTTCTCCCCAGATATCTCCCCCATACCACGTACAGTTCGCCTGATACCGCAAGTCTGTGGTCTTATCTCTTTTTTTCACCAGAGGAGCTGTTTCAGCATTCCTTCAAAAGTGCCTACAGCAGCTTCGAGCCGAACCTGTGGAGAGTGCAGGGAAAGAACTGTATTTTGAATAAGGAGCAATATCCCAAGGTCTATTCTCTTGCCACGTCGGTCGTAGAGGAGCTCAAGCAGCAGAAGCCCTACTACCAGGAAAGCGCTTACGGATTGTTGCTGTCTCTCTATATAGAATTGCTTAGAATTCATTCCACAAATGAACCGCTGGCTGAACAAGAAACTGAGCATAGTATGAAGGGCTATTTCGCCATTTCGCCAGCTCTGGAGTATATCACGAAAAACTATATGACCCCCATCACCATTGATTTCCTGGCGGATTCATGCCACTTAAGCACAACGCATTTCCGCAGAAAATTCCATGAAATTATGGGAACGGCACCTCTCGATTTCCTGAGCAGCACCCGAATCGAAGAGGCCTGCAAGCAGCTAAAAAGCACGGATGATTCCATTCTCTCGATCTCTGAGCAGGTCGGATTTCGTTCTATTTCCAGCTTCAACCGCTGCTTCTCCAGGCTCCTGGGAGAGTCGCCCAAACAATGGCGTAAAGGGGCACAGTCCGAAGCACAGTCGGCGAAGGCGTCGATATTGGAGTTTACGGGGTGGGTGTGAGGTGGGCGTATATGGTTCTAGTAATCTTTCCGATCTTCAAAATGGTTCCGGTGACTTATCCTCCAGCAAGACGATATCTTCTCCTTGCCGTTGTCTCATTTTAATGTTCTCTTTTCCCCAAGTACACATAACGTCAACGATCTTATTGGCTGTAACTCCATATTCCGTGAGGCTATATTCGACTTTTGGCGGCATCTGCGGGTATACATATCTTCTGACGAGTCCATCCGCCTCAAGTTCCCGAAGCTGCTGGATCAGAACCTTTTGTGAAATGCCTTGAATATTGCGCTGTAATTCGCTTGTTCTCTTCGCACCGGGCATCAGTAAGCAGATGATCAGAGATTTCCACTTTCCACCGATGATTTCAAGTGTTGCCTCTATGCCCAGATGATATTGCTTCATTGAATAACACCTCGTTAATGACGATCTTATAACACAGGTCTAAAAATTCATTGTTGCATATATTTTTTTCCGAGTCCAGTACGTACTTTGAAGTAACCATCTTACTTTATTGTGTGTATTTTCTTTTTTTGGGGCCTGCAAGATAATGATGATATTCAAAAAAATACAGGCCTGTGAAGGGAGATTCCCAATGAAAACACTGGTGATTCTGGCACACCCGAACCTTGAGGCTTCAAGGGTCAACCAGCGATGGAAAAAAGAATTGCTGCAATATCCAAGCGATATTACAGTTCATGAGATTTACAAAGAGTATCCTAACTGGAATATAGATGTTCCTGGAGAGCAAAATTTATTAGAAGCCTATAATCATATTATCTTTCAATTTCCATTGTATTGGTACAGCTATCCTCCACTATTAAAAAAATGGTTTGACGATGTTTTTGCTTACGGGTGGGCTTATGGTTCAAAAGGTGACAAGCTTAAAGGGAAGAGGTTAGGGCTTGCCATGTCCATCGGCGATAAAAAAGAAAATTATTTGCCGGAGGGTTCTGTTTCTTTTACCGTGGATGAAATGATCGCGCCTTTCAAAGCCAGTACAATACATGTAGGTGCAGTCGCACTCCCCTACTTTGCTGTCTTCGGAGCTTCATTTCAAGCCAGCGATGAAGAAATTAATAATAGTGCAAAAGAATATATCAACTATATCTTTAAGCACCAAAAGTAACTAAATACAAATACAACAGGGGCTATCCCAAGTCTTTATCTAAGACTTTATGGATAGCCCCTATTTCACAAAAGCGGACAACGCACAGCCAAACGAGTCTACAATGTTTCCGTACTGAGCGTAAATCCCTCGATTACGACTTCCTCGTCAACCTCGATCATGATGCAGCGTTTCCCCTGATAATTCACCTGCTTCACATATCTTAGATCCTGCGGGCTGACGGAAATGGTGGCTACCTTTGTCTCGATCTTAATCGATTTTGAAGTATATTTCGGTATAACACTGCTTGCCTTCATTTCATAGTACTTATCGTCGACGACCGTTTCGAACGCCCGCTCCACCTTCTCCGCCGTCACGTTCTCTACGCCGCTTACCTTCAGGACGCGTTCCACATCTTTGTAATCCAGCTTGGGGGCTTCCTCCTCCTCCGCACCATCTTCGATGACCTGCTGGATTTCCTCATACACCTGGGCGAGAGTGGTCGTATCGAGCTGTTCACCCGCCAATTCCTTCACGATATCTTCGAAGAAGCTTCTCTCTTCCAATGCTGTTACAGATCTCTCGGCATTCAGGACCTGCTCGATGAACTGCGGGTCCGGATAATTCGATTTTCCCGTACAATACAGAATGCGGTTCACATCAGAATAGTTGTCTGTCACACTCGGATAAAAGAACCCTTGCTCCGGTGAACTCAGCTTGATAATCGGATCGACAATGATATTGTACTTGAATTCCCGCTCCACATAATCGAACATGAGGTTTTTACGCTGCTGTTCCGTGGAATTCACGCTGCACAGAATAAACGGATGCGCGAACATCTCGTCCTTCCCGCTCTCTTCGGCTTCATCATTCCTGGCCTTAGTCGGCCGGTAATACTGCCCGCGAACAAAAGTGATTACCATATCCTTCTCATACTTGACATCTACCAGCATCTTGTCCACGAGCAGCATCATCAGATCCTGCCATTCTTCAGCATCACCTGTCACCAGGCCTTGGTGAAGCATTACCCGCGTCGGGTCCTCCGCTTCCTCCTGAAACTTCAGCTCGAACAGCTTATGGTCCAACTCACCGGTGAGCAGTTTTTTGAAATTGCCCATATACAGTTCCTGCTTCTCTCTGTCCACGAGGCCAAACGGCAGGCGCTCCCAATGATAGATCTCGTTGCTTTCCTTCATAATATACACGTTAAGAATATCGTAGATGTTCATCAGATCATGATCCAGCTTAAACTGCTTGCGTATGTGGGCGACTTCTTTTTTATTCATAATGGGTTCGGCGGCTCCTTAGATGTGTAATAACTTTATTCAGTATAAATGATAAGGAATGAAAATGGTAAGGACGGAATTTGTGAAATATATTACAGCTGGCAAAATACCCGCAACGGATCGTCACAGGCATTTACCGGGAGATTCAGCGCTTCCCTATAACTTCTCAACATATTGCTTCGCTTCGCCCAGAGACAGATTAGTATGCATGCGAACCAATTTGATTGCCGGAATGAGCTTACCGTCCTGCTTCAATTTCCATACAGAGGCTTGGATCTCATCGGGTAGAATCCGTCCTGCGCTAGCTGCTTCCTCTCTGCGTTTCAGTTCAGCGGCTACTTTCTGCTCCAGGTCTGCCGGCAGCGTCTCGTCTACCGTCTGAATTAACTTATAATCGCGTTCCGGCAATCTTCTGTTAACCGCCCCAAGTACGGTCCCGACAATCGAATAGAGAGCCAAATACTGCACGAAGCGGTACAGATACAGCCATGCCGTGCTGAGCTCTATGATCCCCCCATCCTGCTTCAGAATCGCTATGTTATCAGAAATGGCATATTCACCGGGTGCATAATTATTTACGTCCTGCATGACCTGCAATTCCCCGATAGGAGACACGATCCATTCAAGCGGCTTATTGTACATGGGGTTGCCTGAAGTATCAAACATCATGCCCACCACTGTAACTACGGCGATGACATAGACAATATGGTTACTCCACGTAAACCGTTTACCAAGCACCACCCCAGTAAAGATCACCAGCAAAGTAAGGCCCTTTATGTAATAGTTATGTAGATAGATTTGTAAAACTGCAGGCAAGAACCATCCGAACAACAGCACCATAGTGGCTGCAAATAGAAAGACAACTAATAGAACAATGGCATTCTTCTTCATCCATCAACGCGTCCTTTCTCCAGATATACTATATTCTTACCCCAATGTGCAAGCAGGTGATACACAAGCCGCCGGGCAGTATCTGAAGCAGCTACAATTGAAATACGGAGCCGAAAAGCGCTGGGCGATATTAGAAAAGAAGTATGCGGGTATTTTTGGTGAGTACGGGATTTGATCTATTGTGCAAAAAAAAGAACGCCTAATCAAGACGTTCTTTACACTTAACAACATGGTATAATAGCAGAAGCGATAGAAGGCTAATATGGGCGGCAAAAAGAAATAGGCCGCCCTGCTCAAAGGTAGCGTTCCTATTTCAATGGATAAACCCTTTAAGCCTCCGCCCTTAAAAGCGGCTATTGCGCAGAGAGTCGTGTTACCAGCACGGCTCTCTTTGCATTGTACGCCTTATCTGCCTTTACTATACCACAGACAAATTAATAAAGTAATAATGTGGATCCAGCGATTCAATGAATTTTGTTGAAAGAATAATTGTTTCTCTGTCGGAAATACGGACGCCCATTATTCATGATCATCCGCTGAATGGGCTCAATGACATTCAATAAATACCTTTTGCATCAATAGGCAATTCCCTAACACGCTTAAGATAATTAGTCATATTGGTATCATCTTTGGCATTGTAAGAATACCCAAAATACTCAGCGACATCCTTGGCTAGAACCCTAAACAATTCACACGAAGCGAATATCGAGTTCCACATATTTTCATAATTACTGTCGGAATAAGTTTCCTTATACATTTCCCAATATGATTCGGGAAGATACTTCTTTATATACTTCTCCATTTTCCCTGTAGAAACTTGAAAATCATTTTTGGTACCCACCCACCATGAAATCAATTCGTCCAAGTGAGGTCTGATAACGTGCTCAAACATTTGTTTCGCATACGGTAATTCATCACGCCAAATTCCTTTAGCAACATTTTGCAGGCACCACCAAAAATTATTACAACAACCCAAATATAATTGCTCTGTAGGCTCTTTAACATGATAGTCGATATCCGTGGGGGCAGGAATGCTTGGCAGGCAGTTATCCTTATCTAATAGAGGAACTGTCAATTTATCACTAACATATCCTTCAAGCATAGATTCTTTAGTTTCTATGTGAAGGTCTATACGATTACCATCTGTAAATAACATTAAATATCCGTAGGACCGAGTAAAATCCATATCTATACCCATAGACTGGTTATTTTTATCAGGCTCCTGAATCATAAGCAATTCACCAAATACATTTACCCATGTCTCGTCTTTTATAAAAGATGAAGTTTCACTTACTACGTAAACAATATCATAATCCTGAAAAATATCCTTGGGAGCATTAGGGTTGGTACGCGAACCGTTCATGTATACCGCACGGATTCGTTCATCCATTTGAGCAACTTCTAGTATTAAATCAAATATTTCTTTTTCAGTTCTCATATACATCCCCTCCAAATCTTCAAACATACTAGACGTAGCGTAGCACAACTGGGATATTTTTACTTACATATTCACAGATAAGGTATACCCCAGCGCCTAGTGAAAGGCAACTTCTTTGCTCAATAAAGTTCACCCTCATTTACTCTGTGTAAATTTTTTTCTAAAACGCACCCTATGTAATTAATGAGTTCAATTTTATAACCGGCTTCTGTAGTCTGCTTAAGACATCGTTACCATGCGTATGTTAAAGCAAGACGCCCCCTCCTTATCATGTAATACGAGGGGGTGAGAAGAACATGGTTGCAATTGTTATAAAATACAACATGGGCTATCCCAAGTCTTTATCAAAGACTTTTAAGGATAGCCCTTAATTTCAATTCAAGGACAGCCGATTGCAGAATAGGCTCAGCAATGCGGCAGCTTCCTGCCTTAAAAGGGGTTCGTTTGACTGGTAGTCCAAGGTTCCAGCGGAATTCCGTGCAATTTCCGGCCCGTACATGCCATTATTCACAATGTACTGCACGGCATCCAAGGCCCAAGGCGCCGTGTCCCCCGCAAGCTTGATACCGGATGATTTTGTCATATTCACTCCGGCTATCATCGCCGCTCGCCACATCACAACAGCAGCCTCCTGGCGCGTAATGGCCGAAGTGACAGCAAAGCTCTGTTCCGGGCCGCGCCCTTGCACAAGCCCCAGCTCAATGGCTTTCTGCACATAGCCCAAGTAGTCCTTCTCTTCCAGTTGGCTTGTTAACGACGTGTTTTTAGAAGGGGCCATCCCTGTCAAATGCATAAGCCCCGCAATAAACTCTGCCCGGGTCATTTCTTGCTCCGGATGAAAAGCGCTGTCTCCTTTAGGAGTCAATACACCGAGCTGATCGGCTTCATGAATCCATGACGTATAAGGATGCTCATTTCCCACATCCGTATAGACGTTGGGTTCAGGAACTTTTTTCGCCCAACTATCCATCTTATTGTAAAAGGCATATTGGGTACCATTGGAATTGACTTTAAAAGCCGCCTTATTCCCGAGCTCATCTTCAAACAACAAGGGAGCTATTTCCCGGAGTGTATGCGAGCCATAGGGGTCCTTGATTTTCAGCTTGCCATCATCCGTAATGGAAACCTGAAGAATCCAAAATGGAAGCCGCAGATCCTGATAAACCCCTGTCAGTTGGCCTAGTTCCGCTTGGGATGCGCCTGGAGTGGAAGCAGTTGTTGGTGTTCCCGGATAATAATGATCCATAAAGGCTTTGAAAAACGCCTCCCGCAAATCCGGGCCGTCACTGTTAAAAATAACGAAACCGCCTACTTTCTGTTCCGGCATAAGCCACATCCATGAATGATAGCCCGGCAAATCCCCGCCCTTACCTATGACTCGCTGGCCATTGTAGCTATTTTGATAAAAGGATTCAAAGCCGTAGCCTGTGCCAGAGACCTGCGGATGAATTTGATGATGGATTTGCTGCATATCCTTAACCGAATCCCGGCTTAAAATTCGATTCCCTGCCAGCTGTCCGTCATTCAACTGCGCGATCATAAATTTGGCCATGTCCCTTCCGGTGGAGAACATGCCGCCATCCGGTGACTCAGCGGGCCTGGACGGATATTCGGGTATCGGATCTTTTTGGGCCGTATAGGGTACAGCCAGATACTTCCGCAGCTCGGGCGTCAGCTTAAAGCTGCTGTTCCCCATGCCAAGCGGCTTGAAAATATGCTTCTGAACATATTGGGCAAACGGAACTCCGGACAACCGCTCCACGATATACCCCTGCAAATTAAAGGCATAGTTATCGTACCGGTAAGCTTCACCGGGCTCCCGAATAATGGTAGGCGCATTTTCCTTAATGAACTGATTATTGGGGACTTCTTTTGCTGAGCTGCCAGCACTATCCGTATAATCAAATCCGGAGGTGTGAGTCAACAAATGCTCCATGGTGAGTGTTTTATTGGTTTTGTTGACAATTTCCAAGTCTCCCAGATAAGTTTGGAGATCTGCTTGTAAATCAATGGCTCCCTGTTCGGCCAGCTGCATGACAGCTGTTGCGGTGAACAATTTGGAAATGGAAGCAACACGGAATACGGTCTTTTCCGGATCAATGGGCTTCTTGCTGCTGATATCGGCGTAGCCGTAGCCCTTTTCAAGCAAAACCTGATCATTCTTTACTAAAACAACAGCAGCCCCTGTAAGCTGCTCCTTGATTTTCGGCTGATTGAAGAATTGGTCTGCAAAAGCTTCCACTTCCTTCGCTTCCGTTGCCCCGGTGGCTTGTTGTTTAAGGGCGGATGCAGATGCTATCGGCTGCGGGACAAACGAAGCTATAAGCAAACTGCTTAATACGGGCAAAAGAACTTTCCGATGTACGAATGTACGAATATACATTAGATTGCCTCCTGTTTTTGAATGTCTAGATGAATGTGTCGCATCGGCAGCAAGAGGTCCGTTGATATTATTAATCGCCTTAACTGCCTATTCTTTTGTGAGCTCGCCAAGCTGTAATAACGGCAATGACACCACTCCTTTTCATGTATTGCGGGTTGATCCGGGACATCCCCAACCTAACAGAAGCATTGTCATAAAGCCGAGTGACAACTCGTCATAACTTTCATACGACAAGAAAAAGCCGGGGAAAAACAGGAGTGAGTCCCTGAATTTCGCGCGGCTCTTAGCATGACTTTTTAGGCTTTATTACGACTATTTAGGCTACAGGAATACCCTTGTCGATATAAGCCATCAGCGTTTGAACATACATTTCCCGATTGTTCAGAATCTGCTTAAGAGGCACAAAACTGCTGGCGTATCCGCATTTTTCAAAAACATCCTCGATAAAGCCGTGGTTCCCCTTTTCGCTCAAGCGGTAATCCGTTACACCGTCGCCTCTGAAATGATTGTGTGAATGGACCTGCGTAAAATCTCTCCCGTTAGCCCGGCGAAAAACCAATAATCATAATCCGGTTCGCCCAGGCATTCCATAACGAAGCCCGCACAGCCGTTAAACCAGTAATTTCCTCCGTAATGTGGCGTTACCATTGGATGAATCTTAGGCAATCTGTTATTGCTTGCTTTGACTTCCATCACCAATGCTCCTTTTTTGACATTAATTTTCGGTGTGGATTTTAGCTGGCCTGACCGTTTGAGCCGATGAAGATTGGAGCGGGCTGCCCAAGGTGTAAATCCATGTTCATATAAGGAAAATTCACTCCGCAATACCGCACCTCGCCGTTGATCACAACCGAAAAATGCTTTTCGCCGATAATCCAGGAGAGCGTATTGTATTCATCATATTTGATCATTCCGATTTCAGGAAAGTTCTGAAAGTGTAGCGATTTGCACATAGCTACAACCTTTTGCTTACCGCTTAATCCGTTTTAACTGGCTGGAAGTCATTATCTGTGAAGGAGCGGTGTCAGGAGGTTATCATATGTAGTAAAGCACCTACCGCATTTGGACAGGTGCTTTTTATTGATTATGACTTCCGTACTGGCCTAATATACTTAAAAAACCGTTCCGGATTAAAATAAAAGTAAATTATTCTACCGGGAGAAGTATCAAAGCAGTGACCAGTGCCTGCAAAATCAAAAGTTGCCATTGCCTTTTCCATCTTTTCCTCCACACTACGATTTTCCTGCTCATAATCGAATGGCCCATGTTCAAAAACAATATACTCGGCTTCGGGAACATCAATCATAAGCATTTGTGGTGGTACTTCGCCTTTATAATCAAAAGGAAGACGTGCACCATGACACTCTGTACGTGGTATACCCCAATCGCAGAGTCTGCCGTCCGGGTCGTTAATGTACGCCATAATCTGACCGCTGCCGCTGTTAGATTCGCTCCCACCATCGTCATCCAATTTGCCCTTGATACTATCGAGTAAGCCGCAAATTGTTTCGCAGTCCTGTCCCGGAATAAGGCTTTGCTTTTGCCAAAAATCCCAATACCCATTACTCTCATAGTTTTTAATGTGCAAGAATTTGTGTGCGGGAATGGTTACAAAATAAATTTTAACATCATCTGTAGATTTCATCATACCAATCTCTCCAAATCCGAAAAAGTAGCGGTCGAAAGGGTTTATTTTTGTACGAAGGGCGACAGGCATAGGCTTTTTTCGGTATTCACTTGGAGTTACACCATATGTTCCCTTGAAAGCTCTGGTAAAGGCTTCATGTGATGAAAAACCATAATCAAAAGCAATATCCAAAATGCTTTTTTCACTATCCCGAACCTCTTTTAGTGCAAAGGCTAATTTTCTATGCCGCAGATAATCCCTAAATTGCATACCCGATATTTCCTTAAATTTTCTCGTAGTATGAAATTCGGAATAACCTAACCTGTGAGAAAGAAATCGTAGCGTTATTGCTTCACAGTTACGATTTTTAATACACTCGTCAATTTCATCAACGATTATTTGGATTTGCTTGTGCCACTCGTACATTCGTCGTTCACCTCGTTTCAACCGCTCTATAGTCATTTTAGAGAAATGGAAATTGCATTGCTTGATTCTACTTGCGGAAAAGAGAGGGCATTCCCACCATTCGTGTCAGATGAAATATTAAAATGGCAAGCCGAACAAGCAGAACCGGATAAAATCAACCACGCCATGCGCAATCATCGCTGATGTCACATCCCGCTTCCACTGCAAGTAAGCAAAAGGCAGCCCGAAAATGACCGTGGTCAGTATGACAACAACAAGACCAGAAATCACGCCTTTGCTCATAAAGGCCTCTGGCGTATGAATCAGCACATGCGGAATGACCATCATAAACCAGCAGGTAAACCGCTGCCCCTTCGTAACAATTCTTCCTTGCAGCAGGCTGTAGCAAAAGGCAAAAAACAAGGTTCGCATGGCGATTTCTTCAAGAACTGCCGGATTTAGCGATACGAGAAAGCGTGAAAGCGAAACCTGAACATTGAGCTCGTTATTGGAGAGCATCAGCCCCACATTTACAGCACCCAAAGCCAGCCCGAAGAGCAGCCCCCATATAATACTGCCCGTCACCCCGCCCTTTCCATTCCGTCTCAAAAATTGAACCGGACTCTCCCGATATACTGCAAATGTACTGAATACAGCAAGTGCAGCCATCACGGTAATCAGAAAGCTGCTGATTATGGAGTAGGCACTTCCTTGAAGATAGGATAAGGACACCAGTCCACCCAAAATCAACGAGATACAAATTTGCTTGGCCGACGGCAACCGATGCCGGAAAAGCAGAATAATCGAAAGGACCAGCGACCACACATCCATTACAAGCCACATCCGCTGTGTTGCATTAATATCCCATACCACACTCATATTCAAAATAAAAATAACGACAAATACGACAAACATGATCCATATGCCTCGAAGCGATTTGCCCTTCATACTAGCCCTCCCGAACCCTATGTTGTTCCTCGGCCACCATCATATCGGAATAAGCCGCAGCTTGTCTGTGAGCTTAACAACATTAAAAACCCCGAAAAAACATAAATCCCCCAAACATACACTAAAGAAAATGGACCCTTGACTTTCCTATTATAGGATAGTTTATGATCACTTTACATAACCAGTAAGGGAGTGGAATAATTGGAATCTATTATAGTGAAGGAACTGAGTAAGATTTTTAAAAATGGAAAAAAGGCTTTAAGCAATTTCAGCTTAACTGTTTCACAAGGAGAAATATTTTCTCTGCTTGGCCAAAACGGGGCGGGAAAATCTACATTGATTAACATCCTTACCACTTTCATCTTACCAACTTCCGGTGAAGTTACAATTATGGGACATAATTTAAAGAAAGAAAGCCAAAGCATCCGAAACTGCATCTCCTGTGTCGCTCAACATACATCCATAGACAAACACATGTCACTTAAGGAGAATTTGGAATTTCAAGGCAGACTGTTCAGTCTGGATTCTACCGCCATACATGCTCGCAGTGAAGAACTAATACAAGCCTTCCACCTAACCGAATATTGTGATTACAATGTATCCGAATATTCAGGAGGGGTGGCAAGACGGCTCGATATTGCAATGAGTATGATCTCCCATCCAAAAGTTTTATTTTTAGATGAGCCGACCGTTGGCTTGGATATAGAATCAAGACAGATTTTGTGGCAAATGATTAAGACAATTCAAGAAAAGTTTAACACGACTATATTTTTGACAACTCATTATTTGGAAGAAGCTCAATTATTAAGCAACACAATTTGCATCATGAAAGACGGGCAACCTCTAATTCAAGGTAGCATGGAAGAACTTAGACAATATTTCAGCGAGCCTGTTATTAGAGTTGAGCTTAATACCGTTGATAACATTGCTGCTATTGTAGAACGTTTGAATGCTCAGAATTTTTTCAAACATATAAGAGTCGAGGAAAAGACATTATATATTTCTGTAGATGACAGCTCTGAAGGCTTTGCTAAAACAAATTTATTATTAACCAAGAATAATATTGGATTTTGTGCCATAGAAATTCAAAATCCTTCATTATCCGATATTTTCCTGAAATTCACTAGTAAGTCCATAAGATGAGCTTTTAAATAATTATACGGGAGGAAGTAAAATGAGAACCTTCAGCATTGTCTTAAGAAATGTAAAATGGCGATTCAAAAATATGGAAACTATAATTATGACACTCATACAGCCGTTAATTTGGCTGCTATTATTTACAACGATGTTCCAATCGGAAACGTATGTTGGAGATAATTATACGGCTTATACGCTTCCTGGAATTCTGATTCTCGTGACACTTACATCATCCGGTATGAGCGGAATTTCAAATTACTCCTGGAAATCAGAAGGGATTTTTTATCGGATATTCATCTCTCCTGTAAAAAGAAGCTCTATTGTATTAGGACATATTTTTGATGCAGCTATTTTAACTTTTGTTGAAGTTTTTATACTCCTTATTTTTTCTTTTTTCCTGTCAGTCAAAATAGCAACTGGAATACTTGGGTGCCTACTCATTATTTGTTTAATTTTCTTGTGCGTTTTTTTTGTAGCAAGCCTCTCCTATGCTCTTAGTATGATTTTCAAAACGGAAAATTCCTTTTTAGCCATTGTTAATACATTCATACTTCCCATCTTTTTTGTGAGTACTTCATTGATGTCTTATGAATATATCCCGGCCGCTTTCAAAATCCCAGTATCGGTAAATCCTTTCACATATGTTATAAATGGTATAAGGGATCTGATTTTACAAAACTCTATTGACTGGAACTCGATATTAGGTACTATCTTGTTATTTCTGATCTTGGGCGTTTCGGCATTTCTGCTCGCTTTACATTTATTGAAAACCAGAAATTAGACAATGCTAGGGAGGATTTCGATGCTTAGAATTAGTGACTTTTCCATTCTTTCGCAGTTAAGTACTAAGATGCTTAGGCATTATGCTGACATTGACTTACTTCCTCCGGGCTTTATTGATGAAAGTACTGGCTATCGGTATTATTATGAACACCAGCTAGCAGTAGCTAACAAAATAAACATGTTGAAAACCATGGGACTCAGTCTGCATCTAATAAAAAAGATTTTATATGAATATGATGAGGATATTCATCTGATGAAGTTTTTGAATATGCAAGCGGCACAATTGCAGGAGGAAATAAATGGGAAGCAAGATAAAATATTGTTGATAAACTCCATGATTAAGCACCTAAACGCTCAGAAAGAGTCATCAAAATATACGGTAACGGCAAAGAAAATACCACAACGACGGGTCATTTATTTACGCGCACAAATCAAGCAGTATCAGGATGAAACTCTGTTATGGAAAAGACTATCCAGGATCGTTCATGGCCAGAATGTGCGACTAAGCTATCCGCATTTTAATATAACAGTTTTTTACGAAGAGGATGTTCTAAATCAAAGGATTGATATTGAAGTCCAAAAATGCATTTCAGGGGATTATGAAAATCTGCAAGAAGCAAATATTAAAATAGAAAAAGAACAAACCGTGGCTTCATTTATCTATGAAGGAAATTATAACAAACTTAGTGAAGTGAATGAAACAATCGCTCGATGGATATTAGATAATGATTATGAACTGAACGGCTCCCCTTTTAATATTTATCATATCTCCCCTGAAGAGGCCAACGAAGCTGCCAACTTATTAACGGAAATTTGTTTTCCTATAAAGAAAAAACAAACATCATAGGATAATAAAGAATATTTGACACTCTCGATGAATGTACCCTTTCTTTTTTAATATGACATAAGGTGTCATATTTAAGATCTATAATAGGTAGTAGATCAACGAAAGGAGTAACAAATCATGAACCGGAAAATAATTTTAGATTTAGCAGTTACTTTAGATGGTTTTATTGAAGGGACAAACGGGGAGCTTGATTGGTGCATTATGGATTCTGAGATGGAGTTTATTCATTTCTTAAATCAGATTGACACTATTTTGTATGGAAGAACAAGCTATGATTTATGGGGACAATATACTCCAGGAATTGAACAAGATGATACTGAAAAAGAAACTTGGGCATTAATTCACAGTAAAGAAAAGTACGTGTTTTCCAGGACACAAAAAGGGACTGACAATAAAGCAATATTCATAAATGATAATATTCTTGAAGAAGTAAATACATTAAAAAACACGCCTGGCAAAGACATCTGGCTATATGGTGGAGCAAGTCTTATTACAACTTTTATCAATTTAGGGCTTGTTGATGAATTTAGATTATCTGTTCACCCAGTCATTCTGGGAGAAGGAAAACCGTTGTTTATTGATATTAAACAGAGGTTGAATTTGACAATGGTTAATACAAGAAAGTTCTCCTCTGGTGTTGTGCAACTAATCTATCATTTGAATGAGAACTAAACCAAAAAAAATGAAGCGGGCATACGCCCGCTCCATTCCTTAAGCTTCTGTTTTCCTTAAATCAACCTGCCATATACTGACTTTGGAAAAGAAAATCATAGGTTTCGTTTCTGTTATATAGGTTTTGATGGGTATCGAAAGCTACCACCCTGCCATCTTTTAGAACCATTACCTTGTCGCAGTCCAGAATAGTAGATAAACGATGAGCAATGGAAATCATGGTTTTCCCCGATGAAAGGCTCTTTAGTTCTGTAATGATGTCATTCTCATTTTCGTTGTCAAGAGCGCTGGTACTTTCGTCAAAAATGATGATGTCCCTGTCCTGTAAAAAAGCACGGGCAATCGATAAGCGCTGTCTCTGGCCTCCTGAAAGTTGTACACCCTTTTCTCCGATTATCGTATCCAATTTATTCTGCAAGGTTTCAATGAAGTCATAAATACTCGCTCTGCGGCAGCACTCTATCAATTCCGCATCGGTTGCGCCGGCTTTTGCCAGCAATAAGTTTTCTCTGATCGTCATATTGAAAAGAACGGGTTCCTGCACAACTATACTAACTTTTTCTGACACACTTTCGCTGTTCACCGTATAGATATCAATGCCGCCAATCTGTACAGTACCCCCTTGCGGGTTAATCTGCCCGGTCAACAGTTTAGCGATTGTAGACTTGCCGCTGCCGCTTTCTCCAACGATGGCCAGATGTTCGCCCTTACTCACGGAGAACGAAATACCGTCAAGAGCAAATGCTTCGTTCCCCTCATAGGTGAATCTCAGATTTTCAACGTTTAGATCTGTCCCGTCAATTTTCTTATAGGGTCTCTTGCCTGCTTCTAAATTTAATATCTCGATCACTTTTCCGATATTCACTGAATCATTCTTATAATTCATCATGGAATTACTAATGCTCTCTATGTACCCGAAGAACTGCCCGTAAAAGCTGATAAAAACGAGCAGTACACCGACTTGCGAGTAGCCCTTAATTACAAATAATCCGCCAATAAAGTAGATAAACAGCTGGGTAATGAAGTTTTTCGTGAAGAATGAATAGGTAATTCCCAGATGCAAATAGAGCTGGTTGAGGAACCAAATATGTCTTATTTTCTTGTAGTGTCCGTTTAATTCATCCAATTGTGCGTCTTCAAGGTTGTTGGTCTTAACATCCTTCCAGTTCTGAAAATTCGAGTGTAGGAAGGATTCATATTTAATTTGCAGTTTCCATAGTTCCTCTCCGGTTGTCTTCGTTTTACCTCCCAAAAAATTAACCGTAAATAAAGAGACCGGAACAAAAACAAAACTGAGGAGCGCGATTCGCCAGTCGTAGCATAACAAAATAACCGCCAGCGCAGCAGCGTAAACGACAGCATAGATAAAATCCAATATATGGGTCGTAAAAAAGTTCCCGGCAGCAGTAGAATCGTTTTCAATCCGGCTTCTAACGTCGCCAATGCTATATTTGCTATATACATCATTATCAAGGCTGATATACTTCTTCAGCAATTTATTCTTTATTCTCAGGTCATATTTTAGTATTAACCGGTTGGAAAACCGCTTACTGACCGCAATTCCGATTGTCGCGAACAGGAAAACAGCCAGATAACCGCTGATGACCGGCCACAGCTCGTTCATATTCTTATCTACTAAAACACGATTAACCAAAAACGAATACAAGAACAGAGGGATAAGCCCGAATATTAAGTTCCACAGCTTGAAAAATCCCAGCGCAATCAACGGCTTGTTAATACCGTCTATATCCCGGGTTAATGCCTTAAATGTGTCCAATCGTTTCATACAGCCTCACCTCCTAAACACTGTTCGCTGAATAAGTCTATATACGTTTTATTGTTTCTAATCAGTACGTCATGAGTATCAAAGCCTTTGACAACGCCATCGGCTAAAACCGCGATTTTATCACAGCTTTTAATGGTGGAAAAACGGTGGGCAATGATAATGAGCGTCCGATCCTGTGACATCTCACTCATCACGTTCCGGATAAGCGCTTCGTTCCGGCTGTCGAGGAATGCTGTGGCTTCGTCAAAGACCAGAATCTTAGGATTCTTGACTAGTATCCTTGCGATAGCCAGACGCTGCTTCTGCCCGCCGGATAATTCTTGCCCTTCAGTCCCAAGCAGCGTGTCCAGTCCGTCAGGGAATGTCAGGACAACATCATAAAGGGCAGCTTTCTTAATAGCTTCCATTAATGCGTCATCATTATCCTTGTTGTTGGTAAATGAAAGATTGTAACGCAGGGTATTATCGTAAAGGATGGTCTCCTGATGGACAATCCCCACCTGGCTCCGCAAGCTATGCAGGTTATACTCATTGACATTCATTCCGTCGATCAGAAGCTCGCCGCTGTCAACGTTATATAGATTGTAGAGCAGGTTCCCCATCGTTGTTTTACCTGCGCCGCTTTTTCCGACAATGCCAATCGTGCTTCCCGCATCCACGCGGAGATTGAATCCGTTCAGAACAGGTCTATCTTCGGTGTATCCAAAGGTGACATTGTTAAATTCAATCTTACCCTCCTTTATTTGTTTTGGTGGATGGTTTTCTTTATAATCTTCTTCCTCTTCATTCAATATATCCACGACACGTTGTAAGGAGACTGTCTGTCCCCAGACATCGACAATTTTGCTGTTTATGGAGCTGAAGTAGTTCACGGCAATATTGAAATAGCTTATGGCGGCTACAAAAACGCCGAGCTGCATTTGGCCTTTAACGATGAAATAGGCGCAGATCACAAATATCAACAGCTGTGCGATAAGTGTGATGAACGAATTAAGCCTTTCTGTCGTCACTTCGATTCTTCCGTTTTCCACGTTCATTTTATTGATGGATGTCGTTTTTCTTAAATAAACGCTCCTTACTTTTTTACTTGCGTTAAGGATTTTTATCTCCCGCAAATTTTTCACAATCTCAAATAAGTAAGAGGATAGTTTACCCTGTTCCGCTGCAATGTCTTTGTTGACCTTCTGCGCTCTTGCCTTGAAATATTTTGAGGTAAAAAACACGACGGGAACCAGCACGACCGTAAAAGCCCCCAGAAATATATTGTAGTAAAACATGAAGCAGACAGCGAATAGGATATGCAGAAAGTTGGAGTATCCCCAAAGTCCGCTCCAGAAAATGAGATTCATAATATCCGCGGCGTCGTGGTTCATTCGGCTGATCATATCTCCGCTGTACATCCCGGAGAGGTCTTTCCCTTTTTTATGTAATATCTTTTTGAAGAGAGCCCGCCGTATATCAAAGACAAAACCCGTCATCAATTGCGACGAAATGAGATTGTTTAACGTCGCAACGACAAACTGATTGAAAATGAGTATGCCGGCATAGATTAAGCACAAATTCAAAAAGGCGCTCATGTCTTTATCATAAAAAGCGATATTGATGATTTTCCCGTTTAGGAACGGATAAATAAGATTGATCATCGTCATTAATGTAGTGATTATGAATCCGCATACAAGTACCCATTTGTGCATCAGCATAAATTTAGTGACCCATTGCCTTTTTGTCATAAACTCACCGCTTTCCATATATTCACAAATGGTATCATAGCACAAATGTTCGTATGTGAGAAGCTCAAAAACACCTGCCAATGACAGGTGCTTGTGAATTAATAACAAATTTATTCAGTGGCTCCGCACTAAGCTGAGGTTCCTTGGCTGCCGCTCAGGCCAGCAAGGCGCGGGCCACCTGATCCACAATGCAATTGATGCCTGTCGGTCCGTAGCAGCCGATCCATGTAGCGGCATCCACCGGATATATATGCTGCCGCCTGTCTGCATCCAGCATGCCCCAGACGCTTTGCTCTGTCACAGATATTCCCTCCTGCATCATCTCGTTGCTAAGTAAAAAGTAGTGGTTAGCATGCACAGCCGGTAGTCTGTCGACTGAAATATGATAAGCCGTGTCGGAGGTGTCTGCGACAAATAGCGGAGCAGGCAGACCAAGGTCCCGGTACAGCACGGCGCCTGTCCGATGAGAGGCAGTATGTACCCGAACCACTGACTCACGCGGGCGGATCAGAGCCACGCTTTTCCCCACCAGTACCGGGGCAAGTTCTTCTGACAGTAATGCCGTCCGGCGAATGTAATCCGTAATAATACGTTCCGCCTCCGCACGCTTGCCCGTCAGTTCGCCGAACAGGCTCAGAATTCTCTGCCAGCTCTCATTACGCTTAAACATTATAGTTGGAGCAACCCGGCTTAAGCGTTCATAGTGCTGAGCATGCACCTCGGTACAGATAATCAAATCCGGCTGCAGCCGTTCCACAGCCTGCAGGTCCGGGTACTCATAGGTTCCGAGCATTTCCGTTGCCTTAAGCCTGTCCCTGATATATGGGGGGAAATTTAACGCCGCACTGCCTAGTCCTACACTTCCTGCCGGTAACATCTCAAGCGCAAGCAAATGGTCAGCATATTGAATGTCGAGTACGGCGATCCGCCGCGGAGAAGCGGTAACGAAATATTCGCCTCGCATATGGCATATCACCGGTCCCTGCAGCGACTCGTACGAGCAGGCCAAGCGGTCCGGCAGCCCGGAACAAGCGGAGAGCGCACCGGTCCCGGAAGCGGCAGTGCGCCTGTAGAGCTGTGGGGGAACTCCATAATATTTCTTGAACGCTCTGCTGAAGTAATACATGTCGTGGTAGCCTGTTCTTTCAGCGATTTCGCCGATGGGAGCGTCCGTATGACGCAGCATCCGCTCTGCATTCTCCATCCGCAGCTGGATCACATATTCCATCGGTCCGAGCAGCTTCTCCTGTTTGAACCGCCGCTGCAGCTGTCTCGCGCCGCATCCGGCAAGCGCAGCCAGCTCTTTAAGCTTCAGCTCCTGACGATAATGCCCCGCTATATAGGCAGCTACAACATCCACCATGTCCGGCTCTGCACCGCCCCGGCCGCGTTCATGCTCCATAATAAGCTCATACAGCACTCCTTGCAGCAGTGCATTGGCATGGAAACGTTCCAGCCCCTCTCCCCGGCTCCATTTGGCTACAATCTTGTCCGCCGCCTGATGCAGCTCCGCCGGGAGCACAGGATAGTGAACAAACGAAGTGCGCAGCGGGTGATTACGCTGCGGGAACAGAACATGGGCGGCTCCCGTCATAGGAATTGCCTTGTAGATAATAACGGTATAATGAATGTTTTCTGATCCGGCAGTCAAAGTAAAAGCTGATCCCTTGACAGCGTGACAAGCAAAAGAGGCCCGGATATGGCAAACCTCACCATTCATCACAAGCCCCCCTTCTCCGCCGCCTGCCAGCAGCAACAGATTGGCTGTCAATCCCGTTTCGCTCATAACACCGCCGGGCGGCAAAGTACCGCTGCGCACGTCAAGCGTCTTGATTGTCGTATCACTCCATAAACTTGCCTGCTCTTGCAGCGGCATTCCTCTCATCTCCTGACAATGTTTCTATTGTCATTTTAATTGAGATTCATTCTCATTGTCAATTTTCGGACACTTTACGCAATATTCTCCTGACATCCGGTAATAAAAGCAGCAGGTGATGCGCTTGTTCTTCGCAACCTGAACCAGGTCATTATTCTCTGTAAAACGGGTAAACGGATTCCGCCTTTCACCAAACAGTTGCCCGGGGGCCATCCGGGTCAGGAACGTAAAATCTGCATGCATCCGCTGCCTTTCTTGTCTGGATTCGTCTGCTCCAGGAGAATACAGCGGAGCAATACGCACCATAATATTCTCCCAAAGTACCGCTGTAGAGACGGGGCCAATGGCGGCAAGCGTCTGCAGCAGTGGCGCAAGTCTTACCGCAAAAATCTCCTCTACGACCTCTTCCCGCCACACTTCCCTGTCTTCCGGTGGCGATGCTGCCCGAAGTCCGTTCAGCGTCAGGAAAGGAAAATGTGTATCCACTTTAAAAGCCGGGGAAGCCGGATGATAAAGGAAGCTGTTGTCCAGCGGGAAGGAGACTTCCCGATTATGAAAGGTCATAGCGGTCAGAAGCGGCGCGATCCACAGATAGCCGATCCGCTTGGCCAGCATAGAAGCGGCAACCTGCATATCCGGCGCGCCGATATAATCCTTAAGCCAGCTTACATATTCGCGGCATGCAGCTTCTTCATACAACTGGCTCAGAGCAATAGTACGGACGCTGCCTTTAGGCGGCTCACCTAGCCACAGCCGGTATTCTTCCGCCATTTGCTTCCAGGAGACAGACGACAGATAGTTGTCCATTTCAATGCGATCCCAGCAGCGCTTCCGAGGCCTGATCTACGATAATGTTGAGAGCAATGGGACCATAGTAAGCGATCCAGAGCGTTGAATTCACGTTATATGCACGGTTATTCTTGACTGCATCAAGGGATTTCCAGACCGGACTGCCCGCCAGAGCCTCTGCCTCTTTGGCAAACAATTCATCCGACAGCAGGAAATAGTGATCTGCTCCGATATCAGCGACTCTCTCCATCGAAATTTCTACGGAGGTGTCATCTTTAATCTCCTGAACGAATGCAGGGACATTTAACCCCAAATCCTCATAAAGAATACTTCCGGTCCGATGCTCGGGACCATGTACCCGAATACCTTCCGGTCTCGGGCGAATCAGCGCTACCGTTTCGTCGCCCAGCTTCGCCGACAGTTTCTCCCGCAGTCCGACGATTTTGTCCTCGTAAGCCTGACGCACTACCTCCGCCTCCGCCTGCTTGCCTGTTATCGTACCGATGGTAGCCAACGTATCCCGCCAATCCTCGTAGAAGTCGAGTACTATTGTAGGCGCAATTTTACTGACACTGTCATACACCTGCTCCTGAAAGTCGGTCATCAATATAAGATCCGGATTCAACGCCACAATAGCCTCAAGATTGGGCTCATCGCGTGTACCGAGGACCTTCACCTCACCCAGTTGGTCGCTTAAATATTCTGGAAACTTGGCGTCCTTCCCTCCAGCCACAACGCTGCCTGCCGGGTGCTCACCAATCGCTATCAATTGATCGACAAATTTCACATCAAGCGCAGCAATCACCTTCGGCTTCCCGGTCAGCGTATATTCGCCCTTCATGTGCTGGATGGTAACCGGGAAGGCTGCAGCAGCCTGCGCCTCCGGCGATGTCTGAGCCTGTGTTTCCGACGCTGGAGACGGCTCGGCTGAAGCTGCAGCAGACGGCTGTGCGGCTGTGCCTGCATTGGTGCCCCCTCCATTGCCGCAAGCCGTCAGCACAAGTACCAGTGCCAGCATCCATACCATTAATGGTCCACATTTTTGGGCGGCGTTTATCTTGCTGCCGGTTGCCTGCCTCTTTGTTGCTCTGTTCATGCTGACTCCCCCTTTTGTATGATAATGATTTTCATTATCATATTATATAAAGCGAGTATAATCGATCAGCACACTCCGTTTCCATGTACTTTTGCGACATTGCAGCCGGATTAATGCGACATTGTGCTCCATAGGAGCATGCTTCCTTTTACACAGTATCCCTTCGGGATTCCGATAATCCAATATAAAAAGACTGCCGACAATACCTTCGACAGTCTTAAGGAAGGGGACCTGCTCCCCTCATTAACTAAGTTAAATATTAATTACCCCAATATTGCTGGGCAATCTGTTGTCCTTGATTAATCTTCGCCCACTGTTCATCTTCCGTTAATTCATTGCCGCCATCACAGGACGCAAACCCGCATTGATGAGAAAGTAATAATCTATCCTTATCAATAATTTTCGAGGCTTCATCAAGCATTTGAACTACACGGGCCTCATCGTCAAGCGTATTGGTCTTAGAAGACAACAATCCAAGTACAATTTCTGTATCAGGCTTATCTTTGAACACCGCAAGCGCCTCAAGGGAGCCTGCACGGTCATCATCCCATTCCAGGAAAAAGCGGTCGTATTTCAGCTGCTTCAAGAACAGATTAGCAATTTTGGCATAGGAGCCACCACCCATATTACGGGAATCATAGTTACCACGGCAGTTATGAGTCCACATTTTGAGGCCTAAGCTATGACCGAAGTCAATGATTGTATTGTTAATGTCAATAAATTCTGTAGCTAGAGCCTGTACTTCCTCTTGATTGATATTCTCGCCGGTATATGGAGAGTTCGGGTTATCATCTGCAAATAGCTCCCATAAGCAATCGTCGAATTGCAGGATTTGTCCTCCAGCAGCAGCAAAATCCGCAACAAATTCCTTATAAGCCTTAACCAGACCGTCTTTAAGCTCATGTCTGTCCTTATAAACCGCTTCTGTGCCGCCAATGTTATCTGACCATGACAGCTCACCAAAAATATGTGATGGAGAAGGTACGCACAGCTTGGTTTCACGGTCGCCAGCAAGGGCTTGAAGTTTCTTAAATACATCAATAAAATGATGGTTCTTCCCGCTCAATTCACCTGTAATGCGCAAACCAATATCTTTTCTAGTCTCATATTTCGAAGCCCCATCTGTATCTCTGAAAAAATATCCATGATCCGCTATATAACGGCTAATGCCTTGGAAGCCCCAGACAAAGTCCAGATGCCACATAGATTTGGAATGTTCCCCATCCGTAAGAATGGACAAACCATTGTTAATTTCTTTATCGACTACAGCCTGAATCGCCTCAGCTTCACACTGCTCATACCCTTGGAAATCCTGGTAAAAAGGATAACTGATATCATCCCGATGTTCAATCTGATGTTTATATTCTAATAAATTCGACGGACGCAACAGGCTGCCTACGATTTGAAATCTATTGCACATGTAAAATCCTCCTCTATATAACCACATGTCTTTCTCTAATGGTTTGATTCTAGCATGGAGGAATATGATCTACATAACACTTAAAAGTAATATCTGGTTATAGTCAAAAAGTATAGTGAGTGTCTAGATTTATCATATGGACTTTAAACACTAAACCCTTATTAACAACGATACACGCATATTTTCATTAAAAAACAAATTCCTTCTCGTTCTCTTCCTCATCCACGTACGTGATTCTATGAGCCTCTCTCCAATGTTTCCAATTGGTGATGCTGTCGACCTCCACACGAAATAACTCCTTATATGGAAGGCTCATCGGGTTAGAAAAATCATAGAAGACAAGCTCGTAAGGAGCTGCCCAATAACAACCGTCCACCACTAAGAGCTTTTTCTGTTCGAAATAAATGATCTCCGCCCAACAAAAGCCACACCCTTTATACGCTGTTTCAGGCACATAATGCCTGGTTTCTTTATTCGATAAATCAACAATCGAGTATCCTTGATAGTCGAGTCCGCAGAGCAGATATTCCTTACCCTGTACCTCTGCCCAACTGAATACAAAAGGATCGTAGTTTCTGTATATGGTGTCGATAAGGTTAGCCTCAATGTCCGTAACGATTCCTTTTGTATACATGTACCTTCTATTTCCGTCTTCATGATAATAATGATGGATTTCAAGCTTGAACTTCCCCGCCGGGGAAAAGCTCGTTTCAGTTTCATCTGGAACATAGAATTTATCCTGGAAGTAGAACAGCTCCTCAGCTCTGCCGCTGAGGAACTGGGCATCCTGGACAATGTTTCTCATAGGAATCCACCTCTCTTAACCTCGCTTTAATGCGCGTGTTCCGGGATTTAGTTCTTATCCTTATTCCTTTTCCTGAACTCCTCTTTGAATTTCTCAGCCTTGGCCCATTCTTCCGGCAGTGTGAAATAATCATCATATTCCTTCAGCGCTTCTGGTGACTGCTTACTTCTCCATTTCCAATAATACATTAAATAACTCTCACCCGCTCCCATTCTCCAACCGATACTGAATGGAGGAATTTCCGGATATGCAACCCACTGCGGTAAAAAGAATTCCGTTTCATACTCCTCCAGACCGTTTCTAACCTCCATCAGCAGCTTTCCCAGCATATTGTGGCCTTGGCCGTCACCGCCATCTCCCCAATAGGCATCATTCGCGGTGTGCTCAACGATTGTACAATCGCCTGTTGAGAGAAGAATCGATTTTATAACGGGATGCTGTTCAACTTTGGCTAGCAGTGCTTCCCGCATAACATTTACCTTGCACTCTTCCCAATCCTGGCGCAGCGACTTATTCCGATCTCGGCCCGACCTTGCCGCCTCCATGGGCGTGCTAGCGAGCCGGATTTCTTCCTCATGCTCAGTCCCTGCAAACTTTTGCGCCTGAAAATAATGCTCGGTGGTTGCCCACTCCTTGCCCTTCAACTCTATCGGATACTTAGCGAAATTGGAGAAACATCCGTAGGGTTTGTCCGTTTCATAGAAGCGGATAACCCGCTCCTCGGGCTTGAGAGTTAGTAGTTCTTTTCTGTTTTCTTCGAGCCATTTCTTTATAACGTCTGGGGTATCCATGATGGTTTGACCTCCTATATCTGGAGTAAGTGCGCACTCGTTTGCCTTTTGCAGAAAACGGTAGACACCTATGCACCATACAATATTGTTAACAACCACTATTTACTTTCTTAGTACTACTCCCTTACATTCACACTTACTATCTTCTTAGCTTGGTCAAGATTCGGATGATCCAGCTTTACTTCTACACGTCCTCTCCGCCGCGCTTCACGCCATACCAGCAGTTCTTCTTCAGTCTCCAGCTTCAACTCGGCTATTTCTAAGGCACGATCGAATATATATTTTGATGTGAAAGTGATAATTTTAACGCCATGACCACCTGGGAGAATAAGCTGTTCCCTTGTTTGCCAGTCCTCTATCTCGAATAAAACATACGGTGTATCTGGAGAATTATGCTTTGAAGGAATTGCAGTAATTTCACCACGTTTGACAATCTTCCAATCTTTTATTTTCCCGTAGTATTTCACACCTACAATTTCATTAGTCTTACCGAAGAATTTCTTAGATTGATAAAGTGCTACATACTCCAATTGTGTAAGGATCTTATGATCCGTGATATTCACAAGCGGTGTATGATAAAATTTATGATTTATAGCTACATCCAATTGCTCCACGCGGCTCATACAACCAACCAGTACATTCTTCCCCGTCATTTTATTTCGGTAGTATTCCTTCGTGCCTCTAGGACGTGTGGAGCGCTCAAAAGCTTTTTCCGGACTATCCTGAATAATCTCATCTAAGAATTGCTCTACCAGGCTTGTGGAATTCGGCAGGAACGGCAAGGCGCCAATGTTCAGCAGCTCAATGCTTTTATAAAATCGGTGGTTCTTAAATCGTTCCTCGTCAGGGTACGGAAATAACACATACGCCCCAAACATGCTTCGCTCATATTCCCCTGAGCCTTTTTCCTGATACACAATGGCGTCCCGATAGCGATGCATCGTGTTGATGTCATCCTCTTCAGGCCCAGGCTGTCCATATTTCCCTTGGTAAGGCGTACCTTCATAAGCAGGATTCAAGCGGTACTTTGCGTCAAAAACATACTTATACTCCTTGATCTGACCAGCATCCTTCTTCTTCAAGGTGAGCACATTATCCGGGCGTTGACTCAGCGTCGGCGTCTTATCCGTTCCAGGAATCGCGTTATAATAAAGGATGAACTGCTCCCCATTCAACGGATTCTCGTAGACCATCTTCGCACTCTGCGAGCGGTCTAGCGTCACAAAAATCCCGTTCCGATTCACTTTTATAATATCCTGCTTCACCAGCTTATACTTCTGCCCCAGGAGCTGATTCAGCTTCAAGAAGCACCAATACTCATAGAGCTGAGCAACATCCTTCATAGATAAGCGGAACAGGTCGCTTTGGATAGACAGGCCTTTAAGCAGCATCAGATAACAGCGATAGACCTCGCGGTATCCAGGAGCCATCTGCAGCACAAGCGTAACGGACATCTGCTTCAGCACTCCAGCCTCACGCAAGAAATCCATCTTGAGCACTCGCTCTAGCTGGGTGAGCATGGCATCTAACCTTTTAATAAGTAGTGGATCTGGGGTTCGGCTGTTCATCTTCCAGCGACCCTTGAGCTCCTTCAGCTTCGCATGAATACGTTCCAGCATCCAGCGGATGAACCGATTCTCATTTGTATCATAGGCGAGCCGTTTACGTGTCTCTATTAAATGTGTGGCTGTATAATTTCGGCTGCCGATTGTCAAGAATCCATGGTTCGTATCTTCTCTCAATCGTTCGGGATGCTTCGCGAGCTCGCGGATATTCTCTCTTCCTGCCTTTTTGACCCGATTGGCATCCACTAGTCGGCGATCCTGGAGCAGCGCATAATTAGGATTCTTGTTAATCCGCTCGACGGCATCCAAGAGCTGTCTAAAGACATGCTGTAGTATGGTGAAGAACTCCGTCAGGCTCTGATGCTGCGTCTCCCGCAGGCCTGTTAGTTGGTAGGTTCGGCGCAAAAAATCAAAGGCCAAATTATAAATCTGCGCGTTCACTTCATTCAAAATATTCTGGTAATCCAGCTTGTAATCCATCTTGGAGGGGAAAATCTCCATTTCTACCCGCAGTAAAGTCTGTCCCGCGCTTCGCACCTCCCACTCCGTCAAACCAACCTCATTCCCAAAGTTCAGAACACCCGCAAGAATAGAGTCCCCTAGAGGCTTAACCGCCTGCCGAAGCAGCACATTCTCATGATAAAAAGAAAGGCTATCCGCGCACTTGTTCTGGATAACCAATTCATACGATTGTGTCTCATAAAAACAAGGAAATACCGACTCATTCGGCTGCCACTCCACCATCCCGCCCAGCTCAGGTGAGAAGACTTTGATCTGCACATTACCCAGCCGTTCGGAGCAATCTAGCCCAAGCTGTGCACTCACCCACTCCTGACTAGAAGAACGATGAAGCTGCAACGTCTCTACCGTAGAATGATAGGGCCGCCCCTGCACATAAAGCGTAAAAAGCTCCGTTTCGATACGGAGCAACTCGGCCGCCCCATTAAGAGAGCCAGAATGAGGTGAATCCATCTTCCTCCAGCCTCCTGAGCATAAAAGCCAATTTACGAGCAGTTTGCGGATGTTTGGCCGTAGGCGGAGTTTGGCCAGCAGCCCATTTCATATAGAGCCATGAGGCATCCTCCATGAGGTCATCAACTTTTACCGTTATACCGGTACCATTACCAATGGCAACCTTCATCAGGTTAAGCAGAACCCGGCGCACGGAAGAATGACTTCCTTGAATGCGCGGCAGAATCTTTTGCAGCAGTTGCCAGTCAAACGCCTCGTCTTCGTCCATCAGGCCATAACGGTCGTTATAAATCATATAGAAGCAAATCGCATCTCGGACCCGGAAGCCCACGTGAGCGTGAATGTCCTCAAGCAGCATATTAATCTTAACCAGTCTCTCCGTAGTGCGGACAACAATCTCTTGATGGGTATCATAAGCATCCACCAGTTGCAAATAATCGGAACGGATGAATAGATGATTCAGCTCCGTAGGATCAGCGGGATCGCCCGCATCTCCTTGCTCCCCCATGTCAGGATACTGCTGCAGATTAATGTAATTGAACTCCAGCGTGCTTGCGCGGTCGAGTACTTTTTTGCTAAAAGGATGTGTGGTCTCGTCCATGTTCACCGTCCCGACCAAGAACACATTCTCCGGGATGCCAAGACTGCCATACTCCTCTTGATCCTCAGGCGTACCCAGCAAGGTAGGAGAGATAAGGTCCTGCGTCGTAATCCTTCCCTCTCGCCACTCCTGTGTTTCCAGCACACTTAACAGATCACTGAAATAATGCTCGACCCGTGCCAAATTCATCTCATCCAGGCAGATAAAATAAGGCTTATGCTGATTCTCCAGCTTCCGCGCATCCACGAACACCTTCGTAATCGGACCCGGTTGGAACCTGCCCGAGAGGTCCTTGTACCCCAGCAGATCCGCAGGATCACTCCAATCCGGCCGGACTGGGATCAAGGTAAACTGACCATTATCCCTCGTTGCTCCAAGCGCCTCCGCAAACAGCTTCACCAGCCGAGTCTTCCCTGTGCCCGATATGCCCGCCAAAATAACAAAAGGCTTGGCCTTTAGCGAGAGGTAAAAGTTTTCAATTAGATGCTCAGGGAAGAAGAAGCCTTGGCGGCGGATGTGGGATTGGATTTGGTGGAGGATACCTGTTACTTGCTCGTCCTTCAGAGGCTCCGCTTCTTGTGGCAATATTTCCACTTCCTCGTCATTGGCTTCATTACCTGTAGTTGTCACAGTGTCCACATATAGACGATAATCTTCTATAACATTTTCCAGATCTCGAATCAGTTGTTCATCGTTCGGAACGCTTCCTCTTTCGTACTTAATGTAAGCAACAGTCGATACCTGATAATCTTGACCAAGTCCGCTATTCATGAGACGAATATTCTCATCCTTATTCATATGGGTAAGAGAAAGGAGCTCTCGAATCTCATGTGTTTGGTTTCGTAGATAAGCATAGCCTTCTCTACGTCCCTTCTCTTGAATAGGTACCGTCACTCCTTGGTTAAACGTAAGATAGACAGCACTCATATCCTCAGCAAACAGATACACTACATATTCCCCATGCTGAGTCGTTTCTGTGATCCGTTTATCCAGGATTGCTAGCCAAGGAACGGTTGCCCAATTTCCTTGTCCAACGGAACCTTGAACCTTGTATTGCTCATCTATGAAAGGTAATGCTTTGAGCTCGGAAGGAAGTGTCTGACGAAACAATGTACCAAGTGCATGACCCGCGAAAGGTTCCTTTTTGGCAGATGTATACTCCGCCATAATCTTCTCCAGATAACCTTGCAAAGAGAAATGCTGCAAAGCAGCGTTGTAAGACTGGAATTCCTCATTGGCTAGTCTCTCTAATTCTGAAAGCTCCTCTTCCCCTAGCTGTTTTTGAAGCTGGCTATGAAAACCTACGGTGTTATCTTCCGAATTCACAAACAAAATATGCGAAAGTGCATTAACAGGACTGTTAATGATATCTTTAAGCTGACTTTTAGGTGCTTCCCTCCACAGCTCCCGCCCTGGTGGCTTATCTACCTGGTTTCCACTTTCTTGTTCAGCTATAAAATAGTTAAGAAACCGCTCTTTAACACGATCGAATGAAACCCGCTCCTGTTTGGTTGCTCTCAACTCTTCAATTAAGGATAGGATTAGGACCATTTTATATGATTTTTGTTTTCGCTTGAAAATCTGTGTGACTGTTTCCGGTAATGGCATGTTGTCCTCCAAGGTTGTTAACGATTTTTAGTAGTCGATGTAATTTTCTCTATATGAAGCTTGCGGATCGCTGGGTCTTTAATATTAGCTTGGCTCAGTTGGTCATATATAGATTCAACCTGTACTTGAGAAAATAACGGTTCTGGGTTTTCCTCCTTTAAACGGAGCAGCTTCCTAGAGATAAATTCACTCAACTCTACATCATAAATGACAAGCTCGTTAGACTGAATTTGGCGAAGCTCTGGATCTATGCTAAAGCGGCATCTCATTGTAAATGAAATAATCGATATAGATCTCATCTTAGGATTACCCTTAAGAAGACTTTCAACGGCCTTAATATGTCCATAGTTTTGCTTCAGCGGATTATACATCTTGTATCGATTGCTGACTGTCCATTGTTGGTCCGTTCACCCACCTTTAATTTCCCCATTGTAGTTTTTCGTCTCGATGACAAATAATCAATACGGGGAAATAACAACATGATCAATCTGAGTGTAGCCTGTTCGAGATTTGGCATTAGGGAGCATTAGATCACTTAACGATTTACACTCCTTAGGTAGCTGGTCAAGTTGGATATGGATTTTATGTTCGCCTAACTCTCCAATTCTTGTGGCAGTAACCTTCGGTTTCGACTTAGGAGTTGGTAGCTTAGTGTCGGATTTCTTGAAGATAGACAATAGCGCTTTAAACATAGCAAAACCTCGTATCATCTAGATTTTCAATATGTATGGTTATTCGACAATATGGGAATGTATCCCTTTATTCGGATTATGAGTGGAAGCCTGCTCACCTTATGAATGAACAACATCAAAAGAACCACAAATTTTCCAAACATATAGACAAAGAAAAAAGACTGTCGCTGGACAGTCCAAAAGTAAAGTATGTGTTTATCCCCTTTGGTTCCGATATCTATGTGCTATTTCGGCAGCCACAGGGCATGTCTTATTCCGAGAGAACTGAAGGGGCAGTAAAGGCATTTGCAAGTTGCATGCCATCCTTTAGTCCTTGTAGATATAAACGTTCATAAAGAACGGCTTGCTTCGATTGAAGCTTGTCCTCCCAGTACTCAAACTCTGGCATAAGTGCAATGTCCATGGAGTCAAACAACGCTTGAAAAGCTTTGCTCTCTTCTTCAAAAGCATGTCTAGGCTCAGACTGATGTTCGATCTGTGCGGTTACCTCATTCAATCGACCTTGAATCGTCTGTAAAAACCATGCCGGAAAGTTCACCATATCCCCTCCAAGACAGAAGTTCAAATGAAATGACACTGCATCTCCATTTTTTTCTTGATACATCTGATTAATGAGTTCATCCACCTTACGGCTCTGGGCCTGAACCGCTTCATTGCTGCTTAGCGGAATTCCCTGCTCCAGTGATTTCTGTCCGATTTCATTCAGCTTGCGCTTCTCTTCCTCATATTTGTGCTTCAGATGTTGCATTACACCCCCTCCTTCCTGGAAAAGCTATGTCTGTAGACGATGTACAGCAATTTTAATGCGTTTATCGGTTTATTTTATTTTAATTCGATATTCGCATTAAAACAATACTTACCTCGCATACAATTTGGTTAATATTGTGAGGTGACACCGAAATGAAGCATCGCAAAGAGCCCCCAGGTGACAAAAACATCATCGGGACCCGAGTTGTAGCCATTCGAAAAGCTAAGCGAATGAAGCAAAAGGATTTCCTCGCCAAGTTACAAACCTTCGGTTTAGACATCAGCCCGACCAGTTTATCGCGATTAGAAGGTCAACATAGGCTCGTGCAGGATTATGAGGTGGTGGCAATTGCGAGAGCGCTGGATGTTTCTGTTGGGGAGTTGTTGGGGGAGGTTGGATGAAGGGATAGTGGGATAACTCTGGTACTGTAAGGTTTCGTTAAATGGGGTTAATGGGTTAATGGGGTTCTGTCAATGATTTTGTGTGTAAACTTTCCCCCGAGGTGGTTTTAGCACAAGTATTGGCCGACCCGATCAGGAAGAAATACAGAAGCCGGAGCAATATCTGTTCATAACTTTTATCTTTGTATTTGCTTGCAGATGACACCCATCTTGTTAAGAATGCTTGTACAGTCGTCCTTCAGTGGTTGAAATAGGTCTTGCCTTCTTCATTTTTTTATGGAACTGCTATTGATGACATTTTCGTATGCTGAAATCTCCATGTCTGATTACGAGAATATCTGTTTTGCCCGATATCGATAAAAAGAAATTCATTTAGCATTAATCCCCCTCGAGTGTTTAATTGATCTAACTCTTATTTAAACCATTGCATTTTTGGATGATCGATGGCTTCATCCAAGGTTTGTAAACCCTCCTGCTAAATTTTCAATTCATTCCGATTTTAAGCAACACTAATCCATTAATATTGATGTTCAGCAACAAATTCATATATTCTCAGTAATCTTTGTAACTTTTCATCTCCTCTACCACCTCCAAGTACGAAGGAAGAGTCGCTCCTGCGACTCAATCCTCTTTTAAGCTTTCCAAGATCATATTCACTTTTTGGGCAACGTCCGAGTTCTGCTTCATTTTGGCATACTCACGGAATGCATCCTGTAAGAGTACACCTTTCTCTTTTTTACTAACAAATGACCATGTATTCAGCAAATCAATAAAATCGATATCGAATCTGAAGCTACTTGTAGTCTTTGATTTTGTCATTATGTCCCTCTATTCTATGATATTTCCTTTTCACCTTTAAAATGAATACGACTTTTCTCTGAGAGCCTCGTGTTGTATATATCACTAAGTATATCCAGATATTGACTAATTTGATTCCGTGGTTGCAGGTAACCGCTCATATATTCAAGCTTCTTAGTCATATTATCATGGTTGTATTTTGTGCTATTTGAAAATAGCAGGAATGCCTTAATAAACTTTGTCGACTTATAAGTTTCATTAAAGTATGACGAGAAATCTTCGAGTAGGTTCATAAATCTCTGTACTTCTTCGATATTTTTCGCCTTATAGTGACCATTTTTGAATGCCGTCATCGCATCCTGTTCATTCAGCTCCCCTCTCGTTAATGAAATTCCTAAAATTGGCTTAATTGCGTTACTCTCGATAAAATCCTTTAGTAAGATGTAGTCAAAGAATTTCTCTTCTTTTTCGGCTAATGTCGCGTAACCGTTAAGAAAGTCAATCGGCTTCCAATTATTACTCTTTTCATTTAAACGGTGAACTTCTGATAGACCGTATCCCTCACATATAATATAGTACACTGGCAGCTCTAAAATTGATTGGGATTTAAAACGATGCTGCCCATCAATAATTTCATATTTCTCATTAATGATAATTGGTGTAATTAATTGTCTCTGTTGCATGGACTCAATAAGACGTTTTACATGCAACTCGTTGATAATTCTGTTTCCATCTATGGTATTAAACCTGTCATAGTCTTGGGTTACGAATACTTCAGTGTATTTATCATGGTCCCTTACTTCTTGCTCCATCATTCAGAATCTCTCCTTTGTTTTAAACGCTGTAATCGCTTTACCTCATTATTAACTGTATAGTTCTTCCTTGTTTTTGTACCACACTGTTTGCACTCAGAACGGAATCTTTTCACAGTATAATTAAAGTTGAATTCACGAAGTGTTTTTTCCATATTGCACTTAGTGCATGTCTTAATCTGGTTTAAGTCAATGTCCTGTGGGATAACTCTCTCGATTTCAACATACCCAATTGCGTCCATTCGCTCTTTGAGTTGCTTTTCGCGTTTACGATTGCGATATTGAGTAGATGTACATAGTCTGCACGTATTTGAAAATCCATCTTTAGAATTAAGGCTCTTTGTGAACTCTATTACCTTTTTAGTTTCCCTACAACTTTTGCATCGTTTTTCAATAATTACACTCTCTAAGACTTGTTTCTTAAGCTCCTCTCTTCGCTTCTTACCGAGTTCTCCTCTACACACTTTACAATAGGTTTGTAAACCATCCAAAGAATAGCTATGTTTGCTGAACTCGCTTCTTTGCTTTAGTTCCTTACAGCGAGAGCATTTTTTTTCGGCTACTTGGTAAACGTCCGGATTCGCCTCTCGTCTTGCTTTAACATTCAAATCGTACTCAAGCTGTGACAATTTATCGCAATCACGGCATGAGTTTCGCAATCCATCTTTTGAAGATTTGTTTATTAGGAACTCCTCTCTAAGTTTTATTCTCTTACAACGAGTGCACTGTTTTTCGACAACTAATTCTTTTGGTTCCAACAAAGGCTTTATGAGCGTTTCTTTGTCTTTTAATCTAACACATTGTTTGCAAATGTTTTCTTGCGAATAAAACTCAGTGGTTGCCTTGACCTCCTTACACGTTTTGCATTGTTTTTCGCCAATCATATTTAAACACCCTCCTGTTTTATATATTATAATAAATCAAATAATATGTAAAACATATATTTCGAAACTACAAACCTCAGAAATACGACAAATAACCAAATACGTGTTTAATATCCTAATCCCCCCCCAAAAAAACATGTTTTACATCGCAATTATCTAGAAACAGATCCTATTTTTAAGAATTCTAAAATCTGTTTATACGTGGTTATTCGTCTACAAGCTATTTTATTAATATATCAACGTTACACTTTTCGATATGTCGTCTTTAAACAGAGTCGTCCTTACCAATATTAGTCTAGGTGTGTGTTAGGTAATTTCGGAGCAGTTAAGACACTGTAGTATCAATACATATTTGGGACATGCGTTGAGAAATACTAATCATGCAACGGCGGCAGATAGATTTAAATATCTGTTATAAAACAAAGACGCTGAGATAATTTTTTCAGCGTCACCAGATTGTCGAGAAACCCTGGTCAATTAATGACCTTGGGTTTCTTTAGTGTTTCAAAGTCGGCGTGCGAGCGGGAAAACGAGGGGGTAGCCCGGTTGTTCTCGGCGATCCATGCCTTGTAGATCGCATCTTCTTCATGTTCTGCACGGCTGCTGTCATCAGCGTTTGTTCCCAGACATTTGGGACTCCGCACAACCGGCAATAGCGAAACCCATGGAGCTCTTTAGCATCCGCAAAGCTTCGCTCAATCGTTCTTTTCGTTTGCGGTACAGCTATTTTCCGGACGTGCTGAACCGGTTGTTCCAGACCCAATCCTTGCTGTCCTCCCAGACACGCCGGGTCACCACATTTCGGTGATTTTTGGATTGCATACACTGGTTTAAAAACAGACCTTTCTTACAGTGCTCTGGATCAGACGCATACCGCTGGTAGCCTTTGCGATCCTTCATCCGGTACTTCAGTTCTTGGCTGGCTGGACAGACGTACACCTCTCGTTCAACGACAAAAGTAAACTTCCATTTTGGAAACATCCCTTTCTTGGGATGGAATCTCCGGTGATCAATAACGGCAATAATCTTTCGGCTTTACTGTAGTTACAGTTTTGATGTCGGACAACAAGAGTACTTGAATAACTCGTCTACTTGCCATAACCCACTCCTACTAATCTTTTCGACTGGGGATGATCGTCCAAGCCAATTGTTTGAGGCATCGTACAATTTCAGTTTTAAGCTGTAGAAATCAACTTTGATTCGAGGTATAGCCACTCTTCTATACTCTCCACTTCATTAACATGAAATGAGAACTGCCCTTGGATACAACCAGTATAATCACTCCCTTTGGATAAATAACATCATTCATTTTGATAACAATATTTTGCAAAGATAAATTTCACAAGAACCGTTAACCTATCTCATTTTAATTTGTTCATTAAATTACATTAGAAGCAATAAAGATTTTGTAGATATACTGCTACAATATCAATATAAAACACTACAATTGAGTTACATTAGGACGCAAGCATAAAAAAACGGATGTCATCATTTCAATCGTCGTATGGATGGTGGTAAAATTTATAGTATCAATATCAATTAAACCTCACGAGATAATGTAAGAAGTCTCCCTGGACTAAAGCATGTAGTATAAATTCGGGGGAACTAGCATCCCAAATTAATCCCCGTAGGAGGAATTATGTTTAAAATAAAAACCTATGATTATACCAATAAAAACTTTGATGAATGGGAAATACCTTTTGACTATCACTGTGTCTACATATTAGAAAACGGTAAAGAGGCTTACATCGGTGAAACCAACAATACCATCAGAAGAGCGAAGGAACATTCCAGCAACTCACCCAAAAATAAGAATAAAAAATATCTTTTCAATAAAATCCATATAATTACCGGATCATCAATGGAGGAAACTCCAGCCAAGCATTATGAAAACCTGCTAATAAAACTGATGAAAGTTGATAAAAAGTTTCATATTGTGAATGGCAGTGACGGCCAAAAGCCGCATTATCAAAGGAAAAATGATTTTGAACAACATTTTGATAGGTTATGGTTCCAGCTTGAGGAAAAGGGGCTGGTAAAAACGAAAGATTTTAATATGATTATCAACTCAAATGCATATAAGTATTCTCCTCATACTACCCTAACCGAAGAACAACAAAGAACCTTAACAAGTATTGTTCACACCATTGATTCCGGTGAAACTTTACCACATGAACAGACTTTCAATACAAGGCCAATTCTAATAAGTGGTGACGCAGGAACCGGCAAAACTATTGTAGCTACTTCATTGCTCCATTATTTAAAAAGCAATGAGCGTTATAAAGATAAAAAAATCGCATTGGTGTATGCAAATCCCTCCACTCGCAGCGAAATTCAAGAGGTTTTTAAAAACACAGATGGGTTGAGCAAAAAAGATGTTATCAGCCCAGTGGACGTCACCAAACAACACTACGACATTATTATTTGCGATGAAGCTCAACGATTGAGAAAAGGTAAAAATCTCGGAATGTATTATGTACATTTTAAAACAGGGAATGCACGACTCGGATTCGATAAAACACACGATGAATTAGATTGGATTATGGCTAATTCCAACTACCAAATTCTATTCTACGACGGAAAACAAAGTACATGTCCTTCCGACATATCACACGAACACTTTGAAGAACGACTATATGAAAGAAAGCGGGGGATTCGTCCTATAGAGCTAGATGAACAGCTACGAATAAAAGCTGGCAATAGCTATGTCCCTTACATCTACGATATGTTATATCAAAGAACTATTAACAAGCTTGCATTTGAAAACTACGATTTTAAACTATTTACCTCATTTTCCGATATGGTGAGCGTTCTTGAGGAAAAGGAAAAAGCCATTGGTTTATGCAGACTTTGTTCGGGATATGCCTGGGAGTGGAAAGGTAAAGAAGATAACACATTAGTAGATATCAGTATTGACGGTGTCAACATTAAATGGAACAGTCAGACAGGTGGTTGGTTAAGCAATTTGAATGCCAAAAAAGAGATGGGTAGTATCTATACATTGCCTGGTCTTGATTTAAACTATGCCGGAGTTATTATTGGTCCAGATCTCGGTTTTGATAAGTTAGACAATGTGATAAAAGTAAATAAGGATAATTTCTTCGACAACAAAGTAAAGAACGGAATAACTGATGAAGAACTGAAAGCTTATATTCTTAATACATATGCGGTGTTTCTAACTCGTGGCATCAGAGGAACATATGTCTATATTTGTGACGATAACCTAAGAGAATACTTGAAGAAGTATATCCCTTATTACTAACTTTAATCAAGCTGTATATTATCCTTGACAAGAAATAATTCTTTTCTTCCAATAAAATACATCAGTGCCTTTGGGTTACTTATGAGAGCCTGGAGGAGCTGCACTCCTTATTGAGTTTACTACCGATGCATATTCGACGAGTCGGTCCGCTGCGTCTCCGTAGAAAGCGAAACCCGCTAACCATCAGGTCAGCGGGTTTCACTTTAATTTCCGTATAGAGCTGAGGGGAGTCGAACCCTTGTCCAAACCAATTACAATCCGCACCAACACCGCCACACAGTCCACATGTGATGTGTGTACACTGAAAACAATTAACAGGAATAGCATCTGCTCAAATGAAGGGGCGGCAAAGACTAGCCGCCTTTTTAACGCATAATTTTCCTGGAAATTATTGCCCGCAAGAATCACTCACTATAATAGCAGGGAACAAGGAAGTTCAGAACGTTGAACCATTCTATATACTTTTATCTTTTTTGTGAAATGACATTGTTCAATAATTTTAACTCTTTATCCATTTTAGCTATCAGTCGGTGTACGACTTTCTTCTGGATAATAGTAATATAGTTTTCTATTAACTCATAATCAATTTCACCGTTTAACGTCACAGGTAACTTTATTTCTACCTCAGGAGCATCAGAAGCATAAAAATTTCTTGAGTAACTAAACTTCCCTGCAATAGCACTATTTATATTTGGCTGTATAAATTGGAGAACAGCTCTGCTGAACTTCCCATCTGTACGATGCAGAACTGTTACATGGTCGTCAGCTCCGAATTTATATCCTCTATAAAAAGTTATACCAAACATATCAATTGTTAGACTGTTAGCTGGAAAAACTTCTGCTTCAAAGTTTCCGATGTAATCAGAAAAACCCATTTTTTCGACACCTGCAGTTATAAATGGTAGTTCCCCTACAATTCGATCAAGAGATTTGATACGTTTGCCTCTTTTTATCGTGTCGAACAATTCCTCAAGTTTAAAGGGTTTTACATTGGCAGACGAATATTTTTCTATAATAGCCTTGTCATCATATGAGAGAAGCGTATCCTCTATAGATGAATATCCTAACTTCAGTAAGTAACCCTCAATACGCTCCACATATTGCTTCTCAATGTGTTCCACGGATTGCTTCTCAATGTGTTCCACGGATCGCTCCATAAATTCCCAATCGAGTTCATTATCGCTTTCACTAATGAATGGAAGTGTAACTACTGTGTTCTTTAATATATCTTGCGTAGCTTTGGCGTTATAATCAAATATTTTAGCAAATACATGGAATATACTACTCTTAATATATAGCGCAGTTCTTAACGTCATTTTCTCATGTCCAATTATACTTGTTGCCGCATGGTCTTCTTTCAGATAAAAAGGCTCAGTAACAATATTAATTGAGTGGTTATTTGAAGCCACTAATAGATAGACATTTTTTTCAACGTTGTTTAGAAATTTTGAGTCAATTGACATATATTCAATAATACCGTTATTTGTTAATGACTGACCAAAAAAAGGATACTTCTCATCAGATTCTATCCTATACATTGCAATATCTATAGGCTTAACCCGCTTGATGCCAGGTATCCAGTAAAGAACATCTATTAGTTTTGTTTGTTTAAATGTAGTCACTTATTGATCACGCTCTTTCAATAGTTGACTGACCTCAAATGAAAGATATTCACCGATGACTGACATGAAATCTTCTTCTGTTGGAGAAGTATCATTGACTTTATGCTTCTCAAAATTCCAATCTTCACCGCTATTTGTGATTAAGTCTTCGATATACACATCTTCTAAGTTCCACAATTCATTATGAAAATCTTTATTTTTGGAGGCATTTTTTCCTAATCTAAATATTTTAACTATATCTTGATAACGTTCTGTTGGATGATCAATTTCAAGATTTCCTCTTAGAGTACGCTTATGTCCATCATTTCTAAAGTCGATAAATTTAACAGTATCCATTTCGAAATTATGTGGTTTTCCTGCTTCAAAGACATAGATTGATGTTTGCACACCTGCGGATGGTTGGAATGTATCGACCGGCATTTTTATACTAGCAATCATTGTATTGTTTTTGAGTATCCGCTTATTTGTTTTGGACGCTTTTCCATTACCTGCGGAATCTTGAATGATAATTGCAGCTAGTCCACCTTTTCTCATAAATTTCAATCCGTGTTCGATAAATGGCATGCCATTTTCCTCAAATGTAAAAGGTGGATTTAATAGTAGCTTATTTGCCCTGAATTTTTCGTACAACTCAGGCGGACGGTCAAATGAGCTTCCCTTCTGAATATTACTAGAACCATCACCACGAAGTATCATATTTGTTGAAGCCAGTGTAAACATTTTTGCATTTAGTTCCACCCCAAGGAGTTGACGCTCCTTGATTTTTTTAATTTTTTCTTTTGCTTCTGTAGTTTTTTTGCCATAGTTTTTTTCTGCATCTTGTATCATTGTCTCCATCGAAGCAATAAGGAAGCCTGCACTACCTGTTGCTAAGTCCATTACATGAGAATCCATGTTGACATCAAGTATTTGTGACATCATCTTTGTAATATATGGTGGTGTTAGTACAATACCGATTTCTTTACCGTCACCCAGTGCATATTTCAAGAAGACGCTGTACATTTCTCCCATGATATCAAGGTGTCCTGCTGTTCCATCAATTGCTGAATAAACATACTCATAAATATATGTGAAGACTTGCTTCGTTACGGAAGCCTTTCCGTTTATAAGTGTTGAAACTTTCTTATCGAGATCTGTCAGTTCATCACGGTCTTTATCGAGAGAAATTGCTTCACGGAACGATCCAAGCATCAAAATACGTTTGCTCTCAGGGATTCCTTTAGTCGTTAGGTATTTGGTTATCTGCTTTACAATCCGCATACCGTCACGGTCTTCTTCATATTGGTCTCCCTTTAAATCTTCGGGGATCAATCCTATGGCTTTGACTTCTCCATTTTTATTTAGAACATCCTGCATTGCAAGGAGCATACCCGATACATAAACAACACGTTGGTCTACTGGAATATTATGATTGTTCATAAGCACATTTAAGTTGTTAGCATGTTTCTTCAATAGCTCTTGAGAATCGATTAAGATACGATGTTTTTCTTTCTCGCTAAGTGTTGCCTCTTCATAAAAACTGTCAAACGTTTTCTTGTTTTCTAAAAAGTTGAAGTTTGTATAACTAGACATTAACTTTGGCTCAGCAGAAGAACCAAATACATAATAAACGGCAATCGATACATCATCTTCAGAATCACCTACAACACCTATTGCAATAACTTCGTTATATTTGTCAGAAGCAATCATGTTCTGTGCATAATAGACTGCACCATTTACGGCATAGTTGCTTATGGATTTGTCGTCCATTCTCAAACCGTTTTTTGTTGTTGCAATAAGTTTATTTGTGTTAAGTTTATTCTCAATAACAACTGGAATCGAATAAACTTCAATGTGAAAGTCAGGTTTTCCAAAATTGGTTTTATTCTTAGTCTTAGCAGAACCTTTCAATGCTTCCTTCATATATTCAGACATATTTGACTCAACATTGAAACTTTTTTGATTTTCCATACCAATATTTTCCAACTTTTTCTTTACATAGTCGTTTACTTGGTCTTCTAGTTTCCATTTTAATTGTTTTGTTACACTCACTTGTTATTCTTCCTCTCAATTCCTCAATATGTTTTCTTCCTTATAAATTTGGTTTCCCTAATTTAGGTTTCTCTTACAATTTCACAAGTTGTATACAGATTCGACATAAACATCAATGATCAAGTAATGTATTCTATCTGGTCTGATAATAGTTTAGAGTTATCTTTATCAATACGCCCGATGAATAATGAATATTTCCCAATAGCATTTCCCCCTAAACGGTAGTTCTTTTATTATATCCGTACCCAGCAGCTAGTGAAAAGAACTTTCTATCAACGCCGAAGTTAAGGATTGTCATACCCGCCTGAAAATTTCACTAATACCTTTTGTACGCACAAAGAAAGACCCAACCATATTGGCGGGGCAAAACAAGAGGCGTGATGTTTCTAGTATTAGCATGAAAACGGTTAATATATCTATCTTCCTATTAAATTAAATAAAAAATGCTGTAAAAAGTACCCTTCTCCTCCAAATAACCTTTCCTACCCAATCTATTAAAATCTCCAGAGATCATCGTTACATCCTGCAATTACCTTAGCTTTCTTATGCCCCGCTTTGTGCGGGATGTCCCTCGCGTTGGTGATGAGTATAGCATCATCTCACCGGTGCGGGAGGCTTTCTTAACGACCACTTGGCGCAGCAGGCCACGTCCAATCTCTTCATTATAGACGGAGATGCCAAGTTCTCTGCCGACACGCTTCACCGTACAAGAAATCCACTTGAGAAGTAAAGTTAATCATTCACTTCACAACGTACTACGCCTTATTTCATAAAAATACCGCACAACCGGGTGCTTCAACTCCATCTTCTCGGCCATACCCAAGATCCGCTTCTTCCCAACTCTTCTATCCACCAAAGCCAGTATATTCAATACCATATCACTGCTCTCTAAGCTCTCCTCTATAGGAGTAGTCAGAAACTTATTAGCCACAACAATAAAATTCGATTTACTTAATGCAGCCTGTGCTGACATTAGCTCTTTGGCATGTTCGGTACTTTTTCTGCTTCTGGCCATTACTATTAGGCGTTCCTCCGGCACTGGTCCCTTAGTAGCTACTCTGACCGCTTCAATGTCGCTACTTGTGACAGGAATCTGGATATCCGGATCATTCTTAATTTCCAGCTCCGTTTGATACCATCTGATAGTGTTCGTTTTATCACTCATATTGAGTACGTTCTTTTTATCTACCGAGATATAACAAATCCCTGATTTATCAGGCAGATAACGGTAACCTGGTGCGCGGTATTCTACCCTTCCATTTAGCGCAGGACAGAGAAAGCCCTCCAGTTGTTGCTTCAATTTGCTCCAGGACATGTGATCCCCTCCATATAAAAACAGAGGAAAGGCTTGTTGGCTCCGGGTTTATCCCCTCTCCATTCAGCCGATCCTCAATCATTTGACTTCAATTTTCTGTTTAAGCCAAATGCCGCCCGCGCACAGCTTTATTTCTCTCGAAATGGCAATTCCGAGCCTGAATAACATTCAAGCGTATACACCAATTTCATCACCCAACAAACGGACTCTCAGGCAACCCTAGCGCTATACGTAAAAGGTTCGCATCGTTTATTTGAAGTTACAATCCTTTCACATAAATCCATCTTCAGGTTCACCAACGTCAAAATCTAATACCTTTGTTGCTTCTGATTTAAACCTTGTTATCCAGGAATCCCAATCGCTCTGATTCATCTGGGCATAAAATGACAATCCGCCCGGCTCAACTGATGCTTCAATAAAAACATCATCATCTTCCTGCCCGAACCAATATGGAATCCCGTCTTTATACCCCATCCAACCGGGCATAGACTTGTATATAGCAGCAACTTTACTCCATACTTCATCAGGTAGATGATACCATATATTGAGATTACAATGATGAGAGTTTATGTTATTCATTTACTGGGCACCACTTCTCTTATTGCTGCCTACAATTGTAGGTCAGCGAATCAGTAAGTCGAGTTTGGCAACGACATCTGACAGTATGATCTGTGGTACTTTACAGATGAACACTGCCTGTCGGGATTGCCAATCTAGACTCTTTACTTGATCGGCAAGGATAACCCCTTCGATGGGCAGATCCTGCGGAATGACTACTTCAAACGGGTAGCCCTTTTGTTTAGAAGTTACCGGACAGAGCAAGGAAAGTCCGACCTTACCATTATAGGAAGCAGGAGACACGACCAAGGCCGGACGTTTGCCTGCCTGTTCATGCCCCGTTTGCGGGTTGAACTGCAACCATACCAAGTCGCCTCGATCCGGCACATACCCGCCCGTTACCATACTTCCCGTCCTTGTTGTTCGCCTGTAGAGACCTCATTATGGAGATTTTCCGGGGTGACCTGGGAAAGGATTTCGTCCAGTGTAGCCGACTTCGGCTTGATGATAAGATGTCCATCTTCCACATCAAGATCGACTTCGGAGCCTTCCTCAATACCGACCTTTAGGGCAAGGGATTTCGGTATGCGAATGCCCAAGCTGTTACCCCATTTTCGAACCTGAAACATAGAACCGCCTCCCAGAATGTATAAACAAAGTGTAAACAAAGTATTTTTAGAAGTCAAATCATTGTGGAGAATATATATAAAAAACAGAGGAAAGGCTTGTTGGCTCCGGGCTCATCCCCTTCCCCATTCATCCGATCCTCACTCGTTGAGCGTCTATTCTATTTTCTACTCGGATTTCTACAATCTTGCCAGCTTAATCTCCACGTTCCTCCGCCCCATCCTGCTCCTTGCTTCCAAATTCATCGAGCAGCGCCCGCACTTCACTTGTGGACTTAGTGTTCATTAAGTTGTTTCTTAATTCACTGGCCCCGCGAAATCCGCGGACATATATTTTGAAGAATCGTTGAAGAGGGCTGAACGAACGTGGTTCCTGTACGGAGTATTTATCATAGAGATCCAGATGCAGCCGCAGCAGATCAAGTAATTCCTCACTACTGTGATCCTTCGGCTCCTGCTCAAAAGCAAACGGATTCTGAAAAATACCGCGCCCAATCATAATACCATCCACACCGTACTCTTCAGCGAGCTTAAGACCAGTCTGACGGTCAGGGATATCCCCGTTAATGGTCAGCAGTGTATCTGGTGCCACCTCATCACGGAGTTTCTTAATCTCCGGAATCAGTTCCCAGTGAGCATCTACTTTACTCATTTCCTCTCGTGTGCGCAGATGAATAGACAGATTAACAATGTCTTGCTTCAAAATATGGGTCAACCAGCCGCGCCATTCGTCTAAGTCACTGAAACCGAGTCTTGTTTTCACACTGACAGGCAGTCCCCCGGCTTTGGCAGCCTGGATGATATCCGCTGCGGTGTCCGGACGGCAGATCAGGCCGCTTCCCTTCCCGTTCTGTGCTACATTCGCTACAGGACAACCCATATTAATATCGATGCCCTTGAACCCTTCTTTCGCCATACCGATGCTCATTTGACGGAAGTATTCCGGCTTGTCTCCCCAGATATGTGCTACGATGGGCTGTTCATCCTCTGTAAAAGTCAACCGCCCGCGCACAGCATGGTTCCCCTCCGGGTGACAATAGCTCTCTGTATTCGCAAACTCTGTAAAAAACACGTCCGGTCTGCCCGCTTCACTTACGACATGGCGAAAAACAACATCCGTCACATCTTCCATGGGCGCCAGTATAAAAAAAGGCCGTGGTAAATCACGCCAAAAATTATTTGTCATCTCAAAAACCTCTCTATGAATACGGCATGATAAATCAAAGTATATCATAAAAGAAGGGGCTAACGCCGCCTAACATCTTGAGCCTGTGCAGGAACGTGAACTCCTTTCCACGCTCCTGTATTTTTTTGTTTTATACCTCAGCCTATATGTTTCCGTCAAAAGAAATATAATAAAGCTATGGAGGTGTTGTGCGTGGGAAATACATGGATTGTTCCGGTTGACGCTGAAAAACCGGCTGACGGACGATATAGGAGCGCTAAAGTAAAGGCTGGTGAAAATAAATGAAACGGATATTTTTGGTTGAGGACGATAAGGCAATCGCTAAAAACCTTATACTTTTGCTCCGCTCGGAGGGATTTACAGTCATCCACGCCCCTACGCGGAGTGAAGCCCTTGCCGCACTTGCCGGGAATAAATTCGACTTGGCGCTGATTGATATTTCTTTGCCTGACGGAAATGGCTTTACGGTTTGCACGGAAATCAAAGAAACAGGGGATGTTCCCGTTATCTTTCTGACGGCTTCCGGCGATGAGGCGAGTGTTGTTACCGGGCTGAACATGGGCGCGGACGACTATATCACCAAGCCTTTTCGTCCGCGTGAACTGATTGCGCGAATTGGAACCGCCCTGCGAAAAAGCGGGCGTTCCGGAGCGGATTTTGAAATTCGCGGGCTTCATGTCGATACGGCAAGCGGCGTGGTGAAAAAAAACGGCAACGAGGTTTTTCTTTCAGCATTAGAATACCGCTTGTTGCTGGTGTTTATTAGCAACCCAAAAAGTATTATCACGAGGGGCAAGTTACTTGACGAATTGTGGGACGCGGCGGGCGAGTTTGTCAATGACAATACATTGACCGTGTACATCAAACGCTTGCGGGAGAAGATAGAGAACGACCCGGCAAGCCCGCAAATTATTCTGACCGTTCGCGGGACAGGGTATAGATTGGGGGGCGGGCATGCTTCGGAATAGAGAGTTTCGGCAGTTTGCCATTTTGTTCTCCTTCATGGCCGCCGCCGCTGTAATGCTGGGATTTGCAATAAATGAGGCGGCGGGAATCCTTGCCCTTGCTTCTGCCGCCGCCTTTGGCACAGCGTTTTTCGCGTTTACCAAAGCCCGGTACAAAAGCATTGCGCGGATTTCAAATCAAATCGATCTTGTACTTCATAATGCTGACCATCTGTATATTGGCGAATCGGACGAGGGCGAACTTTCCATTCTGCACAGCGAGATAACAAAAATGATGCTGCGTATTCGGGAGCAAAACGACGCGCTGATAAAAGAAAAAGAACATCTTGCCGATTCGCTTGCCGACATAGCCCACCAGCTCCGAACTCCGCTCACATCCGCGAACCTCATTCTGTCATTGTTAGCGAATAGCCCTGATGAAAACGAGCGGAAAGCATTTGTACGGGAAACAGAGGAATTGCTTGTGCGGATGGATTGGCTGATTACTTCTCTATTGAAATTATCCCGCTTGGACGCAGGCATTGTGGTGTTCCAAAGCGGGCAGATCGATGTAAACAACTTAATATGCGCCGCGCTTCGCCCGTTTCTAATCTCAATGGAACTGCACGATATTGATTTGCAAATGGACGTGCCGAAAGGGGTAATGATTCAGGGCGATTCGGGTTGGCTTTCGGAAGCCATTCAAAATATCCTCAAAAATTGCTTGGAAAGCGCTGGCGAGAACGGGAAGATTGAGATTGTTTGCACGGACAACCCGCTGTTTACCGGGATTGCTATCCACGACAGCGGCGCGGGCTTTGAAAAAGAAGATTTACCCTGCCTGTTTGACAGGTTTTATCGCGGGAAAAACCCAAACGCTACAGGATACGGGATTGGACTTTCTCTCTGCAAGATGATTATAACAAGGCAGGGAGGGACGATTACCGCAAAAAATCACCCGCAGGGCGGTGCGGTATTTGCTATTCGTTTCCCAAAGTGACGAATCTCTCACCTGAAAGTCACAGAGATGTAAGATGAAGGTTCTATTATATGGGTAAACCATGAGAAGGAGACTCACATAATGGAGTTCTTAAAAATTGAAAATCTATGCAAGGTCTACGGCAAGGGCGAAAACCAAGTTACCGCGCTTGACCATGTTTCGCTTACCATCGAAAAGGGGGAGTTTACCGCAATCATCGGCTCCTCCGGCTCCGGCAAATCCACATTGCTTCACATTATCGGCGGTGTGGACGTGCCGACAAGCGGAAAGGTGTATTTGGACGGGCAGGATGTATATGCCCAAAGCAATGAGAAACTCGCCATCTTCCGCAGGCGGCAGGTCGGACTGATTTACCAGTTTCACAACCTCATTCCCACTCTGAATGTGATGGAAAACATCACCTTACCTATACTGATGGACAAGCGGAAGGTCAACGAGGAACGGCTGAATGACTTGTTGGACCTGCTTGGGCTGAAAGACCGGAAAATGCATTTACCCAATCAGCTTTCGGGCGGTCAGCAGCAGCGTGTATCCATAGGACGCGCTTTGATGAATGCCCCGGCGGTCATGCTTGCCGACGAACCCACGGGCAGTTTGGACAGCCGAAATGGACATGAAATTATCAACCTGCTGAAATTAAGCAATCAAAAATATCGGCAGACTCTTCTCATCGTCACGCATGACGAAAATATCGCCCTGCAAGCAGACCGCATTATCGGCATATCAGACGGCAAAGTAGTGCGGGATGAGAGGCAGGTGGCACGGTCATGAACATTTTCAACAAGGTCGCCCTACAAGGACTGAAAAAGAACCGCACACGAACGCTTGTAACGATTATCGGAGTTGTTCTGTCTGCTGCCATGATTACGGCAGTCGCTACCTTTGGCGTATCCCTGCTGAGCTATATGACAAACGGCGCAATTGCAAAATACGGCGATTGGCATGTCGAGTTTTTGGATGTTGATTCCTCTTTCGTACAGGAACGAACCCACGACGATGGAGTTGCAAGCACCGCAACCTTTGAAAATATCGGTTACGCCGCGCTTGGCGGCAGCAAAACCCAGGGAAAGCCGTATCTTTTTCTGGCTGGTTACAGTGAGGAAACCTTGGATGCTCTGCCTGTCACACTGTTTTCCGGCAGGATGCCCGAAAACAGCGGAGAGATTCTTGTTTCGGGGAAAGTCGCAACTGAAGCCGGCGTGAAATTCGCGGTGGGCGACACCGTTTCCCTCACAGTGGGAAGCCGCATGAGCGGCGGCGAAAAGCTCGGTCAGAATGACCCGTACAATGCCCAGAGCGAAACCTTTGTGCCTCAGGGTGAGAAAACCTACAAGATTGTGGGTATTTGTCAAAGACCCCGCTTTGAGGAAACCTCCGCGCCGGGATATACCCTAATCACTAAAACAGATGCCGGGGATAGCACAGATAGCTTCAGCCTGTTTGTCACACTGAAAAACCCGCGCCAGATACATGCTTACATCGACAAAACAGCCGGAGACCATGCGTATTTTTTGAATGATTATGTGCTGCGTTTCATGGGCCTTTCCGACGATAACATGTTCAACAGGCTTCTGTATGCGGTTGGCGGCATTGTGGTCGCCATCATCATGATAGGCTCGATTTTTCTGATTTACAACTCCTTCAACATCTCCCTGAATGAGCGTACACAGCAGTTTGGTATCCTCATGTCGGTGGGAGCCACGGCAAAGCAGCTACGAAATTCAGTGCTGTTTGAGGGACTTTGCATCGGCGCAGTCGGCATACCGATAGGTATACTGGTTGGCATGGGCGGCATCAAACTCGTAATCGACATTGTCGCCAAGACGTTTGGTAACATCCTCTACACTGATGTCCCATTGACCGTGACGGTATCCATTCCCGCAATTATTGCTGCGGCAGCGGTCAGCCTGGTTACGATTCTGATTTCGGCCTATATCCCGGCAAGAAAAGCTGTAAACACGCCTGTGATGGAGTGTATTCGCCAGACGAACGAGGTCAAGGTTGAATCCAATGCTGTTAAAACTTCAAACCTGGCACAGCACATTTACGGTTTGGAAGGAAACCTTGCACTCAAGAATTTTAAGAGAAACAAGAAACGCTATCGCAGCATTGTGCTGTCGCTTGTTTTAAGCGTAGTGCTGTTTATATCAGCCAGTGCTTTTGTGACGGATCTGAAGCTGGCGTTAGGTCAGTCGAAAGAGGTTACGACCTACGACATCGCCTTTGCCGCACGGGACATGGACGACAGCGAAATGCTGCCGCTATATGACAAGATGAAGACCGCTGATGGCGTCTATGCAAGCTCATATCAGGCGCTTGTTACCTATTCAGGCACTGCCAAAGCAAGCGATATGACAGACGATTACTGGGAACATGCACCTTCTTATGCAACGGGCGACACCGTTAAACTGCCCATGCAATTTCAGTTCCTTGATGAAAGCACCTATCTTAGTATTCTTTCAGAGCTGGGTCTGCCGGCAGAGGAATATACCGGGCAAAATGCTAAGCTGATTTCCGTTGCCAAGATTGAAGAGGCGGGCGAGTATGTGGACGTGTTCACAAACTCTGCCATGAATTTTACCATCGTGCCCAAGACAGATGACGGGGCGGAGCCGGAGCAGGGGAAAAACGTCAGCATTACGTTTGTCGATACCGCGCCGCCCGATACACTTCCGATTCTGGATGCCACGGAGCCGACGCCGATCTTTTTCTATGTGATGGCTCCCTATTCGCTCAAAGAGCAGTATGTAACACCTGACACTCATGTGGATATGAAGGGCATGACCTTTCAGTCAGATAGCCCCACGCGGTCGGCAGATGAAATGGAAACGATGATCGAGGGCGCGGGGATCACAGCTGCGTACAATATGTACAATATGAACAGACTGATGGATGAGAGCCGTAATTATATCTTCATTGCCAACGTGTTTGCCTATACTTTTATCATTATGATTTCGCTGATTGCAATTGCCAATGTGTTCAACACCATTTCCACGAACATCAAGCTGCGCCGGCGGGAGCTTGCCATGCTTCGCTCGGTGGGAATGTCGGAACACGATTTCCAGAAGATGATGAATTTCGAGTGTGCCTTTTATGGCATGAGGGCACTGCTCGTCGGGCTTCCCGTAGCGGTGATTTTCTCTTGGCTGATTTATAAAGGGATGTTCATAGGCGGAGCGGACGGTATCGTTTTTGTGCTGCCTTGGGCCAGCATCGGAATCAGCGTGTTCAGCGTTCTCTTTATTGTGTTTGTTACAATGCTGTATGCCATTAGCAAGATCAAAAAGGAAAATATTATTGATGCGCTTCGGGATGATATGACTTGATTCAAAAGCGATATTAAAGTAAAAGGCTGTTCAAAAAGTAGTACATGCCTACTTTTTGAACAGCCTCATTCCCCATGAACGGCGTAGGCTTCCAGCGCATTGAAGTAATCCACAGGTGTATACGCATAAACGATAAGCTGTAGCTTAGAGCCAATAGGTTGTAAAAACAATGCAAAGAAGTGTACTTACGCTGCGAATACGACTATATTTAGGATCGGTTTGTGTATGTCTTCTAAACCTCGTTTTTAAATGTTTTTAGCCTTTCATTGATCTTTTGAGCTTCCTTTTTGTCATTCTTATACGTCAGTAGGTGAACGATAGTGTATACTGCGGCAATTTCCAAAGCCAATAATAGTATACCGAAAGTGCCGTATACGAGATTCAATATGACAGCCAGAGAAATTAATAGGGCTTCCAGAAAAAAGAAATGTAAAATCACTAGGAGGCTCATTTTATTCTCGCTAATCGCATGCGGCGTATATAAAATGATTCCGGTCAAAGTACCCAGAAAAGAGAAAGCCATAATTGTAAAAATCGTCTTTAATTCGAAACTTGCATCAGGATCATAGATTTGCCGCAAAATAGCGATGATTATAATTATGGAGGCGAATACAATTAAGAAATCTCTAATCATTTCTTTTATGAGCTCGGAATACTTCATATAGGTCCCCCTTTTATAATCCAAGCATGTGTTTAAGCATTGGCACATACTGCCGTGATATGACTACCTTTTCCCCGTTATCCAATAATGCTTGAAAGCGGCCGCTGATCGACGGATGAATGCTGGCAATCTTAGCTATATTTAGAATGGTCGATTTGGAGGCTCGAAAACAATGTTTCTCTTTGCAAAGTTCCTCTAGTTCATAAAGCTTTTGTTTGACTTCATGAACGTTGTTCTTACCATACGCAAACACTTTTCCGTCAACAGCTTCAAAATAAAAAACATCACTAAGTTTGATGCGGCTGATCTTATCCTCATGATAACCAAGTATAATGAGCGTTTCGGTTTTTATTTTATCAACGAGCCCATGTATTTCTTCGTCTACTTGGTGACACCTGATGCAGATCTCCTCTTCTTCTGTATGTTCTATTACTTCGATGGAAATTTTGATAGAAAACACCCTCAGAAATTCTAATTTTTTTAAGTTATTCCAGTAACTGAATCGGTGGTAGGACTTGTGTGTCAATCCAATTACCTCTTCTGAATCCTGTTACTTTTTTCGACTTCAAGACCTATAAATCCTTCTATATAGATTGAATTTAAGATTTCCCCATTTTGGCGAGGAAGTAACTACGGTGAATATTTGGACTTCCGGCCGCTGTTGTCCCCAGATTTCTTGATTTAACCCACTATATGTGGTGGAAATCCGGTGACAAAGGCGGTCGCTATCGCTCCTACAGTTCCAAATTTCCCCTCCGTTACTTTTGCCCTTTTGTGTAGTTATTAAATTCATTCTATATAATAGAACTATTTTATCCAAAATTCACCTTAATAATTTCGGACTAAAAAAGAGAGCTATCCAAGGATGCTCTCATCAAAATTTTCTATAAATGAATTTATTACTCTCTCATTTCCTATCCTCTGACATGTCTACACACTCGACGTCAAAAACAAATATAATTAACCATTACATTTTTTCAAAAAAATAGATGTGCTATTGTAATTTTATACAATGATAACGAGGAGAGATCTGCGATTGAATAAAAACTTAAGTATAGCAAAGGAAGCATTAAGTAACTACTCCATAACATGTAAATCGATTGATTTCATTGCACAAAGCGGAAATACGATCTACAAAATCACCGACCTGGATAACAACAGTTATAGCCTCCGATTGCATATATCCAAAGGTGACGCTCTTGAAAGTTTTTGGAGTAAGCAGGAAGTGATCCACTCCGAAATGGTCTGGCTTCACGCCTTAGCCTTAGATACAGATTTAACCCTGCCTTCACCTTACAAGAATACCCGCGGAGAATTCATTACGACCGTAAACAATACAAACTGCACTTTACTACAATGGGTGGAAGGTGAGCAGAAACCTTTTATCCTTACAATAGATGACGCTAAATATATAGGTGAAATGACCGGTAAATTACATAGGCAAGCCTCTAACTGGCAAATCCCAAGTTTATTTGAACGTCCTGCCTTTGATAGTTCCCGTATATTACAATCACTGGGCAAGCTTAAGGAGCGGGCTAATGCAGGTCTGCTTAATACAAGTGATACCGAACTTCTTCAGATTGCAGGTGGGCAGGTAATTACAATGATGAACTCTATTGAGAGAACGTCCGGTAATTGGGGAATGATTCATGCCGATTTGATTCCAAGTAATATTGTGTTTCATGAAAAAGAGGCGCGGCCCATCGATTTTGGCGCTTGCGGATTTGGTTACTATTTGGTTGATTTGGGCTGGACATTCTCATATATACATCCTTCATTCAGAGAACAGTTACTGAAATCATATTCTAAGTATCATTCATTACCAGATAACTATATTGAGCTATTGGAAGGTTTTTTCGTTGCAGCACAGCTTGAGACCATGAATTTCTGGCTGGGTCTGCCCGACTCTCAGGAGTGGTTACCAGACCATATCAGCAAATTAGCCAGTAGAGAAATTAATGCCTATGTAAACAATGAATCGTTTCTCTTCACAGGTGTTCCGTATTGGGAATAACAATTTATACCGTCATGGGGATGGGCTAGTGGGTGTATACAGCGGAATGGATAGAACACGACGGATTACTACATTGCCGCCATAACGGAAAAAGATTGCCCCAAAACGATGAGCAAGCTTGAAATACCAGCTCTTTTATGGGCAATATTTGAGATACCCGGCCCCCCTGCCTGCAGCAATACCAAAGTTGAAATGTTCTCAAACGAAAGCATTAGCATACATAATATCTTTCAACCCTGATGTCAAAAAGGAGCCTAACCGGCTCCTTTTTGACATCAGTTTTTTTGAGTCATCCACGCCACCGACTCCACATGTGCGGGTTTCGTAATTTATTTATTTATTTATTTTGCCGTTTGATTGATAAAATCAACTTCATACTGCCGCTCACCGTATTTTTTTCATTGTCAGTAATATAGGAGTGTTGTTCGATCATGTGTTCAGTTAAAATCAAGGCCGCATTGCCCTGTATATCAAGAATGCGCCAATGATACCCGCCAAATGGCAAGATGAGCCGATATTAAAGTCCCTCATTCTCTTTCTCCTCGTCCCCTTACTTTTTATTCGAATCAGGGCGCCGCGGATTGACCATGCCAAAGATATGATACGGTGTTATCCCATTTGCAAATAGGCTGTCTACCAACTTGACCAATTCTTCCGACGATAGATCTTTGCCGTTGCGTATCCAAAGGCGAAACATAGATATTAATGTTGATATGTAAAACTCAATTATGTATGGTGCTAAAACATCATTTGTTGGAAAGTCCACAATCAATCTCTCAAAGGGAATTTCTCTTTTCAGGCGTTCAACAAAATGAACAGAACCATAGTCGCCCAAGAGGGCTTTAAGAACTGAAATTTCCTCTGCATTTTCCAAGCATTGAAGTGCATCTTGAAAAGTATGTGTAGAAAACTCTCTGCTTGCCATTTCCTCGTTAATGGATTTAAAGACACGCTCTTCAACGCAGTCCAACAACTCATAGATATCCGTAAAGTATTGATAAAATGTACTGCGATTATATCCTGATTGGTTAGCAATCTCTTGAATGGATATTTTTTCAATTGGTTTTCGGCTATATAAATCACAGAATACATTTATAAATGTTTGCCTAGTTTTGTCCGTAATTTCAGGTTGCTTATTCATTATTTGCCTCCATTTTCTGTTCAATCGATTATACGACAGATAATAAAAATCTGATGGTTGATGACCGTATAGTGAATCTATACAATAACATTATACAACACGTTGTTTGATCATCAACAAGGATTAATATATATTTTTAGGAGGCTAATATGAGAATTTTATTCTTCGGTAGAGGTGTAATATCGACCCAATATGCTTGGGCTTTTGAAAAGGCAGGGCATACAGTTGAGTTTTACGTTAGAAAAGGGAGAAAAGAAACCTTCGGAAGCAACATAGAGCTTGAAATGTGGGACGCACGAAGAGGGAAACAGCTAATAAAAGAAAGCTGGAACGTCAAACTGCATGAGGAGATGAGCCCAAATTATGATCTCATTATTGTGAGTGTCAACACGGAACAACTTCCAGAAGCAGCACAATTACTATCGACTGCTGCTGGAAACACCCCTGTCCTAATATTCAATAACGTTTGGCAAGATTTGAAATCATCGATCTCACCATTGTCTATGAACAATGTTGTCTTTGGGTTCCCAGGAGGAGGAGGAGGCATCGCGGACAATAGGCTTAGAGGTGGCTTTTTAAAAATGCTATTTCTGGAAAAACCACGGGTAGGCACTGAACATATTAACAACAAGGTCAAAGAACTATTTGAAAGTGCCCATTTTAAAATTAGTTGGATAAAGGATATGCAAAACTGGCTATGGAATCACTTTGCCATGAATGCGGCTATAGAGACCGAGGTGTTAAAACTGGGAAGTTTTCCAGCACTCATGAATCATAGTGACTCATTCGCAAATGTTGGTAAGAATATGAGGGGAATTATCCCTGTACTTAAAGCAAGAGGTGCAAAGATTGATACGATTTCTCTACTGTTAACTAAGATTCCACCGGCACTTCTCGGCACGCTTTTTAACAAGGTTATTTTTGCAAAGGGCAGCTTACCACGACTTTTCATCGAATACAACAATAGTAAAGCAGGTTTTGCGGTACTTGAAGTTGTGAGAGAAGCAAAAAAGTTAGGTATACCTTTACCACGTCTTACTTTGGCATTTGAAAACACTGAACAACACAAAGCTATTGAAAATTCCATATCATAAAAATTCCCAGGATTCTCTGTCATCATGCGGATAATTTTGGCCTTAGATTCTATTTTGCTCCAAGCCTTTCCTTCATTGAGCTTAGCTTTTGATTATCGTGGTAAGCACCTGCCCGTATCACAGCGTTAATACCATAAAGATTTTGTACGCTTTCTATGGGGTTGGCGTCCAGAAGGACCAAATCGGTGTTTTTGCCGATATCCACAGTCCCCATATCATTCATCCGGTCCAGAAATCCAGCCCCGTTCAGGGTTGTCATCTGAAGAACATGAAGCGGCGGGATACCGGCCTTCTCCAACTCGTCTTCGATATCTTAATTTATTTGTAGAATCCGATTGTTCTTCTAAAGAGTAAGCCAAAATTTGTGATACATTAGGACTCATTCAGGTAAATGTGGCTCCAAATCACTACTCCCTCACCAACAACACACAGCATTCCACATGCACCGTATGCGGGAACATATCCACCGGAGTTACCTCCACTGTTCTGTACCCGCCATCCTCCAATACCCGCAAATCCCTCGCCAGTGTCGATGGATTACAAGACACATACACCACCCGCTCCGGCTTCATTGCCAGAATCGTATCCAACAGGCGCGGGTCGCAGCCTTTACGCGGCGGATCTACGACGATGACGTCCGGCGTGACGCCCTGCTCTTTCCAGTTCGGGATCACGTCCTCTGAGGCACCTACCTCGAACACTACGTTGTTCATATTGTTAAGCCGTGCGTTCGCACGCGCGTCCTCAATAGCTTCAGGCACTATCTCTACGCCGTACACTTTAGACGCGTGCTGCGCCAGGAACAATGAGATTGTCCCGATACCACAATAGGCATCGATTACAGTCTCCTTGCCTGTCAGACCGGCATATTCTACCGTTTTACTGTACAGCACCTCAGTCTGTGCCGGATTCACCTGATAGAACGAACGGGCGGAGATGGCGAACTGCACATCGCCGATGTAATCGTAGATGACGTCGGTGCCCCATAAGACACGGGTCTCATCTCCGAAAATGACATTTGTCTTCTGCGTATTGATGTTCTGGCAGATGCTTGCCACAGCCGGCAGCTGTTCGCGGATGCTGCCGAGCCAGGCGTCAAGATGCGGGATCTCGCGGCCGTTCGTGACCAGTACCAGCATCATCTGCCCGGTGCGGAAGGCTTTCTTCACGACGACGTGGCGCAGCAGGCCGCGTCCAGTCTCTTCGTTGTAGGCGGAGATGCCCAGCTCTCTGCCTATGCGTTTCACTGCGGCAACGACGTCGTCGTTATGCTCATGCTGGATCAGACAGGTCTCCATGTCTACGATCCGGTGACTGCCGCGGGCATAGAATCCGCCGACCAGTCCGCCTTCGGTGACGCCGATCGGCACCTGAGCCTTGTTGCGGTAACGCCAAGGCTCGTCCATGCCCAGGGTTGGCCGGACGATAATACCGTCAGCCTGGCCACCCGCAGCACCTGCACTGGCCAAACTCTCGCCCTCAGTCGCCCCACTTTCCACACCCGCCGAATCACCAGCGTTCCCAGCAGCTGCGCCTCTGCCCGGCGCACCCGCCACCTGCAGCTTCCCAATCCGCTGCAGGTTGTCCACCACCAGCTGGCGTTTCCACGCCAGCTGGGCGGTGTAATCCATATGCTGCAGCTGACAGCCGCCGCATTGGTCATAGATGGCGCAGGGCGGCGCGATGCGGTCGCTGCTGGCCTGCACAAGCTCCAGAAGCTTGGCGTAGCCATACTGCTTCTTCGTCTTTAGCACCTTCGCCCGGACCTTCTCACCGGGGAGAGCGCCCTGCACAAATAGGGTAAAGCCCTCTACGCGGCCTACCCCTTCGCCTTCATGGGTCATGCCGATGATATCGAGCATAACCTCGTCATTCTTATTCACTGGCAGTCCGGCGACAGGCGCCGTGCCTTCCCGGCGGCTTGCGCTGCGTCCACTGCGGTGTTTACTCATATCTATAGGTTCACTTCTTTCATTATCTTCGCTTTTGCAATAAAAGTGCAGGCTAGCCTTACAGCCACCTGCACTTCCCTTCATTTAACTGCCTCAAGGCTTCTGCGCAAAAATCCGCAAATGCTGCGGCAGGATCTGGAATTTACCTGGCAGCGTACCGCCGAGTTCACCATCCAGATTAAGCTGGACATACCCCGGGGAAGTGACTTCCATGGCATCGGTACGGAAATAAACGACCTTCTTATCCTGCAAATGCTCACCGCGGATCGCCAAAGTCACGAGACGGATGAACTCTGCAAGGTTGCATTTCTTAACAGCAATGACGTCGAACAGCCCATCGTCAATGCTTGCATCCGGGGCAAGCTTCTCAAAGCCGCCTACCGAATTGGTGTTGGCGATCAGGAACAGCATGAATTCGTCATGAATCAGCTCCTGGCCATTGGCACGGATGTATAGCTCCTGCGGTGAGAGACTGGCCATTTTCTCAATACCCTTCAGGTAATAAGCAAGCTGGCCCATCATCGTCTTAAGTCTGCTTGGAACCTCGTATGTCAGCTCGGTCAGGCTGCCGCCGCCGGCTATATTAATGAAGTAACGGTCATTGGCTTTGCCGAGGTCAATCAGGCGCGACTCCTGGCGAAGAATCAGATCACAAGAATCCTCCCAGTTCTTCGGAATACCCATAGCCCGGGCAAAATCATTGGTTGTACCCAGCGGCAATACGCCAAGCGGGGGAAGATTCGGTCTCTCCGCCATGCCGTTGATTACCTCATTTAATGTGCCGTCGCCGCCGGCCGCTATGATCAGATCATAAGTTCCGCGTTCGACCGCATCAATTGTGGCTGCCGTAGCATCGCCCTCACCGGTTGTTGCGTGACATGAGGTTTCGATGCCGCCAATATCCAGCCGGTCCAAAATGTCGGCGAGCCGCTTTTTCATTTCTTCCCGTCCAGAAGTCGGATTATAAATCAGTCTCGCAGTTTTCATTACCGGAACGCCACCTGTTTTTATAATAGATAACCTATCTGATTATACCCAATTCTGCACCCCACAAGCAATGCCAGAGCCTGAGCAAGAATATATTTTACTTATTGCAATGACATCAAATCAGCAGCAGCAGCAGAAAAGTATAAATATATGTATGCGGCAGCCACCGAAAAAAACACAATAGAAACGCGATCTTTTCAAAGTTAGCGGCTTTAGCGGCTACATCAGTCCGATGATATTTATACCTGCGCCCGCAGCTTCACGAGCATCGTATTTACCTGCTCTTCGATCCAGTGCGGCAGCATCGGATGAGGCAGCAGTGTCCGTCCCGAATAAGCATACTTTAATCCCTGAAGTCTCTCCGGAATGACTACCTTGGTGAAATAGCCTTCACTTAAAAAGAGCGGAGCCACCAGTACATCATAGCCCTGCTCCTGCCAATATTCCGTCCGGCTTCTGATACTGTCCGGGTTCAGCAGGCCGTAATCGGCCGCCGCCACTCCGCTCACAGTGCGCACACGTTCCGCCAGTGAGGAAATGCCCTGCTCCCAGCGCTGGCGGAAGCCGTCATGCTTGCTGCCGTGTCCCACGAGCAGAATCGTCTCCCGCTGCGGGTTAGCGGACAGCTCACGGACCTTGTCCCAGATCATGACCGCAATATCCGGATCATCATCGACGGGGTAGCCGAAATGGATACGCGCATTAACCGTAAAGCGTTCAAGATCTGTTTCACGTTCAGGGGCAGCTTTGGCGCCGAGTGCATACTCTATTTCATCAATATGCGTACTTCCCGAAGACACAAACAAGGGGATCACAATAATATCTGTGACCCCTGCATGTTCCAATTCATTTATACCATCCTGTATCAGACAGCCCTCTACCAGCTCCAAAAAAGAAACCGCCACAGGCAGCTCCTTCTCCAGTGATAAATGGCCGACGGCTTCTTCAACAATCGAAACCCATGTCTTATCCCGTGAGCCGTGACTAATAATGAGTACGCCCGGCTTCATCAATTATCGTCCCAGACGTTCCAGTGTAAGCTTATACCCGTCATTGCCGTAATTCAGGCAGCGTTTCACACGGGAAATAGTCGCTGTGCTTGCGCCAGTCTCTGCTTCAATCTGATTATAAGTAGAGCCTTTACCCAGCATCCGCGCAACTTCCAGACGCTGTGATAGCGATTGGATTTCGTTTACTGTGCAAAGATCATCAAAGAAAACATAACATTCTTCCATATTTTTCAATGTTAAAATAGCCTCAAATAATTGGTCAATACTTTTATCGTTTAGCTTCTTAAGCTGCATCGTAGATCATCCCCTAAAAGTTTGGTCAGCATTAGCATCATTGAATAAGCATCGTACAAAACTGACATTAAATACATAATTTAATATGACTATCTTGCCTCTACTATATTGTACTGGAGCAGTTTTTTCAAGCATTAACGGTTTCACGCTGTAAAGAACGAAAATCATGGACAAACGTCCACCCCAGGCGCACACAATTTATGTATTCGACAGTCTTCATTCAAAATCCTTATAGGATTACCGCCTTAATTATAGTACTACATAAGCACCGAAAATCAAGCATAGACACGGTTTCTTCACTTCCCGTCCTTCCTTGTAGGCATTCGCCCTTTTCCGCTGCTATCCCGGTAACCCGGGCATTCGTCTATACCTTATGTTCGCCCATGACATACAGTATAGCAAACCACTAACGAAGGATTGTGATGTTATGCCTCATCATTACTATAATCATTCCCGCCGGGATGGGCGTTCGCTGGCCGGGCCGTACACGTCTTCCCCCTATCCCGGTATCACTTCATATGCGCCGCCTGTTCCCGTGGAAACCGGATTGCTTCCTGCCCTTGGAGCGGAAGCTGCCGAAACAGCGCTTGCCCTGCCTGCCGCTGAAGCCGCCACCGCCAAAGCAGGCGGATTGCTAGGCAGTCTCGGCGGACTCGGCAATCTCGCGAATATGGAGCAGCTCAAAGGTATCGTCGACCGGCTGGGCGGAATTGACGGCATCGTGAGCTCCATGGGCAAGGTGCAGAAGATGATGCAGGGTTTTCAGCAAATGGCCCCTATGGTTAAGCTCGTAATGGGAAGCTTCGGAAAAGGCAAAAAAAGCGGGGCAGGCGCGCTCGCAGCGGAAGAGGATGCCGCTCTGTACAGCCCCAAACGGCGTAAAAAAAGACGCTCCGCTCCGAAGCGCCGCAATTCCCCGCCCAAGAACCGTAAAAAAACGGCTCCTGCCTCCAGTAAACGCCGCCGCACTTAAGCGGTGGCGTTTACGCTTCCTTTACTTAAACCATCCGCTCCGCCGGAACCATCTGAACATCCCCACTCCGAGCAACAGCATTAGCAGCAGCACCAAGGGATAACCGTACGTCCAGTGGAGCTCCGGCATCACCTGGAAGTTCATCCCGTATATCCCGGCAATCAGGGTCAGCGGCATGAATACGGTAGTAATTACCGTGAGAGTCTTCATGATGGAATTCATCCGGTTGGAGTTAAGCGAAATATAGCTGTCGCGCAGATCAGCGGTCATTTCCCGGTCCACCTCGATCATATCGGTCAGCTTCAACAGATGATCATAGATATCGCCAAAATAAATCCGTTCCTCTCCATTGCTCTGCACATGCTGCGAATTGAGGATCCGGTACATCAGGTCGCGCATCGGCACAATCGTCCGGCGCAGCTTAAGCAGCCGTCCGCGCACATTGAAGACCTGGCTCATAAGCTCTTCCACTGACTCGCTGCCGCCGCTGCTTTCCAGATCGGCCAATTCATCTTCAAGGCTGTACAGGCTAGGAAAATACTTATCGACCAGCTTGTCCATTACGGTGTAGGCTGCCGCAATTGGACCGCCCGACCAGCCTTTGCGGCTGTGAATCTCCGATTGCACCGAAGCCCAGGCCTCATCCATCTCCGACTTCTCCTGATGGTGATAGGACACGAGAAAGTTTTTGCTCAGAAACAGGTCGACCTCTTCCGCCTCCAGCGTGCGCTCATTGAGCGCATGCAGCACAAAAAACTGCACATCCTCGTAATAATCCAGCTTCGGCCGCTGCAAGATATGCATACAATCCTCAATTGCCAAGGGATGAAAATGAAAATAGGTGTCCAGCAGCAGGGACTCCTCCGCCGTAGGCATAGCAAAATCCGCCCATATCCAGGCATAATCAGCGATCACTATATTTTGCAGTGCCAGCCCAGTCTGCACTTCACCCTGATGTGTTATCACTAATGTACGTATCATAAATGAATCCTCCGTTTGTTCCTACTTACGCCTTTCAGCAGCTTCATGTTACCATTGTACCGCATGAGGCATCCCCAGCCCAAATGTTGATGTGAAGCCTACCCTGCTTACATCTCTGCGCAAAAAAATAACCACCAGCCTGCTGTTCAGCAGTTCCGGAGGTCCCATGATCCTACATCTATAGTTGCACCTTAGCGGCCCATGCCGTCCAGCAGTTCCAGATGCAGCACTTGCAGAAATTTCTTGATATTCACCTTAACCTTGCCGGAATCCCGGCCCTGCTCGATCTCTCTCATCTTCAGCCGCACCTCCTCAAAATCAAAATAAAGCGGCGCGTAATATTCGAACTTGGGATTCCCGTAATCTGTCAGTCCAATGGAGGCCAGATTCGTCAGTCCCGCAGACAACGCGCGGCGCAATCGCTGTTCAATCGCTTTCACCTCTTTCGCTGCTTCGGCGGGAACGGTTTTATAGCTGGCTGCAGCCATTTCGTAAAGTTCCTTAAGCGGTGGCAGACTTCCGCGGTTACTGTGCGTTGCGGCCAGCTCCATCATCGTGATAATATCGCGGCTTCCGCTTTCGGACACCATGCCCATATTCATCAGAATCGGCTGAATGATCTCCCGTACGGAACGTTTACTGATCTGCACCGGAGGCAGTCCGAACTGCAGTCCCTCCAGCTTGCTGAGGCTAGATTTGATCTCATCCAGGTAGCGGTTAATCGCATAACGCTCGTTCACCTTATACAGCACGGCCTCCACTTCGATCTTATTGATCGGTTTGCGGATGAAGAACTCGATTCCGCTGCGGTAAGCGCGGCCTACCATGTCACTGTTTTCAATCTGCGAGATCATCACGAATTTGGAGCGGCAGCCCTGGGCTTGCAGCGAGATAATTGTCTCGATCCCATCCTGATCCGGCATGAGCAGATCCATCAGCACGATGTCCGGACATTCACTTAAGATCAGCCGTACCCCGTCCTGCCCGCATTCCGCCGTACCCGCCACTTCGCCAAGCCCGCTATCCTCAATGATATGCTGCAGCATTCTTCTGGCGGCCGCATCGTCATCCACTATACAGAAAGAAAGCGGCATCCTTTATTCCTCCTTCCGCAGCTTTGCCGTCGGCAAAATAATCTGAAACATCGCCCCTCCGGTATGGGAGGCCTTATGAACCGTAATTTCGCCTTCAAATGCATCAACAATATCCCGCACATGCGAAAGTCCGATTCCCGTAGCAGCAATACCTTCTTCATCAAATTTCGTCGTGAACCCGGGCTCGAACAGCAGCTCACGATCACGTTCCTTAATTCCGCCGCCGCTGTCAGTTACGGTGAGGATCGTAGACCCGGCTTTCTCATAGATATCTAGGGATACGCTCCCTATTCCTTTTATAACCTCAACCGCATTGGCGGTAAGATTGTTCAGCAGGGTAAGCAGTGGAATGTAGCTTGCGGTGGTATAATCGGAGTCTTGGGGAATATGGGTACTGAAGCTGATACTCTTACCCAGCATTTCGGCGTATTTGGCATTGCTCTTCACGGTAAAACTCAGGATGCCGGATAGACGCATGTCCCCGGTAACCTCGCGCTCCACCAGCTTCACCAGACCGGCCAAAATCCGCTGGGTATCCTTCTTCACCTCATGAATCTGCTGGGTAATATCCAGTACCTGGCGGCTGTATAACTGATGCTCCTCACCGGCCTTAAGATTCCGATATAGGTCATAGCTGCTCAAGGTAACACTCTCCAGTGTTCCGATCGACTTCTTCAGATAAAATACTTCACCGTAGAGGCCCGAGCCGAACCCGAGCATTTGCTCAATCCGCTGCTTCTGTTCTCTTTGCGCGATTCGCAGCTGGCTGACAGAAATGCTGCTGTACACACCGGTCGTAAAATACGTGCGGATGACAGCAATAACCATCAGATAAGTCCATTCATTCAGCCGGAAAGAGGCAGAGTCCAGCACAATCAGCCGGGTCAGCAGTTCCATTTCATTCGACACCAGATCAATAAGCGACGCAACACCGCCAAGCACAAGCGGATGGAAGGTATCCAGCTGGCTCTTAAGCAAATGCATCAATATTGCGAAGACGATATAATAGACCATTGCCGAGAAATGGCTGGTTAAACTCTGCACAAAGCTCAGCTCAGCGCCTCCCGCAGCATCCATTCCGGTACGAAACAGCAGCACGACAATGCCTGTGGCAATACCTGTACTAATGTAAGGCAGCCGCCTCATTAAAAGCAAAAACAGCAGAAACGCACTGCTGCCCATTGCAATCCGGAAGATGTCGCCATCAAACGGATTTATTTTGAATTCACCGGCCAATGCCGTCCCGGCGGCTACTATGATAATCTGCGCATATTTCGATTTCAGTATGAAATGTCCCATCGCCCACTGCTCCTGCCAAAGATGTTGACAATTATACTACCATAACCGCCTCTGCTTTCCTACGCTAAAGTACACGATCCCTGTCCGTCAGACCACTTTATTCTCCAATCTTCGCGAGAGGATCGACAGCAGGAAATTGACTGCAAAGTAAATCAGTGCTACGAGCAGCAACGTAGGAATTGCGTAGCTGTAGCCGTGCCCGATGACAATCCCGGCGTTATGCATCAGCTCCGGCAAAGAGATCACAACTGCGAGCGAGGTATCTTTTAGCAGTGAGATGAATTGGCTTACCAGAGGCGGAACCATGCGCCGCAATCCTTGAGGCAGCACTATATGCCATAAGGTCTGGAAATTGCTGAGTCCAGAGGAGCGCGCCGCTTCAATTTGCCCCTTGTCAATCGAGGTTAATCCGCCGCGCACAATCTCTGCAATCATTGCTGCTTCAAATATCGTTAGTGCGGCAATAGCCGCCGTGATCAATCCCAGCTTGATCCCCACCTCCGGCAGCGCAAAGCGGATGAAGAAAATAATCAGCAGCAGCGGCAGATTACGGATCAGCTCCACCAGTATGAACATTACCGGCGACAATACCGGCACTTCCGAATAACGGATCACTCCCATAATACAGCCAATGACAAAGCTCAGGATGATCGATACAAAAGCCACGATGAGCGTAATATACAGCCCATCCAGCAGAAACTTTAAATTATCAATGGAGTATGCGCCGGTAAAATCCAAAATAGTAACCCTCCTTAGGTGCTTTGCATGGGAAGTGTTGAAATGTTGATATACGGACAGATGATTGTCCGTAGGGTTTGGAGTGGGGAACGTGATGCGGTAGCTGGCTGGAGGCTGGGGCTATGCTGGATGCATGATTTGATTCTAAAGATGCGGGCTTGGTTCGATCCGGTGACGGGTAACTGCGGTGAATGTTGGACCTCCGGCCGCTGTTATGTTTGGATTTCCTGATTTGAACCGCTGGCCGCGGTAGAAATCCAAACATAAAGGCGGACGCTAACGCTCCTCCAGTTCCAAAATTCCCCTCCGTTACTTTCACCTTCTCTATGCCTGCTTATCTTCATCATTATTTATCCGGTATAGCTTAGGCTTCCAGGCGGGCACTACCGCTTCCGCCCCCCACAGCGCCAAACCCTCTCTCCATTCATTCCTTCTTATCAACTGGAATTCAAAGCTTCACCAAGCAAAGCTAAGATCGTGAGCCATTGATCGAAGACCTGTTATCCCGGCCTTCTCTCATCGTTACGAACCTTAATACATAAACCGCGAACCTTACAGCCGCTTCACGGACTGTAAAAACTTTAAACCCTAAACCGCGAACCTTACAGCCGCTTCACGGACTGTAAAAACTTTAAACCCTAAACCGCAAACCTTACAGCCGCTTCACGGACTGTAAAAACTTTAAACCTTAAACCGCAAACTCTACAGCCGCTTCACGGACTGTAAAACCTTAACCCTAAACCGCAAACCTTACAGCCGCTTCGCGGACTGTAAACAACTAATAATTCACCCCATAAAACATCCTATTCTAGTAATTGCGCTGCAGACGGCGCTCCCATACCCGCACGCCGTAGCTGAGCGGAAGAGTCAATACGAGATAGAACAGCGCTACGAAGATGTAGGTATCGAATGTGCGGTATGTTTCAGTTGAAATGCTATCTGCAAAATACATCAAATCAAGACCGGCGACGATGGTCAGCACCGAGGAGTTTTTAATCAGGTTAATAAACTGGTTGCCAAGCGGCGGGATGACCAGCTTAATCGCCTGCGGGAGAATGACATGCAGCATAGTCTGTATGTAGCTGAGTCCGGACGAACGTGCGGCCTCCATTTGTCCTTTGGGAACAGCCATGATTCCGGCGCGGATCGCCTCGGCGATAAAGGCTGAGGTGTATACGGCCAGGCCGATGGTTCCTGCCTTGAAGCCATCAAGTGTGAATCCCAGTGCAGAAGGACCGTAATAGAAAATATACACCACGAGCAATAGCGGAATATTACGGATAAACTCGACGTAGCCCGTTCCGAACCAGCGCAGCCCCTTCACAGACGTAATGCGGAAGACTGCGATTACTGTACCCACCAGAAAGCTGCCGAGGAGAGCGAGTACGCTGGAGAGTAAAGTGCCCTTAAAGCCCTCCATATACTGGCCGAAATAATCGGTTAATATCGTAAAATCCATGGATCTCACCTACCCTTGCCTAAAGATGATTGCTCACTTGCCCCATTTGTCATCCGTTTGATCTTACAGGCAGAAACGGCAGAGCCGCCCTTTAAAGGACGGCTACCGTTCATGCAAGGACCAATGGTGAATGTAGAGCATGATGTCAAAAATGCCTGCCCCTCCTTATTTTGCCGGAGCTTTACCGATCCATTTCGTATAAATGGCATCATAGTCACCGCTTGATTTCAGTTCGGTCAAGGTATCATTAATGGCTTTAACTACATCGGTGTTGCCCTTCTGTACAGCAATGCCGTAAGGTTCGTCGGTGAACGGTTCGCCTACAACCTCGAAGTTCGGATCCTGCGAAGCCATACCATACAGGATGGCATCATCTGTTGTTAACGCGTCCCCTTGACCCGCCTTCAGGGCACTGAACGCATCCTGGTAGTTATCAAATTCCAGTACAGTTACACCCGGAACCTTTTCTTTAATGTTTTTGATCGAGGTTGCACCCTTGGAGCCGAGTATCTTGGTATCCTTCGTTACATCCTCAAGACCGGTGATCGTACTACCCTTCTTTACTAGCAGCGATTGTCCGGCTTGGAAATAAACGTCGGAGAAGTCAACCTCCTTCTTGCGCTCTTCGGTGATGGTCATGGTAGCGACAACCATATCGATCTCACCATTGTTCAGCATTGGAATCCGTGTCTTGGAGGTTACTTCCTTCAGTTCAATTGCGTTCTCGTCACCGAGAATATGTTTGGCAATGGCTTTGGAAATGTCGATGTCGAAGCCCTCCACGTTGCCCGATCCCGGATCTTTCAGTCCGAACAGTCTCGTATCGTACTTCACACCTACCAGCAGCTTGCCGCGTTCCTTAATCTTGGCAATAGCTTTGGAATCCGTAGATCCCCCTGAAGCATTGTTGCCGCCGGCAGCATTGTTACTGTTCACATTGTTGTTGCCACATCCGGCAATTACGAACAAGGCGGCAGCGATCATCAGCACACTTAACCGTTTGAAGCTTTTGGACATTTTCATTTCTCTTCCTCCCCTTATTGCTGTCTATTTGGTTAATGACTTAATACACGGCTGAGAAATGTGCGTGTCCGCTCTTCCTGCGGGCTGGCGAAGAACTGCTCCGGCTCGGCTTCCTCTACGATTTGTCCCTGATCCATGAAAATAACCCGGTCCGCAACCTCGCGGGCAAACCCCATCTCATGGGTGACCACAACCATCGTCATGCCTTCACGGGCCAGCGTCCGCATCACGTCCAGCACCTCACCAACCATTTCCGGATCCAGCGCGGATGTCGGTTCGTCGAAAAGCATTATTTTCGGCTTCATCGCCAGTCCCCGGGCAATCGCCACGCGTTGCTGCTGGCCGCCTGACAACTGGGACGGATAAGCCAGAGCTTTATCGGCAATCCCTACCTTCTCCAGGTAATACATCGCTGTCTTCTCCGCTTCCGCCTTGGAAAGCCCCAGCACCTTGATCGGTGCCAGTGTAATATTGTCGATCACCTTTTTATGCGGATACAGGTTGAAATGCTGAAACACCATTCCAATTTCTTTGCGCAGCTTATTGATATCCGTCTTGCGTTCATTTACAGTTATCCCGTCCACGGTCAATCCGCCGCTCGTAATCGTCTCCAGCCGGTTAATGCAGCGCAGCATCGTGCTTTTACCTGAGCCGGAAGGACCGACCACGACAACCACTTCCCCTTCCTGAACATGCAGGTCGATTGCTTTCAGTACATGAAAATGTCCGTAATGTTTGTCTACTTGATGAAAGTCGATCAACGACAGGCCTCCTTTGCCACGCTTTTTAAGTTCTTGCACAATCTCCGAACCGTTCTCTGTCAGCTATGGTAACACTTAAAACACACCTTACTTTAAAGACTACGAAATCCTACATAATACTACGCGAATCACAAATTTTTCATGTCATTTTCTTTTTTAAACGTGATATATTTCCTTTTCTTTTACCTCTGATTAATGCATTTTATCGGGATTGCGTTACTTTTTGTGACATTCCTCTCTTGAAATATAAAAAGACACCTTTCGGTGTCTCCGCTCTGATCCTATTCCATTCATCTAAAAAGACAACAAAAAAAGATGTCCGCAGCCATCCGTGGCTTCCGTGACATCTTCATACCCGTGCTCTAGAAGAAAATTGTGAAGATAACTCCCGCCAGCACTGCACTGATCGGAATTGTAATAAACCAGGTAACGATAATCCGTCCGGCAACTCCCCATTTCACAGCGGAGAAGCGTTTGGCAGAGCCTACACCAAGAATAGAGGATGTAATGGCATGCGTTGAACTTACCGGCAAATGCATCAGCGTGGCCGAGAAAATAACAGAAGCCGCGGATATATCCGCTGCAAAGCCGTTGATCGGCTCGATTTTGAAAATCTTGGTTCCCATCGTCTTAATGATCTTCCAGCCGCCAATCGAAGTTCCGAGTGCCATCGACGTGGCTGCAGCAATCTTAACCCACAGCGGAACCTCCATAGTCTCCAAACGTCCCGAGGTCACGAGCGCAAAGGTGATAATCCCCATCGCCTTCTGGGCATCATTCGTGCCGTGCGTGAAGGATTGCAGCGCCGCTGTAATGATCTGCATCGAGCGGAAGCCTTTATTCACCGTGTGCGGACTGCGTTTGGCGAAGATCCATTTCAGTATCGTCATAACAATATAACCAATGACAAAGGCAATGAGCGGGGAGAAAATCAATCCTTCCACAATCTCAACAAAACCGCTCCATTTGATGTGGTCCGTACCGGCCCCTACATATACAGCACCGGCCAATGCCCCGATAAGTGCATGTGAAGAAGAAGAAGGAATCCCCAGCCACCAGGTAACCAGATTCCAGATAATCGCGGCGATCAGGGTAGCTATAACAATATCAATCCCGTTATCTAGCAAGGTAGGGTCGGTAATGCTGCCGCCGATCTTCTTGGCTACTCCTGTAAACATCAGAGCCCCTACAAAGTTCATCGACGCCGCCATAATGATAGCGGTACGCGGCTTTAGCGCCCGTGTGGAGACGGAGGTGGCGATTGCGTTGGCTGTATCATGGAAGCCGTTGATGAAATCGAACGCAAGCGCGAGAAATATAACAAAACCTAGCATAAATAATGATGTTTCCATATTTCAGAGCCCCTTATGAGTTGCGCATGATGATTGATTCCAGCATGTTGGCTACGTCTTCACATTTATCCGTGGTCGTCTCCAACCGCTCATACAGCTCTTTGCGCTTGATCAGCTCAATCGGGTCTTTTACGGTCTCGAATAAGGCTTTGGTGCAAATGCGAAGCACTTCATCCCCTTGATTCTCCAGATCATTCAGACGAATGGTATACTCACGAATCGCCAGGAGTTTCTTCTGGGACAGCAAATGAACGGCTTTTTGGATTTCATAGGCAGATTGGCGCAGAATTTCCGCGAATTGAACGATATATTCATCAGGGTCCAGCAGGTTATACATATAGAAACGCGAGGCCGAAGCTTCCAGGCCGTCAATGACATCGTCCATACTGGTAATTAAGTCCATAATGTCGTCGCGTTCCAGCGGCGTGATGAACGTCTTGTTCAACTCTTTAATAACGGTGTGCGTGTAAGTATCGCATTGGGATTCGTACTTCTTCATCACCGCAGCGAAGTTTTCGACATTCTCCTGGAGAGTTGTAATATTCTGAGCGAAGTAATCCGCAGCCTGGACAATGGTGTCAGCCATATTTTCCAGCGTCTCAAAGAAAATGTCCTTTTTTTTAAACTTCATTAGTTTAAACCCCTTTACATAAAATTGCCGTGAAAACTTGAAGCCACTCATATGTAAACAGCATGAAAATGAATGACAACCCTTGTTATCTTATCATATCAATAGAAGGGATAGAAGTAAAAAGAACGAACTTTTTTACACTATATTAACAATTCCCAGTAATAACAGAAATAATTCTCTGAACAGCCATTTTTCAGGTTTGGAATCACGTTGTACTTGGAACCGCTGTATAGTTCACATGGCTGCTGAAGGCTGGCGCATTAGGGACGATCAGAATATGTGTGACGCCCGGATACATCAGCGCTTCTGTCCCGTCACTCTTCACAAACCGGATCACATCGTCCGGCTTGCGTGACCATTTGCCTTTGATCACCTGCCCGCGCTGAAACAGCAGCGCTTCGCCGCCCAGCTCCACATCAATCTGCAGTCTGCCGACATCATCCAGCACCTTATGGTCCGATCCAATCACCATGACATTCGCCGCTTCCACAGGACTGGCATTATTCAGATCCAAATGCGGCTTCCCGTTCACCCAGCGCAGGTAGGTCCGCGTCTCGGGATTATATTTATAACCTACGTTATAACTTGTCAGCAGAAAGTTAACATTTAACTCCACAGCAGCCTCACCTTCAGTCGGCAAGAAATCCGGATCGGTGAATGGATACCCGGGAACCTGGGCTTTCTCCGCATACCCCAGCCTTCCGGCACCCTCCCGCAGCTTGGCTGCATTGCTGTAGAGGTTATGCGGAGCTTTGCGCTCCTTGTCCCGCCAGAAATAGGCACCGGCCCGGCCGATCTCATCCATATCCTCCTTCTTCTGACCTTGCAGAATCGCATATGCAGCAGGACTGCCGCCGGCATGTACCGTGACCGCCCCATAACTCTCACCGATATCGATCAGATAAGGGCGGATACTGCGGATAGGTCCGATTTTGACGACTCCGGTATGACTCTGGAAGATCCCGATCAGCCGGGTAATTCCGCCTTCAGCCAACACTTCGTACAGAATGTCCGCTTCGCTGATACCGGACTGCGGCCGGGCAGCGGGTGCATTATTGATCATTACAGCCAAAGGCCTCAGCAGCTCCCCTTGCACCGGAAGCCCGGTCAATCCGGACAACTGCCCCGTGTTAGCAGGATCGGTTGTCGGCGACGGCTCTATGGAAGCAGTTGGCACCGGAGACAGTGTTGGCGATGGGGACGGGGCAGGCAGATTCTCCGCGCTTGGTGTTCCGCAGGCGGAGAGCAGCAGTGCAGTAAGCATAAGACCGGATATGAGACGGGAAGAATAGCGGTTCATGGTCATAAACTTGTTGTTCCTCCTAAAAGTTTTGTGAGCTTAACTTCATAGATTCTACTCCGTACAAAACTGGCTTCGAAAGCATGTGCTTAAAGTTTTGTAGCTTTACTTCTTTGAATTCACTCCGTACAAAATTCACTTCGTACAAAACCCGTATCGCGTTTCTTCCATTTAATCACAGGCTAGCAGATTTGTCTTGCACACTGCCTTCTTCATCCGCAAAATAAAAAGGATACAGCCCGCTATCGGCTGTATCCTATGTTTATTGTATGAATTTGCGCTAGTCTACCATCCAGCAGTTCAGGCTGAGTGTTCCGTATTGATACGCCTGAATCATCAGTTGTGCCCGCTTGCCTTCATCTGCGGTGCCCATAATATAGAAGAGCGGAACAAAATGTTCCCTTCCATAAGACGGAACCGCTTCGCGCACATGCGGTGCCTGCTTCTCGTACGCGAACAAAGACGGCAGATCCCATGCCGCAAGTCCTTTGGCAACCCACGCATCGAAATCGAGTGCCCATTGCTCGGGTGTATCATCCTGCTTGAGCAGCCGCAGATTGTGGACTAATCCTCCGCTTCCAATCAGCAGTATTCCCTCATCCCGCAGCGGAGCCAGCATTCGCCCGATAGTATACTGTTCCTCGGGAGAGCGCAAAGAATCGACGGATAAAGCCACTACCGGAATATCGGCCTGCGGGAACATCTTCTTCAGGATCACCCATACGCCATGATCAAGGCCGCGCCCCAGAACAGGCTGATGGGCGAGATTATTCTCCTTGAAGAGCTCGGAAATACGGTTGCTGAGTGCGGGATCACCCGGGGCAGGATAGGTCAGCGAATACATTTCTTCCGGAAATCCATAGAAATCATGCTGCGTCTCATGCTGTGCGTCCACGGTAATCAGCTGCTCAGGGCTATCCCAATGCGCGGAGAAAACTACAATACCGCGGAGCTTCCCCAGATCCTGACCAAGCCGCTCCAGGAAACGGGTGTACTCATTATCCTCCAGAGCGAGGAGCGGAGAACCGTGCGCAATAAAAAATGCCGGTAATTTCATAGGGTGCCAACCTCCATAACCCAGTATATGGTGTGCCCCTTTATTTTACCGCTAAATCACAGTTATTGCTAATGCTACATATCACCTATATCATCCAGTTCTGCCATTCCTGCTGCAGATGCTCCTGCTGGTTCATCCACTCCCGGGTCCGTTTCAGCACCTGCTCCTGCGCCGGGCCTGAGGAAAAGGTATGGTCTCCCTGAAAAATGATCTCCTTGTCGCAGCGTCCCTCCGGCCGGGTCCAGAACAGCTTCTGATAAAGGAAGGCATAATCAACCGGAATGACATCGTCGGAGGTTCCATGAATAACGAGCACATCTCCACTGAACTTGCCGGCCTCCTGAAAAGGCTGGAAAGCAGCCAGCGAGTTGAAATATACCGGCGTAAACGTATATCCGGCGTAATCGGACGACCCGCTCTTCACCGACCGGTCATAAGCTTCCCTTCCTACAATCTTTACGATATCATTGAACGGATAGCCGACGGCAGACCACAGGACCAGATTCTTCACCCTCCGGTCGCGGACTCCGGTCAAGAGAGCTACGGCACCGCCGAGACTGTGTCCGATAAGCGTAACGCGCTGCGGATCCACGTCTGCAGAACCGATCCCGTAATCAAGCACGGCCCGGGTCTGGGCAATCATGGATTCCATATCCTCGCTGCCGTAATTCCCGGTGCTCTCTCCGCATCCCGCATAATCAAAGCGGATCACCATATATCCGTCCTGCGCCAATTCACGGGCAGCCTTGACAAAGATCCGGTCAACGCCGATCCGGCTGCCTACAAAACCATGGCAAATAACCGCCAGAGGCACACGGTCCTTGCAGCGGCCGCTGCTCCCCTTTTCACGCGATGGATAGTGTATGCTTGCTGTGAGCTCCTCCTGGTTATGCCGGATAATAATGTTCCGTTCCATGGCCGTATCCTCCTCTAAAAGTAAAGCTATTCCAAAGTACAATAATTCCGATTAATTTAGTGTGATTTATATCTTTATTATACGGTTTACGCTATTATTGTCAACAAGAAGCCAGCGGAAATCAATAATGACCGAAAAGGCCCCTTCCGCTCCCAAAGGAACAAAAGAGGCCCCTGTCCGCAAAACTCACTCAATCGTAGCTGTCGTGAAACATATCATGGGTTTCCCGTCTGCCTTCCCAATCCTCCAGGCCGTTATCCTGGTCCTGCCCCGCTGCGTCCCACAGGCTGAAGCCGTCGGAATTGCCCCAATCGCCCACTTCATTAGCCTGCGCAGGCGCGAAGCCGTCACCCATGAATTTGCCTGGTTCTTCTTTTTTCTCATGTCCCATAACGCTGCCTGCCTTCCTATAAGCTGTATTTGGTGAAGCAACTTCAAACTTCATTATCAGTGTTCACTCTTCCAAAAGGATTATTCACGGGACAGGAAAATGGATGTCCTTGCACACAACAGCCGCCCAACCGTATACTCTAGGTTATAGGCTATCTCGATCAAGACTACTGGAGGTTTACATCCATACTATGAAAGTCAAAGCTATGATTAAACAAAATAACGTTCTGCGCGAGCAGATGACACCATCTAACCGCTCTTATATGGAAGATATGATTCTGGAGATGCGGAGCAGCCGGGTAGAAGCTGTCCGCGCGGAGGAACTGCTGCTGGAAGCAGCAAACCTTATGCTGCGGGAACAGAGTAACGGCAAAGATGCCAAGCAAATATTCGGAGAGCATCCGGGAGATTATTTCCGGGAGATCATAGACAGCATTCCTGAACGCCCTATGCGCAGCCAGTGGAACTATTACTTGATGATATCCTGGGCATCTCTGACGAGTCTGTTCGCCGTACTCGCGATTGCCGGGCTCATCCTGTTATGGATCACCGGATCAGCAGGCATATTCAGCCAGATCAGCCTGTTTACGATTCTGCTCGTAGGCGCAGGCTCCGTGGTTATTATTGAACTGCTTATGAAATGGCTGTCCTCCCTGTCCGAAAGCGATGCACCCAGACCTAAACCCTTTGATCTCAAAGGGCTGGGCGTCTATGTCGTGATCGTCATCATCGCCGTATTTGCCGGGGCATTCCTCGAAAACTTGTTTCCGGTCATCTCCATCTCCCCCTGGGTGAGCCTGATTCTGTGTCTGGGCGGAGGGCTTGGACTGAAACTTATATTCTTCAGATCATAGATTTCTCATTCTACTTCCGACCAAACAGGAGGAACTTCCATGAAGAAGCACATCATACTAACCGCGGTTATTGCTGCAGTACTGGGAATCCAGCCGGGCTTCGCTGCACCCGTGCAGGCGGAAGGATCAGCCGCCGCATCTGCCGGAGCCTCCAAATCAGTGGTAACTGAAGCCGCCAAGAAGCAACATGCCGAAGCGGTCTATAAAACGACCTTGTCGCTGCTGAAATCTTCCAGCACGCTTCATCAGGGAATCAGCTACCTGAACAGCAACATTTACTCGGTCACCCCCTATCAGGCGGCATTAATGACCCTGAGGCTGGAGAATCTGCAAAAATCGCTGCTGCAATCCTGGGAGAGCAGATTCAGCAGCAACGAAATCCAGCGTAAACTCACCTCCATCTACAAAGAGGGCAGCAGCATGGCCAAGCTTGCCGAGAGTACAGAGGATGCTGCCTTGAGCAGCCTGCTGAAGAGCGCCGGAGAGAGCGGCTACAAGCTGGAGAATGCGGAAGGGACTTTTTTTCCAATCATCGATTATTCAACCTACCGCAGATATAAAATGTATGTTACGGATGACATCCGCGATTATATTACGATTATGGCCATCGAGTCGGAGCTTCCTTCATCCAAGGACAACGGCCTTGTGATTTCCTGGACGGATGTGGTTGCCCGGGCGCTGTCCCAGGAAGAGTTCACCCTTTCCTACCCCAAATCGAACCGGATCGCGGCAGTTAAGACGCTGTATTCCATGTATGTTAGCGATACTTTCTATGGCCAGAACAATACGCCGCTCTTCCACTATGACAATCTGGAGATGGATCTGGAAGCCCAGAAAGCCTATAGCAGCATACTGGCCAAGCACAACGGCAGCAGTCAAATTCTCCAGAAGCTGGATGGCCTTATGAAGCTGTTGAAGGAAAATGGCTATAAGCTTGATGAAGGTGTCCAGCAGTATCTGAAGACAGAAGTCCCCCTCACCTGAACTATGCAAAAATGCCCGCCCCCTGCTGTTTCGGGGGCGGGCATTTTGCATAGATAACCGGTAAACCGTGTTTCCTTGCTTAAATCAGCATATTAAACAGATTGGGATCCTTGTTGATCTCGGTATAATCAAGACCCTTCTGCTGCATCCGTTCGATCAGCGGGGCGTAGTCATCTGTGTTCAGAAGCTCGATGCCGACCAGCGCCGGGCCGTTCTCCTTGTCATTCTTCTTCGTATACTCGAACCGTGTAATATCATCGTTAGGTCCAAGCACCTCGGCCAGGAACTCACGCAGTGCACCAGCCCGCTGCGGAAAGTTGACCATAAAGTAATGCTTCAGACCTTCATAAATCAATGACCGTTCTTTAATTTCCTGCATCCGGTCAATATCATTGTTGCCACCGCTCACGATGCAGACCACCGTCTTGCCGCGGATTTGATCACGGTACTGATCAAGCGCAGCCATGGGCAGCGAGCCTGCCGGTTCAACGACAATGGCATTTTCGTTGTACAGCTCCAGAATTGTCGTGCACGCCTTGCCCTCCGGCACTTTAATAACGTCATCCAGATGCCGGGAGCAGATATCATAGGTAAGTCCGCCGACACGCTTCACGGCTGCGCCGTCCACAAACTTATTGATTTCTTCAAGGGTCACTACAGCCCCGTTGTTCATAGCTTCACTCATGGAAGCCGCACCAGTCGGCTCTACACCAATCACCTTGGTATTCGGGCTTACAGTCTTCACGTAGGTGGCTACACCGGCAGCCAGACCGCCCCCGCCGATGGTAACGAACATGAAGTCCGCCGGCTTGTCCAAACTTTCCATAATCTCCATGGCAACCGTCCCGTTGCCGGCGATAATACGCGGCTCATCGAAGGGATGGATCAGTGTCATCCCGTGATCTATACAAGCCTGCAAGGCTTCATCATACGCATCGTCGAAGGTATCCCCCTTCAGAATAACCTCAACATATTCACCGCCGAACCGCCGGACCTGTTTGATCTTCTGGTTGGGGGTGGTGGTTGGCATATAGATCTTGCCCTTAATGCCTAGTGCTTTGCAGGAATACGCCACGCCCTGCGCATGGTTTCCCGCGCTGGCACAGACGATTCCCTTGCTTCTATCCTCCGCAGACAAGCTTCGAATCATATTGTACGCGCCGCGAATCTTGAAAGAACGGACAATCTGCAAGTCCTCACGTTTCAAATACACATTGCAGCCGTATTTGGCCGACAACACCGCATCCAGCTGCAGCGGTGTACGGACGATAACCTCCCGCAGCACATGGTGTGCCCGCACAATATCTTCCATTCCTACGATCCGGTTTTCGCCTTCTCTCATCAATTCCTCGCCTCACTGTCTCTATCTAATCTATTTGCTTCTTGTAACATACTCTTCCAAGGACATTTTATCAAGCATTGTCCTCTCCGGGCAACACATGAATACCTTTTATATACGGTCCTAGTTCGGCAGCTAGGCTTTGAATCTGGATACCGTTGTCAGCAATTGGGCGGAGCTGTGTTTGATTTCTTCCATTTCGGCCACGATGCCCCCGGATTTGCCAATAATCTGCTCGGCTTGGGCAGCGATGCTCCCCGCGCCCTCAGCTCCCTCGTTCGTGGCACTGCTGGTCTCGCTGATTGCGGTGAGCATACTCTGGATGGAAGCCAGCAGCTGCTCGGAGGTGGCGCTAAAGTCCGTTACCAGCTCATCGATATATTTGGCATCCTCGCTGTACTGCCGGCCCGTCTCCTGCATGGAATTATAGTCCTGCAGCACCTGCTGGTCCATAAAGCGCAGCATACTCTCCGCCCCCTCCACCAGGCCGGACACCGCTCTAACTACGGCCTCCGTTGCCTCCTGAATCTCAGTCACCGTGTCTCGCGAGTTGTCGGCCAGCTTGCGGATCTCCTCCGCCACAACAGCGAATCCCCGGCCCGCTTCTCCCGCTCTGGCCGCTTCAATCGAGGCGTTCAGCGACAGCAGGTTGGTCTGGGCAGCAATCTCCAGAATCGCACTAGTTAAGGTGCCAATCCGTGAGATGGATTTCGATTGCTCTATCGCGCTCCGCAGCTTCACTTCGCTCTCTCCATACATCTCGTCCGCTTGCTTCCGCGAGCGGAACGCCCCCTCCTTGAGCCGTTCGGCCCGCTCATTGATCGCACTGGCAGCATCAGCGCCTTCCTGGGCTTTGCGGGCAATACCGCTGACCGCATGCCCGATCTCATTCGTGCTGGCGTTCATTTCCTCCATCGAGGCTGCCGTCTGCTGCATTCCAGCCGATAATTCCTCCGTAATGGCCGAGATCTCGGAGATGCTTCCGTCCAGTGCAGATACATTTTTCTCCGTATTGTCCACAGCGCCCGAAATGCTCTGCGAGCTGCTCATAATGTCCTGAATCAGCGCCTGCTGCGAAGAGATCATCTCGTTGAAGCCGTGCGCCAACACTCCGATTTCTCCTTTGGCTGTAACCTTGGCCCGTACCGACAAATCACCGGACATCGCCTTTTGGAAAGCAGCAGTCAGGATCGGAATCTGCTTCAGAATGCTGTTGGAGACAAAATAGAGCAGCACGGACATCACCACTATAGAAGCGATGATGGAGAGCATGAAGATCAGTTTGAACATCTGCAGTTCCTTCTCCGCATTTTTTTCAGGAACAATCAGCGCTACCGACCACTGGTTCTCCACCGCAGGGGAATAGGATACATAGCTTGCCTTTCCGTCGATATCCGTCTGGATGACATTGGAGCCCCACTCAGTCATTTTATCACCGACTGCTTTCCAGTCCTCGCCAAGATCGCCCATCTTCTTCAGCAGAATATTATCGCTGTCCGGATGATAGATGAACGTACCGGTCTTATCAATCAGTACAGCAAAACCGCTGCCCTTATAGTTAAAAGCACTCAACGCCTGTGTTATTTGCTCCGTGGAGATATCCGCTCCCGCCACTCCAATCAGCTTGCCGGCATCATTCAGAATCGGCGCACTGACACTGACTACCATCTTGCCCGAGCCGGCATCAATATAAGGGTCTGTAACTGTAACACGGTTATTCTTGGCCGTCACCGCGTACCAGTCGCGTTCCTTCAGATTAAAATCTGCCGGAGGTTCAAACTCATCCTGGGTAATCACTTTGTTTAGCGCATCCATTCCCACATATACGTTCAGCAGGTTTTTGTTGTTGTCCTTAATCAGGTTAAGTGTACGGATCAGTTCACTATAGCCGTTTGTCGTCTTTAGCGTATCCCCGGAGTCTGCCCGATCGATGAAGTCACGGACATAAGCATTGGCATTGAGCAGCTCCACACTGTTCATAGCGGGACGAAGCAGGTCATTGACCTTCACACTGATTTTCTCCTTCTCATAGGTCAGCGAGCTGTTCAGATCATCTACAATGATTTGTTTCGCATTGCTGTAGATCACAACCGATACAATAACGAAAATAGCAACGACAGATAAAATCACGGACAAAAACAGCTTGCCGCGGATACCCATATTGCTAAAGGTTCGAATCATTGAACGCAATGCGGAGAACAGCCCGCTTACCTTCTTTTCCTGTACAGCCGGGTGATCCGGCTCCTTCTTCTCCACAACCTTAAGCTCAGGCTGCAGCCCATTCTTGATCTTCTCTTCCTTATTTTTTCTTAGTGCCATAGGACTCCCCGCCTTCCATAAAATATGGGCCGACAATACTCTCTCTATGAATGTTTCCTTGTTTTCGACTTATTTCTGCAAAAAATCCCTTTATCCCTTTACCGTTTTACCTCGAGCTGTGAAAAAACTGTGTCCATGTCAGGTATTTTCACAAAAGAGCATAATAAAAAACACATTTTTATGTAAAAATGCGTAATTCGACCCTATTTATGCTGAGATCAAGGATTTCGTTGGTTTTTATGTGAGGATTTATATCAGTAAGGGGGTTAAATAGAGAGTGAAGAGGGAGGTGATCCGATTTATTCTTAAAGCTTAGCGCTGGGAGAGGATTGCAGTTGCGGCACCAGATGATACTTCGAAGATTGTGCAAACGATTTGCCGCAACCACGCAAGTTTTTATAACTTTTAACTTTCAATCCTTCTGTGTTCAGACAAACCGGAGACGCAGGGAGTGGGTAGGCCAAAGCTCCTCGTTTACAGGTTCATTGTTGCTATGGAACGATTTCATGGCTGTACGCGTGCCAGAACTCCTGTTGTATTCATTTATAAGTTCGTCGAGCACCATCGATTGATGGAGCACGGCGGGATGGCCCAGAGTATATTGATTTTCCAACTTATTCAGCTTATACCGGGCTTGTTCAATGCGTTGTTTCAAACATTCCGCTTCCTTCACTCTTATCCCTCCTCATTTAAGTATTTTAGAAGAGTATTTCTTTTTCCGGGTGAAAATTTTTTTCAGAGAACCTCCCCTATCAAGTGGAAACGGATACCGTCCTCAAAAGGACGGTATCCGTTTCAGCGAGAAATAGAAGGATAATTTATAGCGTGAAGCATATAAATTCTGGCGTAATATATAATCCTTGTAGAAAA
>NZ_JBGJZP010000017.1:0-150278 GCF_042610515.1 Paenibacillus paludis
CTTTTTGAAAAAGCGGTCAAAGCTATCTGCCACATGCCGAACGGCGGACTGTAAAGCAATACTATCGACTTCTTTGAGCCAGTCATATTGTGTTTTTAGGACGGGGTGCTGTGTCGCACAGGTCTGATAGGACAAACCTTTGCCTGTCTCGGCATAGGTTTGATTCCACTCTTCCAGGAAATGATTGAACACAAAGCGGCAGCAGCCAAACATTCGACGAATGAGTTGCTGTTGCTCGGTATTCGGGTAGATGCGGTATTTATACGCTTGATGAACGATCATGTGCGACACCCCCTTTTGTAGTATTTTCTTACAGTATAGCACGTACGTTCGCTGAATAGTTGAAAACCGCCGATTCCTCTCCGCCTATAGAGGTCGGAGTCTTTTCGGCTTTTGAAGATAAACATTTGCAGTGCCACAGCAAAGGAGGGATTACGTGACTAGAATAGCCGTAGTGCTGGGAGCGACCGGTTTGGTAGGCAAGGCAGTTACCGAGGAACTGCTAACCGGGGATTGGGATGAGGTCCGGGTGCTGGTCCGCCGCCCGCTGGAGCTGCAGCATCCCAAGCTGAAGCAAACCAGTATTGACTGGGAAAAGCTTGGGCAATATAAGGAACAATTCAGCGGGGCCTATGCAGTCTTCTGCTGCCTGGGCACCACGATAAAAAAAGCAGGCTCACAGGAACAATTTGAACGTGTGGATTTGCAGTACCCGCTTGCGGCCGCTGCAATTGCCAAAGAATGCGGTGTGAGGCAGTTTCTGGCGGTTTCCTCCATGGGGGCCAGCGCCAAATCCCGCAATTTCTACAGCCGTACCAAGGGCCGGACGGAAGAGGGGTTAATCGCCGCCGGGTTTCATGGCCTGCACCTGTTCAGGCCCTCATTGCTGCTGGGAGAACGTCAGGAATTCAGGCTGGGAGAACGTGCTGCTGCCGTGCTGATGAAGGCACTTGATTTTGCGATGGTCGGCAAAGCAGCGAAGTACCGGGTTATCCCCGGTGCCAAAGTGGCGAAAGCAATGGTGAATATTGCACTTGCCAACACAGGCGGCGTACATGTTTATCCCAATGATGTGATACATGTTATTGGTCGCCGCTAGAAGGGAAGTTTGCATTAAACAGAGTGCAGCACGTACAATGGGACATAAATTCATATGTACATCATGACATTAATGTCGTGTACCCACAGGAGGAGCGTATCATGAGTAAAAAACAGGTTGCTACAACCAAAGCCCCAGGAGCCATCGGGCCATATAGTCAGGCAATTGTAGCCGGAAACTGGGTATATACTTCAGGACAGCTGGGCCTGAATCCGGAAACTGGAGAACTTGCGGAAAGTGTACAGGAGCAGGCACGCCAGTCGCTAAGCAACGTTCAGGCCATCTTGGAAGAGGCCGGTGCATCGCTGGATCATGTTGTGAAGACGACCGTGTATCTCAAGGATATGAATGACTTTGCAGCTGTGAATGAAGTGTACAGCAGTTTCTTTACAGAACCTTATCCTGCCCGCAGTGCGGTTGAAGTTGCTCGACTGCCGAAGGATGGTCTTGTGGAGATCGAAGCGGTAGCGCGCAAGAAATAATGGGCCTTATAGTTGTAAATTACGATAGCTAACTGAACGAAATCAAATGAATTCAAAAACCCGTTGCCGGTACAAGCAGGCAACGGGTTTTTTTTTGACCAGTGAATGGGCTGTAAACAGTCTGTTATTGAAACTCCGGGAACCGCACGTCAATATCTGCTCCGGCGGCGCGAAGTAAACATCAGCCAAATGCTGTAAAGCAGCAGGAGTCCTGCCGCTACTGAAGCGGTCACGAATACATTTCCGGTGTCTCTGTGCTCAAGGGCAATCGCGATAAACGCCCAGACGAAGACCAGTGGATAAATGCTGTCCCGGTGAGGGAAACTGACCATTACAGCAAGCAGTACGCCTACGCAGAGCATGATAACTGCCCAGGCGGGGTCACTGAGTCCGAATCCGTCCCAGTTGTTCTTCTCCAGCACGACGCTGACATTTACAATTGTGGCAACCTCGATGTAAAGATAATGCCAGAGGAACAGCCAGCCCATATTAATGACGCAGCTCAGCACAAACCAAATGCCCAAAGAGTTAACCGAATCCCGTGACCCGGTGCTCTCGCGGAATTGATATACGATAAAACCGGCGAGCAGGAGATAGATCAGCGACCAGATGGAAAAAGCATAACCGGCCGGTGTGAAATAGGTATGATACTTAAGTAAATTGTATAACGGTGAAGTCTGAGTCTACATAGAATATACCCGCTTTATCAGCGGTTAAGACTATATTACCCAAAAAAATGACCTGCAGGTCATAAGGTTGCGGATAGCCGTCCGCACAAGCGGGGTAATAGAAGTAGAATAGGAAACTTTAACAAGGCGGCAACAGCCGGAGGGGGATAAGAGGCGATGGAGAGCAGCGAAGCAATACGTCCCGAAAAAATGGGTCCGCTTGTTATGAAGGAAACCTGGAATACCCCTGGGAGCATTGAATCCTGGGAACGTTCAGAGAATATTTATATCGTCCGCGGGGAGCGCGGCGGGATTGTATTTGTTTTTTTGAATGATGAAGTGTTCCGTATGAAGGTGTTTCACAGCAGCGTTCCGGATCTGACAACATCTGCGGCAGTGCTGGCGGAGAGCTGTGTGCCGCATTTGTTCCCGGTAGAAGAGACAGAGGATGCACTGATCTTCACTACCAGTGTGATTCGGCTGATCCTTGAGAAAACCTCGTTTCTTCTCCGTGTGGAAAATATAGAGGGCAAGGTCATCATGCAGCAGAACCTGACAAGCTGGAATCCGCGCGGGGCCAGTCATGCCGAGTATGATATGCAGCCGGATTCGCATTTTTACGGGCTGGGGGAGAAATCCAGCTTTCTCGACAAACGCGGGGAGCGTTATACGAACTGGAACACCGATGTGTTTGCGCCACATTTGCCGGAGATAGAAGCCCTGTATGAGTCCATTCCGCTGATTATTCATATGCATGGCGACCTCTCCTACGGATTATTTCTCGACAATACGGGCCGGAGCGATTTTGATATGCGGTCCCATGGGGTTGCTTTTACGATCGGCTGCTCCACTGGAGCTTATGATATCTACTTTATCAATGGTCCCGAAATGAAGGATGTTGTAACAAGATACACTTCGCTGACCGGACGGATTGCGCTTCCGCCTAAATGGGCGATCGGCTACCACCAGTCGCGTTATAGCTATATGAACCAGCAGGAGGTGCTGCAGCTTGCCCGGACCTTCCGTGAGAAGAAGATTCCCTGCGACGTCATTTATCTGGATATTCATTACATGGATGAATACCGTGTCTTCACCTTTGATCCTGTAAACTTCCCCGAGCCGGAAAAGATGATATCGGAGCTAAAGGAGCTTGGTGTGCGGATCGTACCGATTGTTGATCCCGGCGTCAAGAAAGATCCCAATTACGAGGTGTACAAGCAAGGGGTTCTCGAAAAGCATTTCTGCCGCAGGCTGGAAGGCGATATATTCTTCGGCGAGGTGTGGCCGGGCATCAGCGCCTTCCCTGATTTCAGCGACAGCCGGACGGCTGAATGGTGGGGCGATCTGCATAAATACTATACCGACCTCGGCATTGACGGAATCTGGAATGATATGAACGAGCCGGCGGTGTTTAATGAGAGCAAAACGATGGATCTGGATGTGATGCATTTCAACAACGGGCATCCGATCACACATGAGGAATACCATAACCTGTATGGGATGATGATGTCTAAAGCAACCTATGAAGGCTTGGCGGAGCATATGGGGGGAGAGCGCCCCTTTGTGCTGACCCGGGCCGGTTATGCCGGGATACAGCGTTACGCCGCGGTATGGACGGGGGATAACCGCAGCTTCTGGGAGCATATGGCGATGGCGATACCTATGGTGCTTAATATGGGACTCTCGGGACTGGCCTTCTCCGGGCCGGATATCGGCGGCTTCGCCCACCATACCTCCGCGCAGCTTCTGGTGCGCTGGACACAGATGGGTGTTTTCTTCCCCTATTGCCGCAACCATTCCTCCATCGGTACCCTGCGCCAGGAGCCATGGTCGTTCGGTGAGGAGGTCGAAGGGATTCTCCGCGAATTCATCGGCCTGCGCTACCGCTGGATGCCTCATATCTATAACCTTTTTCATGAGGCGGAAACCTGTGGGCTTCCTGTGATCCGGCCGCTGATTCTGGAGTATCCGCACGACCCCTATGTGACCAACCTGTGCGATCAATTTTTGCTCGGGGAAAATGTGCTGATCGCCCCTGTCTACCGCCCGGATACAGAGCATCGCTCGGTGTATCTGCCTGAAGGGTGCTGGCTGGATTATTGGGATGGTGAAGTTCATGAGGGCGGACGCCATATCCTCGCCGATGCACCGCTAAACATCATGCCGATGTATGTGAAGGCCGGAAGTTTTGTCGCCGAAGGTCCGCTCAAACAATACGCACTCGAAGAAACAGAGGAAACGGTGGTGTTTCACCTGTATGGTGCGGAAGCCAAGGAAGGATTCTCGGCTGCTTTTACCCTGTATGAAGATGACGGGCACAGCTTCGGGTACAGGAGAGGGCAATATTCGCAAATCGACGTACAGGCCGCCGGGGAAGCAGGGATATTGCGGATAAGCTGGTCTTATGCAGTCCGTGAATTTTCGCCCCGCAGGGAGATGCTGCGCTTCGCGCTCTGTTATCCGTCTTTCTTCACCCAATCGGTGGAAGGACTCTCCGAAATCAGTCTGGAGCAGCTTAAGGAAGGACGGCGGGGCTGGGCACGCAATGGCAAGAGCGGTGCGGTGATTATTCAAGTGGACGATGACCCGGAAGGCGGGGAGCTGCGGATGGAGGTAGCGGAGCAGCAACCGGAACACTTTAGAGCCCTTTGATACGACTTGAACCCGCCCGCTGGCGGGTTTTTTTCAATTACGGACAGTGCCGGAATATAAAATCTGCAGAAAATATACAGAAACGTTTTTAAATCAGGACTTTTTCGTATAAGATGAAGGGATGAAGAAAAAAACATGGGGGATTATGTATTTCTTCCGTTAGGGTTCACATCTGTTGATTCAGCTTAAAAATATATTTCTCGCGGAGAAGGATTCAGCCTTCTGCAAGGTTAGAAACGGATTCCGTCCTTTAGGGCGGCGAAGCCGTTTCTTCTAGCGGAACCGGCTGGCGCTTTCTGTTTGCATAAAAAGACAGGAGATCACCAATGATTAAGCATCTGTATGCAATATGGTTAGGGGACGTATTATTCTGCTTCTCCGGCGAAACTTCAGAGCCGAAAGTTGACGCATGGACACGTGTGGTCAAACGGCTGGAGCTTCGGGGAGGAGGACGTCCTTTTGCGGGTGCTGCGCTGCGGCTGGCGGAAGTGAAGTATCCGGCCGCTGCCTCTGCGGAAGGGAGGACAACGCGGCGCGGACTGCCGGGGCGCACGCTGGAAGGGCTTGCCCTGGCCCCGAAGGACGCCTTTGAGCTGCTGCTGGCCTGGGACGAGGAAATGTGCCGTGCACAGGGAGTGGAGCCTGGCGGTGAACTGCGTTATTGGGCGGCTGCGGCCCGTTTTGCCCTTGAACTGATGGGCACAGGCGGGATTGTGCCCGGCGCAATGCCGCCGAGGCCTATAGGCTCGCGCCGCCGCGGGGGGGAGCAAGCCGCTGCGGCCTGCTGGTCTCCGGCCTTTCGGCAGGAGGCTGATAAGGAGTTCTTTCTGCAGATGGCAGCTTCCATGCCGGTGCTGGCACTGGGAACCCATGTTGCGGAGGAGGGGGACTTGTCGTCGCGTGAAGAAGCGGGAGCGTACGTGCTGTATTCTTTTCTGCAGGCTGTAATGACTGCCGAGATCAAAAAGGTTATTGCGGGAATGGAAAGCGAGCTTGGGCCATTCAAAGCGAATTATCGCCGTGGATATTCACCGCTGACCGAGCTGTGGTGGAACAGCCTGCTCACCGGCAGCCGTGATATCCCGGTCCAGGGGACTCCGGCCGAGGTGGCGGACCTCCTTGCCGCCGTAAACGGTACGGCTGAGAGTGAGATTCCGAACTCCGGGGCGGAGGAGGTCCACAGCGGCCAGCTTAGTCTGGGTCTGCGTCTGGAGCCGCCTGCGAACGAAGGCGATGCCTGGAATTTAACCTTCTGGGCGGAGAACCGGGAAGAAGGAGAATTCTGGATTCCTGCGGCGGCGATCTGGAGCAGCAGGGAACGGGAGTTCACTTTATGGGGCAAGCGCTACCGCAATATTCAGCAGCAGCTGCTGGCGGCACTCGGCCGGGCCGCGAAAATATCGCCGGATATTGAGCGTGCGCTAGCCGGACCGGCACCGGATGGAGTTCAACTGGAGCCGGACCGCGTCTATTTCTTTCTGAAGGAGAGCGTGCAGCAGCTGCGGGAGCGGGGAATTACGGTGCAGATGCCATCCCGCTGGAGCCGTGAAGGCCGGCGGCGGATCGGGATGAAGATGAAGATGCAGCCGCCTGCTGGCAGCATCGATGGTTCAACCCAGCCTTCCCTTGGCATGGAAGAGCTGATTTCCTTCCGCATTGAGGCCTCGCTGGGCGATAACACAATCAGCGAGGAAGAGCTGAATGCGCTGGTGGAGGCCGGAGTACCTTTTGTGCGCTTCCGGGGAGAATGGATTGAAGTCGATCCGAAGGAGATCCGCCAGGTTCTGAGATATATGAAGCGCAACGAAAGCGGAGAAATGTCGGCGGCGGACTGGATGCGTCTGGAGGCCGAGGATGGTGACGAGCGGCTCTGGAAGGGAATGTCGGTGACCGGCATGGAAACCTCCGGCATGCTTGCTTCGCTCATGCATGGCGATGTTCTGCGGGGCCTTCCGCTGCGCTCTGTGCCGCCGGGTCTTCATGGAACGCTTAGACCTTATCAGGAGCGCGGCTTTCAATGGCTGGCTGCGCTCAGCGGGCTCGGCTTTGGGGTATGCCTTGCCGATGACATGGGCCTCGGCAAGACGGTGCAGGTCATCACCAGTCTGCTGGACCGTGCCCTGACTGCTCCGCCGGAGGAGAAGCGTGAGCCGGTGCTGATTCTCTGCCCGACCTCGCTGCTTGGCAACTGGCAGCGGGAGCTGCAGCGTTTCGCACCATCGCTGAGTGTGCATATTCACCACGGGGGAAGACGGGTTCGCGGGGAAGGCTTTATCGACTTGGCCACCAGCCATGAAATCGTGCTGACCACTTATCATCTCGCAGGCCGGGACAGCGAGGATCTCGCAGGCGTCCGTTGGTCGACTGTTGTGCTGGATGAAGCGCAGTATATCAAGAATCACCGCACCAAGCAGGCACAGAGTGTGATGAAGCTGTCAGCACCGCATCGAATTGCGATGACAGGCACACCAGTGGAGAACCGGCTTGGCGAGCTGTGGTCGATTTTTCACTTTTTGAATCCGGGGTATCTGGGGACTTATCATTCATTCCGCCAGCGGTATGTATCCGGTGAAGGCGGAGAGCGGCTGCGCGAGCTGCACCGCCTCGTCTCGCCCTTCCTGCTGCGGCGGCTCAAGAGTGATCCGGACATTTCCAAGGATCTGCCGGAGAAGCTGGAGCTGAAATCTTATTGTCCGCTTACAGAAACGCAGGCGGCGCTGTATCAGGGTGTAGTGGATGAAATGCTCGGTGTCATCGGGGAACGTTCCGGCATGGCCCGCCGGGGGCTGGTATTGTCTTCATTGACCAAGCTGAAGCAAATATGCGACCATCCGCAGCTGTACCGCAAAGAGGAGGGCCGGACCCAACGCAGTGAGCATTCCGGCAAAATGGATGTGATGTTCGAGGTGCTGGACAGCATTGCCGAGCTTGGGGAATCTGCACTTATTTTCACCCAGTATGTGGCGATGGGCGAGCTGCTGGTCAGCAGGCTGGCAAAACGTTACGGCTCGCCGCCGCTGTTCCTGCATGGCGGCATCCCCAAACGGGAGCGCGATGAGATGGTGCATGCCTTTCAGGAGGGGGAAGGGCCGGCGTTTTTCGTACTATCGCTCAAAGCCGGCGGTGTGGGTCTGAACCTTACACGGGCTAACCATGTCATACATTATGACCGCTGGTGGAATCCGGCGGTGGAGAATCAGGCGACCGACCGGGCGTTCCGGATCGGCCAGCATAAGAATGTGCAGGTTCATAAGCTGATCTGCCAGGGAACGCTGGAAGAACGGATTGATGAACTGATCGAGCGTAAAAAAAGCCTGTCGGAGCAGGTTGTCGGTTCCGGAGAAAACTGGCTGACAGAGATGTCCAATCATGAGCTTAAGGAGCTTATCGAGCTTCAGGGGCAGGACTGGATGTAGTGGAACAAGCTTGGCATAAAGGAGGAATGGGCAATGAGTGAACTGCTGGAACTGCGGCTGGAAATTGAGCCCGGGGTGGTTAAGGCGACGGGAACACAGCTATCGGCCAAAGCGCCGGGAGTGCAGACCAAACGAAACGCCGCTGCCGTCGCCGCCGCCCAAGGGCAAGCGCCAACGACGGTTCTCTCTTTGGAAATTCCGCGCTGGTCTGATGAAGTGAAACAGGAGGTGCTGATCCGGCTCGCGGAGCACCCGGGTGAGCTGTATGGTCTGCTGCAGGGCAACCTGAGTGGAGGCCTGGCGGCGATGAAGCTTCTGCCCGGCGATGAAGAACTGGCATTGGCCGGACAGAAGCTTTCAGGGCCGGAACAGATGGCCCTGCTGGGGTTGGTCAAAAAGCAGCTGAAAGAGGAACCGCTGCTGGCGTTTGAACTGCGCGGTTTGGACAAAGAGACGCTGCTGGCCGGAGTTTTTGCCCTTTGGGCGGAAGAGGAAGCGGAGGACAGCGAGGATGCCGGCCCGGCCCCGTCCGGCCTGCTTGCAGCCGAACTGGCCCGGCTGGAGCGCAAAGGGCCGGCTGTCCCGACTGGAGAATGGCTGGCCGAAGCGGCTGCTGAAGGCTCGCTCCACCAGCCGGGTCCCATGTTTCATGAAATCGCAGCCCGGCCGTTTCCAACTTCACCGGCGGTTGCGAAGCCGACCGAAAACTGGGGTACCCTGCTCGACAAGACACCCCGTGCCGGTGAGGGGCTTGTGCTCATCATGCAGCGTGTCGCAGAAGCCGCGGCCCGCAGGGCGGCAGGGCTGGGTAAGCTGTAAGGCTGCTCTGGTTGCTCTTAATTAACAATATTTTCACTGCGGAATGAACTGATCGTAACCTAATGTTCCTGCTGAGGTCTTATGATAACAGGACAAACAGGGAATGAGGGAGAGCTTAAATTGAGAGTTTATAAAATTCTGGCTTCTCTGTTCATAGCAGGAACGCTTCTAATTTCTGCCTCAACCATAGGGGCGGCACCGGCGCAAAGCTCCAGCATCACCCTGAAGGGATATCCGGACAATTTCCAAATGACAGGCGTGAAAGAGGGCTGGGGAATCACGCTGGGCGGAGTGTGGCATACAGCGGACGGTGCGTTAAGCTGGAAGCATCCGCTTAGCAATACGGTGCCCATGCCCGGTAATGCTGTCCAGCTTGGCAAACTGGCGCATTACTTTGCGGGTGACACTGAGGCGTGGATTCTAAGCGCCTATGGCCCGCACAAGCCTACAACCCTTTTTCATACGCTAGACAAGGGAAAGTCCTGGAAGACTTTTCGCCTTCCGGTGAAGAAAAGCTGGGAGCAAGGATACGCCAGCGGGTTTATGCATTTTCCCGATAAGCAGGGCGGGTATATTCTGCTATGTTCCGAACCGGCACTTGGTATGATGGAGAAGTCGTTATACCGCACGGTGGATGGAGGGACAAGCTGGAGCAGAGTGGGCGATCTTACCGCAAGCATTGCTGCCTATCCAACGGGCATAACCTTCCGGGATAGCGATAACGGCTGGATAACCTCCAGTAATCACGGACAGAAGTCCATTCTTACCTTTAGAACTGCTGATGGGGGCAAGAGCTGGAAGCCGGAGAAACTCGTCTCCCCGCCAGCGCTTTCGGGGTATGCGTATAGCAACAGCTACCCTCCTGTCTTTTCCGGCAAGGATAGAAGGATGGGGTGCTGCCGCTGGAAATTGTCCTGAACGGTGTTAAAAGCATGGTCTTTTACACCAGCAATAATGGCGGAGAGACTTGGAAGCATGGCCCCGGCATTCAAGGGGTTGAAGCGTCAAGGACAGCTTGGCTGAATGCCCGTTCAGGCTGGGCGCTGCAGGCAGGCGGCAAGCTGCTTGCTACAGACGATGGCGGCGTTAGCTGGAAGCAAGCTACCAAAGGTTCAGCGTTCGATAAGGCAACGGAGATACAGTTCTCTACGTCTCGAACCGGCTGGATTTCCGGGCCGGAAATCCTTTGGAGCACGGCAGACGGGGGCCACACTTGGAGAAACCTGCTGCTTCCTTCTTGAGAATAATAGAAAGGCAGTGCCGCAACAGCTCAGCTGTAGGGCACTGCCTTCTTTTATTACCTTTTCAGCTACGGTCCGTAAACAGAAATGGCATTACTCCCCGGACGGGGGTTCACCCGCACTGCTTCCCTCGGATAACTCAAGAATCTCCCGGCGCAGGCGGAGCATTTTTTGATCCAGCTCATCGGCGGCACGTGCGGCTTCTTTCAGTTCCTCGGCGACATGCGACGGAAGCTGTTTATCGAATTTGTAGTAGAGGATATGCTCCATACTGGCCCAGAAATCCATGGCAAGTGTACGCAGCTGGATTTCCGCTTTTACCCAGTGGGTTCCTTCCAGCAGCACAAGCGGTATCGACACAATCAGATGCAGACTTTGATAGCCGTTGGGCTTGGGATGTGCAATATAATCTTTGATCTCCAGCACACGGATGTCCTCCCGCGCACACAGATGATCGACCAGACGATAAATATCCTTCACAAAAGCACAGACAATCCGCATGCCTGCAATATCATGAATGTGCTGCTCCATATTTTCCAGGGTAAACTCATGCCCTTTGCGTTCCATCTTCTGCAGGATGCTCTTCGGCTCTTTGATCCGCGACTTGACATGCTCAATCGGACTGAAGCCGTCGCGCACCTGCCATTCCGTTTTGATCACATCAATTTTATTCTCAAGCTCATTCAGGGCATGGCGGTACAGCGCCGGCAAAGCTTTGAAATCCTCGATCTGTTTGGCGAAATCCCCATTAACCTGCCACTTCTTCAGATCCTTGACATGCACCTGCAGCTGATTCAGTGTAACCTGTGTACTATCATATTCTTCCACTGAGACTCTCCCAAGTTTAGTTATTTGTGACTGGATAAAATGAACCCATGAATAAAGATATGTTATACATTCCGGGACCAGTCTATATCCCTATTTTAACCGATGTACTGCCCCAGAAGCAAAAAAAACCCAGACCCCCCTGTAGTGCCGAAGAGTCCAGGCTGTTTGCAACTATAATCCGGCCAACCCAAAATAGCGCAACATTCTTCCCGCAGCAGCGTATTAGCACACATAAGGGATAGAAAGTACGGCGCTTAGGTTGATTATTTGTTCGTAGGGAGCCTCCGTCATAACCTTTATCGTGATACCCGGTATTTTCCAGTTTGGGGAGTATACCCAGCTGCTCAATGGTCTGCTGCGTCTCTATGCTGCCAAAACGGTGCAGGGTCTGGTACAGTCTGACGGTCTCATCGTCAAATTGCCGGGCAGCTTCATCGTGATCGGCAGACTTATAAGGCACAAAGGCGCGCCGGAAGGCGTAATCATCCCCGCGTTCGAGTTCGTTAAGGAGATCCTGGAGAAGGGTAAGCTCTTCAGCGTTAAGCAGCACTTCAAATTCATTGGAGTCATTGCGCACGTCCTGAATAAGGCTGTGGTTTACGGATACGAAATAGCGTTTTTTCTCTTCGTCCGGCAAGATTGATCCCTCCATTGTTGGTAAGCTTGTCCATGGTTATTTTTTACTATTATACACAGAACGACAAATAATGAATCTAATCGAGACATTTGGTATGATAGAAGCACGTTACCGCTATTGAACGGAGCGTTAAGGGTTTATTTGGAATGATATTTGGCTGCAAATCGGCCCTGTTCTCACTCTGGAGAAGGAGGAACTACAATGAATTTTCTGCAACGCATTAAAGACGGTGCCAGCCGGGTGAGTGAAAAAGCGCAAAGCTCGGTGGAGATCGGCAAGCTTAACGGGCATATTTCCGATATCGAACATGAGATGGAAATTGAATTTATGAAAATGGGAAAGCTGTTCTACGACGGATATCGCTCGAAGGATTTGTCCCTGGCCGAAGGCAAGATGGTGGAGCATTCCCGGGCCTGCCTGAAGCTTCAGGAACAGATTGAGGAGCTGCGCTTCCGGATTGCCGAGCTGAAGAATGAAAAGCTCTGCACCTGCGGGAATGTTGTAGCCCTGGACGCCAATTTTTGTCCGAAATGCGGACGTAAGCTGGAGGAACCGGCTTCAAGAAAAGAAGCGGTGCCCGTCACAGTGCACAGCATTCATGAGGATGAAGAGGAAGATCAATATTATGGCGAGGAGGAGCTGACGGAAGCGGAGAAAGAGCTGGCGATGAGATCGGAGCAGCGTACGGTGTATACCGAAGTGCTTCCGGTAGACGATGAACTGCCGCAGGAGGAATATGGCGGAGCGGTGCAGGATACCGAACGCAGCCGCCGTGAAGCCGATGAGCTTGAACGGGAGCGGGAAAGACAGCTTGAGCTTGACCGGCGTATCCGTGACTGGAAAGCCGGTGAGCCTGCGGAAGAAGCTGCATCCAGTGAAGGCGGCGTGCGGGATATCGTCAAATGTCAGATCTGCAGGGCGGATTTGCCCAAGGGTTCCATGTGGTGCCCGCGTTGCGGATCAGAACAAATCTAGTCAGCATTTACAGTCAGCTTAGGGGGACAACATAGATGGAACAGTTGCTGCTGCATCTGCGCAATTTGGGTTTCACAGAGATGGAATCCAAAATTATGGTCGAGCTGGCCAGCAAAGGCCAGGCTTCGGGTTATGAAGTGGCAAAGCAGCTCGGAGTATCAAGATCCAACGTATATGCGGCGCTTCAGCGTCTGACTCAGCAAGGTTATGTAAGATGCGGTGAAGGGGAACCGGCGCGTTACAGTGTGCTGGACCCGGAAGAGCTCGCGACCATGATCTCCGGACGGGTATCGGCTTCACTGGCTTATATGGAAAGTGAAATGCCGCGCGGCGGCCCGGTCAATCCCTCTTTCTACAATGTGGAGGGTGACCGGAATGTGATGGAGGAACTGATCCGCCAACTGAATCTTGCTGAGCAGGAAATCGTAGTAGATGTATGGCGTGAGGAAGCTTCGCTGCTGCGCAATGAGCTGGAGCAGGCAGAGCTGCGGGGAGTGAAGCTGTTGTGGGCCTTTGACGGCGGCAACGAGGTTCCCGCACCTTATCCGGTATGGCCGCCGCTGGGCGGAAAGCCGCGCCGGAGCGGCGGGCGGAAGTTTTCCTTTGTGATCGACAGGAACTGGTGCATGCTCGGCATGCGGTATGAGGACGGAACGGCGCAGGCGGTCGTAACCGAACATCAGGTGCTGGTGGAACTGCTGCTGAACCACTTTACGCAGGAGATGGTGCTCTTCGAGCTGGAAGAGGATATGGGCCCCGAGCTAACAAGAAGGTACGGGGAACGCTACAGCCACATTTACGGTAAATATGTACTGCATGACCAGGAGCATGAACAACTGGGCGAACAGGAGCAACCGGACGAACAAGAGGAACATGAGGAATTGGAAGAATTGGAAGACTCGGAAGAGCAGCAAGAGCCAGGCCATTAGGAAACGTGTTTGGGTAAGGGTCAAGCTGCTCGCAAGCCGAAATTAAGCTGGGGAGGTGAAAGCGTGGAGTGTATTATTCATTTTGATGTGCAGCATCCGGAAGGGATCAAGTCACTCAGAGGTCTCTTGTTTCTGGAAGAGGGTAAAGTCCCGGGAGAAAATGAACTGATTGGCATGTTCAAGGACATGAAGTTCAACGTTCGGCTGGAAGACCGTGAGAAGCTGATTTTTAAACCTGTGAATCCGGGAGAGAAGTACTCGGAAATCCGCATCACGAGCTTTGACAGCGGCAAGGCGAATAGCAAAGAGGACAACGAACTGAAGTCGATTGTCGGCAATTTGCTGCCGCAGAAGCCGTCTGGCCTGTAAAAACTAAGACAGGGTCCATTTGAGATGGAGAGGAAGGAGCACAGAATGGAGTTATTGAGACAGAAGGTTATCAATGAAGGTATTGTTCTCGGTCAAGGTGTGCTCAAGGTCGATTCTTTTCTGAATCACCAGATGGACCCGTTTCTGATGCGTGAGGTCGGCCGCGAGTTTACCCGCCGTTTTGCCGGAGAAAAGGTGACGAAGGTGCTGACCATCGAATCCTCGGGGATCGCCCCCGGCATTATGACGGCGCTGGAGCTTGAGGTTCCGCTCATTTTTGCACGCAAGCAGAAATCATTGACCCTGACCGAAGATATTTATGTGGAGAAGGTCTACTCTTTTACGAAAAAAGAAAGCAATGATATCACAGTTTCCAAAAAGTTCATTGCTCCCGGTGAACGCGTGCTGATCGTCGATGATTTCCTTGCCAACGGTGAAGCGGCCTTCGGGCTGGCCCGGATCGTGGAACAGGCGGGAGGCAGCGTAGCCGGAATCGGCATCGTGATCGAAAAAGCCTTCCAGCCTGGCAACAAGCTGCTGAAGGAAGCCGGCTACCGTGTGGAATCGCTGGTACGGATTGCTTCGCTTGACGATGGCTTGATCTCCTTCGTGGAGGAAGCCGGCGGCCTGCCGGGCTGACCCCGCAGTATTATAGCTCATAAAGACCCCATGCTCCAGCTTTGCGGAGTATGGGGTCTTTATGCTGTGGCTATAGGGATTACTGCGCAGTAATTGCAATTTGTACAACTAAATGTTCCTTATTTGCTCGGCATTCCGTTTTAGTTGTATTTTGTACAGTAGATATCCGTCTTAATGCCGAAAATGGACCAGAAACCGGAATTTAGATGTACAGAGTGCAGTTAAGTGCTGAACGGAAGTGGAACCAGCCCGTTTAGTTGTACAAACTGCAATTATCTCCCGCGACCCCAAAGGGCAGCGGCATAGCCACAGCTGGGAAACAAAGTATAAGCAGAATGGAGCTGCGTTTGCGGGCTAGCCGCAGGCCGCCGAAGCGTGGCCACGCAGGCCATTCATTCGCAAGCGCGATGGAACTCGCGCTGCGGGTACCCCGGCCCGCCGCGTCCTACACGCCGCTGACTGGGTACGGGCCAGCCGCGTCCCATACGACGCTGACTGGGTACGGGCCCGCCGCGTCCTACACGCTTGCCTGGCAAGGGCCAGCCGCGCCCTGTTCGCGGGCCGCCGCCAGCGGCGAGAGCACGCGCAGCGCGCCCGGCTCGCAGCGCACGGCCAGCGGCGCCGTGCCGAGGGTTTCGCCGTCGCCGATGGCATGGCGGGCCTGCGCGAAGTGGACAGCTACGCTGTGCCCGCGCAGCATCGTCACGAAGGGCAGCGCAACATGCGTGCCCTTCAGCAGCGTCGGGAACAGCCGCAGCACCTGCATGCGGCTGCAGCCGTGCACGACGCAGACGTCGAGCAGGCCGTCATCGGCCTCCGCCTGCGGGCAGATCAGCAGCCCGCCGCCATAGCTTGGCAGGTTGCAGATCGAGACAAGCCAGGCTTTCTCGAAAGCCTGCTCCTTCCCGTCGCAGGTGACGCTCACCCGGCAGGGCTTGAAGGTCATCAGCGTATGCAGAATGCCGATGATATAGGCCAGCTGTCCGGCGCCGATGGCGTTGCACAGCCGTTTGTAGAAGCCGTTGTTCACATTTACGGCTACCTGTGCATCGAAGCCGCTGGCTACGGCGGTCAGGGTGAGGCCGCCCGCCCCCGAGAGCAGATCGGCTTCGAGGCAGCGGTCCTGCAGCGCAGCCTCCAGCGCGGCCTCTGTGGCCAGCGGGATGCCGAAGCCGCGTGCCGTGTCATTGCCGGAGCCGGCGGGGATGACGGCCAGCGGCACACCTCTGCGCCGCAGCGCGCCCAGCACGCTGTGGATCGTGCCGTCGCCGCCGATGACGATGGCGGCGCGCCAGTCGTCGCGCCGGGCGAGCGCCCCAAGCACCTGGGTTTCGGCGCGGTCGGCGTTTTGCGTGAACAAGGGCTCATGAGGGATGCCGCGTGAATGCAGCATCCCTTCGACCGTGTGCCATGTCCGCTGGCCTGCTCCGCCGCCGGAACGGGGATTTATGATCAATAAGTACATGTATGTTCCTCCAGCCTGTAGATTCCTCTATGTCCTGATTCCATTGTACGGAGTGGACGTTCAAAAGGGAATCTTAAAAATAAGGATAAACAGCAGGAGGCAGGCTACAACTGACGGAGCTGGCTTTCGGCGATCTCCCCTGCCCAGGGAAGCTTATACCATCTTCCGCCCAAAGCATGATAGATCATGAGAAGCCATACGGCGAAGCTGCAAAGGGAAATTAAGGCGGCGACGAGAGCGCCGAGCAGCGGAATGAAGCCGCTGAGGACATGGACAATCATCAGTGTCCCGAAGGCGATCAGCGACTGCAACGCATGAAAGAGCACGAAGCGGCTGCGTTTCTCCAGGGCCAGAAAAACGATGCCCCCAATAAAGGGGAAGAAGTAGCATAGGGCGGCGGCAATATGGTCAGGCAGTCCGGTGGAAGATCTGAAAGGGGACAAAGGGCTCACTCTCCTTGTACTTGGAGAAGAAGGCGGCTAACCGGTTCCCTCTTCTCTATGAGCCTATGATTTGTCCCGGCAAAGTATGTGGACCGGGAAGGGGTTCAAGTGAAAAAGCATTCTTCCTTTCCGTTAGACATGCTAAAGCTCCATCGCCGGTATAATGTATTGTTCAACCAGTCTGCGGGGGTGCTTCCACCGGCTGACCGCGCTCTCGGCGGTGAATATAACGGCGGCGTCCAGCTTCGGCAGCAGCAATAGCTGCTGGCCCCCGTGTCCATGAGCCAGCACGTAGGGCTGGCTGCTCATCATGCCGTTCCAGAATTGATACCCGTAATTACCGTAGGCCGGATATCCGGGGGTCTGGGCTGTGAACGCATCTTCCAGCCAATTCTGCGGGATCATCTGCTGCCCTTTGTAAAGGCCGCCGCCCAGCAGGACCATACCGACTTTAGCCAGATCACGCGAGGTCAGGTATAAGCCGATATGGCCCATGCTGTGCCCTTCAGGACTGGGCAGCCAGGCGGTGTGGTGAATGTCCAGCGGTCCAAACAGATGCTCTCTGGCATAGCTGTAAGCGTCCAGCCCTGAGAATTCGCTCAGCATAACAGAAATTAGATGCGAGTCGCTGCTGCGGTATTGAAACTGCCCAATATTTTCATGATCAATGGGCAGGCTAAGAGCGTAAGAAGTCCAGCGGCTGCTGCGCTGCAGATTACGTACGAGCGGTTCTCCGAGCTTCTTGCCGGTAATCCACCTGAAGCCGGAGGTCATGGTCAGCAGGTGGCGCAGCGTAATTTCCGAAAGCTGCGGAGAGCAGCGGGGTGGCAGATATCTCTGAAGAGCTTCGGCTACAAAGGAGTGGACTCCCGGAATATGGCCTTTGCCGATGGCAATGCCGATAAGAAGAGAGAGGAAGCTTTTGGTGGCTGAACGAAGATCATTCAGCATTCCGGCATGATATCCCCCGTAATACCGTTCAAATATCAGTTGCCCGTGGCGGACGACAAGCATACTATGCATTTTGGGATATTCTTTCGTAACTGCCTGATGGGCCTTCTCCAGTCGAAGAGGGCAGGTTCCGGTGTCATCCGGACGGGCTGCTGCTATAACGGGTGCCGGGTTGTTAGGTGTGTGTAGTAAAGACAGCTGCTGGCTCATAGCAATCCCCTTTCCACGCTGCCTGCCGGAGTCTAGGATGCGGCAGCGGATACGTTATTTTAACCAAAAGTCTGCAAGCCTCACCTGCTGCGGTAGAGAAGAGTAAAAAAATATTTTACGTACGTAAATTTTACAAGGAAAGGTGGAAGTTGGACTGGAATATGATACAATATAACGATAAGGCCCGAAAGGAGTGATTCAGCAAGTGGCTCTTCGGGTAAGTAAAGTGTCAAGGTGTTCCGCATTTGGTGCATCTTACTCTCAGCCCAAATCACGACGAACCTGCTTCACCGGCAAGGCGGACCTCCATATTTATGGGATGAACGTTTAGGCGGATAATGCAAGCCACGTATGTGTTACGGTTTCTTGACTTGCATTTCGAGGTTACGGCGGACTTTTCATCATGCATTCTCTACAACGGAGCATTCATTTTCAATGTTTTGGGAGGGAACTGATCATGGCAAGTAAAGGTCATAACGAAGTGAAGGAAAGTCTACGGGAAATGACACGCATTTTCCGGCCCAAAGATCCCAAGAAATTTGTGAAGGAGTATGTCCGGAAGTATCGGATCACAGGAGGCTATGAAGAAGAGCTGACTATGGTCGTGGAGCATGAGTTGGGAAGAATAAACTCATCCGTCTCCTAATTTACAGACAGGAATACTTCCTGCTATTTGACGACATCAAATTTGGAATTACATCCATGAGGATTCTCATAAACCGTGCCCGGGCGGCTTGCTGCCGCAGGAAGCGGTTTTTTTTGTGCGCATATTTTTTGCAAATTCATAAATCATAAAATAGTCAAATGAATTAATAGACACAAATAGATATGTATGCGCTTTAAAGAAAAAATGATAAAAGATTCATTTTTTGTAAGCGCTCTTAAATACAGTAAGGACAAGCTTTTGCTGTTTGAAAAAATGCTTTGTGAACTTGCTGTGAACGATTGACAAAAGACCCCCATAAACTTATATTAATAGTGATTGTTATAATTGACAGGAAAATCCTCTAATCTACGAAATCGGGAAAAGCGGGGTAGATCAATGATGAAAACGTGGCAGGCTGGTAAACGGCTTCTTCCCATGACAGCAACGCTTGGACTCATTCTCGCAGGATGCGGGCGGCAGGACTTGTCGGTGCTCAGACCGCAGGGACCTGCAGCGGAAAGCTCGTTCGGACTCATGAAGCTGTCGATTACCATCATGATTGTCGTGCTGCTGATCGTCTTTGCCATTGCGGCCTACGTGCTTATCCGTTACCGCAGGAAACCGGGCCAGCATGAGATCCCTGAACAGGTGGAAGGCAGCTTCAAGCTTGAAGTGCTGTGGACGGTTATCCCGCTGATCCTTGTAATTGTGCTGGCGGTTCCGACCGTGCAGGCGGTGTTTGCCGCAGGAGATGATCATTCGGATGATAAGAATGCAGTTAAGGTCAAGGTGACCGGCCACCAATACTGGTGGGAATTCGAATACCCCGATTACGGTGTGACAACGGCGCAGGATCTGGTGATTCCTGCGGGCGTGGATATCGCCTTTGAGCTGACTACAAAGGATGTGCTGCACTCCTTCTGGGTACCTTCTCTCTCCGGAAAAATCGATACCAACCCGGACGGGTCAACGAACCATTTCAGCTTCAGTGCGCCAAATGAAGGCGTTTACCGCGGCAAATGCGCAGAGCTGTGTGGTCCTTCCCACGGATTTATGGAATTTAAAGTGAAGTCGGTCAGCAAGGATGCGTTCACGGCATGGATTGCTTCCATGAAAGCCCCGGCAGTGATGCCTGAAGATCCGGCGCTTGCGGAAAAGTTCAAGTCCGCGTGCCTGACCTGCCACGCAGTGGGTGATATGGTAGGCAGCAACGGTCCGTCCCTCACCGGGATCGGGTCCCGCGAGTCGGTGGCTGGTATCCTGCTGAACGACGACACAGGTGTCGACGGAGCGCCGATCCTGGAGAATCTTAAGACCTGGCTGCATGATCCGCAAAGCGTCAAGCCGGGCAACCGGATGCCTGACCCCAAGGAATTGGGACTCAGTGATGAAGAGATTGACGGAATTGCCGAATATCTGGCCGGCTACACGCTGGAATAAAGCCTATTGCCCAAAGCAGAAGCAGCATATTTGAAAAGGGGGTACGTACCTTGGCTCAAGCAGCGCAATCCTTGAATCCTTCCCAGCCCTTGAGGCATGGCCACAGCGTCAAACGGCATACCGGGATCATGGACTGGATCACCACCGTCGATCATAAGAAGATTGCAATTTTGTACCTTTGGGCCGGAGGGATCTTTTTTGGCATCGGCGGGCTGGAGGCCATTCTGATCCGCATCCAGCTGATCAAGCCGATGAATACCTTTCTGGATGCCCAGACCTTTAACGAATTGATTACGATGCACGGGACAACGATGATTTTTCTCGGGGTCATGCCGGTCATCTTCGCGTTGATGAATGCGGTTATCCCGCTGCAGATCGGTGCGCGCGACGTAGCTTTTCCTTTTCTGAATGCGCTTGGCTTCTGGACGTTTCTGTTCGGCGGCATTCTGCTTAATCTCAGCTGGATTATGGGGGGAGCGCCCGATGCCGGCTGGACCGCTTATACCCCACTATCCTCCAGCTCCTACAGCACCACCCACGGGGTGGATTTCTACACGATCGGCTTGCAGATTGCCGGGTTAGGCACACTAATCGGCGGCATTAACTTCCTGGCTACGATCATTACGATGCGGGCTCCGGGAATGTCATTTATGCGGATGCCGATGTTCGCCTGGGCCACCTTTATCACTTCCGCTATTATCCTGTTCGCTTTTCCCGCAGTTACAGTAGGGCTTGTGCTGCTCACCTTCGACCGGATTCTCGGCGCCAATTTCTTTGAGACCAGCGGCGGCGGCAATCCGGTACTCTGGCAGCATATTTTTTGGATCTTTGGTCATCCCGAAGTGTATATTCTGATTCTTCCGGCCTTCGGCATTATCTCCGAGGTCATCCCGACGTTCTCGCGTAAGCGGCTGTTCGGGTACAGCTCCATGGTCTTTGCGACGATCCTGATCGCCTTCCTTGGCTTCATGGTCTGGGCGCATCATATGTTCACCACCGGCCTCGGACCGGTAGCGAACGCCTTGTTCTCTGTATCCACGATGCTGATCGCCGTTCCGACAGGAATCAAAATTTTCAATTGGCTGTTCACGATGTGGGGCGGGCAAGTACGCTTTACCACCCCGAATTTATTCGCGGTCGGCTTTATTCCAACCTTCACCATGGGCGGGGTTACAGGTGTCATGCTGGCTTCTGCTCCTGCCGATTTCCAGTTTCATGACACGTATTTTGTCGTTGCCCATTTTCACTATGTAATTGTCGGCGGCCTGGTGCTCGGCTTGTTCGCGGGCCTGCATTATTGGTGGCCTAAAATGTTCGGAAGAATGCTCAGCGAACACCTGGGCAAATGGACCTTCTGGACCTTTATCATCGGGTTTCACATGACCTTTTTTGTACAGCATTTCCTGGGGCTTATGGGGATGCAGCGCCGCGTATTTACGTATTTGCCGAATCAGCAATTCGACCTGCTTAATTTGATCAGTACGATCGGGGCAGGGCTTATGGGTGTAGGGATGCTGTTTTTCCTGGCCAATGTCTTCATCACTTCCAGAAAGCCGGCAGATGCGGCGGATGATCCGTGGGAAGACGGACGGACGCTGGAATGGACCATTTCCTCACCGCCTCCGGAATACAATTTCAAGCAAACGCCGCTGGTGCGCGGTCTGGATGCTTTCTGGAAGGAAAAAACAGCCGGGCACAAGGGCATGACGCCATCCGAACCGGTAGGCTCCATTCATATGCCTTCAGCGACGGTGCACCCGTTCCTGATGTCGGTTGGTATCTTTATTGCCGGACTTGGCTTTATGTTCAGCCGTGATGATTTTGGCAACAGCTTTATGAGTTTTCTCTTTAATAACTATATCGTTACGGCGCTGGGTCTTCTGATAACCTTCGGGTCGATGCTGATGCGCTCGCTCTTTGATGATCATGGCTGGCATATCGAACCCGAAGAGCTGGAAGGAAGGTGAACCGACATGACAACGGCACATGCTGAAACTGCAAAAGGCACTCTCCCGCACGAACCGGAAAAAGCGACGGCGGAAGGCCGCAACAAAGTGCTGGCCTTCTGGTTGTTCCTTGGTGGAGAAGCGGTGCTTTTCGGCACCTTGTTCGCTACGTTCCTGGCGCTGCGAAACCAGACGAATGACGGTCCGTCTGCGAACGAATTGTTCCATCTGCCGCTGGTTGCCGCCGCAACCTTCCTGCTGCTGGTGAGCAGCCTGACGAGCGTATTCGCCATTCAGGCGATGCACCGGAACCAGCCTGCCTTGCTGCGGAACTGGCTGCTGGTTACTGTAGTGCTTGGCGCGGCCTTTCTCGGGCTGGAAATCTACGAATTCAGCGAATATATAAGACACGAGAAATTCGGGATGACTACCAGTGCATTCAGCTCGGCGTTCTATACACTGGTCGGGTTCCACGGTGCTCACGTTGCTTTCGGGATTGTGTGGATCGCCGTGCTGATCGGGCAGCTGAGCTATAAAGGGCTGACGGTGGTCACGGCACCTAAGATTTATGTGTCCGCGATGTATTGGCATTTTATCGATGTGGTATGGGTGTTTATCTTCACGGTTGTTTACCTGCTCGGAAAGGTGGGTTAGCTATGGCGACAGAACAGCGTTCTCCGGATAGCGCGGTGAAGCACCGCCACCGGCAGGAAGGGCCGCAGCGGCATATCGTGGTGTTTATCTTCTCTGTTATTCTGACGCTGATTGCCTTTGCAGCTGTTGCGGCCGGAGGAGTCAACGCGACCTTTGCCGTGATTCTGCTGCTGGTCATGGCCGTTCTGCAGGTTTTTCTGCAGATGGGCTTCTGGATGCATCTGAAGGACAAGGGACATTTGATACCGATTCTATTTATGCTGGGCGGCTTTTTTATCGCCGGAACCTGCATTATCATGGCACTGTATTGGGTTTGGTGGGATTAAGGAGGCTTCTAATCATGCTGGGATTACAATATTTCAGCTTTGAGGATTTGTGGAGTCCGCTTTTTCTGGCGGTGCTGCTGCTGCTGACGGCCGGATATTTCGTATTGATCGGTCCGCTTGCCGGTCGGTTCTCCGGTGCTTCTGCAGTTCCTGTATGGCGCAGGGGTTTGTTTCTTAGCGGAATGCTGGCTCTTTACCTTGCGCAGGGCGGGCCGGTCAGCCTGCTGGGCCATATCTTCTTTTCCTTCCATATGGTCAGTATGGCTCTGTCCTATCTGGTGGCAGTGCCGCTGATTATGCTCGGGATTCCGGACTGGGTCTGGCGTGCTTTTCTTAAGGTGAACCCATTGCGGCGTTTTGCCTTTCTGGCACAGCCGGTGGTAGCGGCCCTTCTGTTCAACGGACTGTTCTCGCTTTACCATATTCCAGTGGTTCATGATTACGTGATGCTGCATTTTACGGTTCACCGGCTCTATTACGGCCTGCTTTTTCTGACCTCTATCCTCATGTGGTGGAATCTGATAAATCCTCTGCCGGAGTGCCGGAAACTTGGCGGCCTTGGCCAGGTAGGCTTTATCTTCCTGAATATGGTGCTGCTGACACCGGCCTGCGGGCTGATTATTTTTGCGGGGACTCCCCTATATGCCACGTACAGTGATCCAGACACCTGGGCGCGGGCGATGGGCTACTGTGTATCGGGAAATCCTGCTTCATTGCTGCAGACGTTCGGTGGTCCGGCGTTCTTCGGATGGCTGTCGCCCAAGGTCGATCAGCAGGTGGGGGGCATCGCCATGAAGTTCATTCAGGAATTTATTTTTGCCTCGATGCTTGCTTATGTGTTCTATCATTGGTATAAAAAAGAGAACGGGCAAGACGATGCGGAGGTTTCCGCGCCATCCGCCGAACCGGGGGATGGCTATTTGAAATACAAGGAAGGCTGAGTCACACGCCTGACTTATCCTTGTATTTCTAAAAGCAACGGATACCTGAGAGCGATACAGAGTATTGCTGGCATCGGAAGCATACGCTCTGCAAAGAACAATGTAGCGGCTTCTTCTTGCTCGTGCATAGCTGGCGAGCGCCGAGGGGGATAATCATGGATATTTTCACATTGTTTCCAACGATCAGCACATCTTTCATCGTAATCAGCGCGTTGCTGGTGGCGATTGGCTGGAGACAAATCATTAAGGGCAAGCGCGAAGCGCACAAGAAGACAATGATTGCCGCCGCTGTTGCTGCCATCTTGTTTTTCATTGTGTACGTGTCCAGAACGGCATTCGTAGGCAACACATCCTGGGGTGGACCGGCCGATTTGTCGACGCTCTACCACATCTTTCTGATTTTCCATATCGTGCTGGCGACGGTAGCCGCCGTATTCGGCATCACTACGCTGACGCTGGGCTTCAAGGCTCAATTTGCCAAACACCGGAAATGGGGAAGAGTGACTGCTGTCATCTGGTTTATTACTGCTATTACGGGTGTCGCTGTGTATGTGCTGCTGTACATCTTTTATCCGGGCGGGCACACAAAGCCGGTCTGGCAAATTATTTTAGGTGCCTGATCTGACACTGTAAAAGTACCAAAAGACCTGTGAGGCCTGCGGTTCCGCTTTGGAACTTGCAGGTTCACAGGTCTTTTGTTCAAATATAGGCTACAGGCGGAAGGAGGAGACGGTGCTCTGCAGCTCCTCGGCCAGGCTGGCCAGAGATTGGGCGGAAGATGCAGACTCCTCGCTGCTTGCGGCAGACTGTTGGGTGGTGGCAGAAATATTCTCGACAGCGGCCAGCACATTGGTCGACTGTGCCGCTTGCTCTTCACTGGCAGCAGCGATCTCGGAAATTTTCTGGCCGGCGTTATTCACCATCGTGACGATCTTATGAAAAGAGACGCCGGTTTTCTGCGACAATTCGGCACTTTCCTGTACGGCGCTTACACTGTAGCGTGTGTTCGCCTGCATGCCCTTGATGATGCCTGTAATCTGCTTGGTGGCCTCGCCGCTGCGTTCGGCAAGCTTCCGCACCTCATCGGCAACCACGGCGAAGCCGCGTCCCTGCTCTCCGGCCCTTGCGGCTTCAATAGCTGCGTTAAGCGCGAGCAGATTTGTCTGATCAGCGATATCCTCGATGACATCGATAATGTCCCCGACCTTTTGGGAGTCCTCCTCCAGCCGGGCCATCTGCCCGCTGACAGACTGCATGCTCTCCATAGATTCCTGAATGATGCTGTTGCCATCTTCGGCAATCAGCACAGTTTCATCCGAGATGACCGAGGCCTGTTCGGTGTTCTGCGCTACGGAGTGGATGGCGCTGGAGAGCTCTTTAAATAATTCGCTGATCGTCCCGGCATCATTCGCAGTGCTTGTGCTGCCGCTGGCTATCTCCTGTGTACTGGCGGAAATCTCTTCTGCGGCGGCGGACAGGCTTTGGGAATGCGTAAGGATGGACCCGACAGTCCGGCGAAGATTGCTGACCATCTCATTGACCTTAAACGCCAGCATGCCGATTTCATCTTTGGTGTCGATCTCCGTCTGGCTACGTAAGTCGCCATCAGCTACCTTGGAGAGGATCTGGACTACCTTAGCCAGCGGCTTCGAGATGATTCGGGAGATCATATAGCCGAGCAGGATGCACAGCATCACGGCAGCTACAACGACAGCAAGCGTAATAGTCCGCGAGGAGTTGTACAGGGATGCTCCATCCTGTTTGGCCTGATCCGCTTCTTTGATATTGATGCTGATCAGATTGTTGATGATTTGCTTTAGGGCATCCGCTTCATTGGCCAGAGTGGTGCTGCGGAGCGTGTCCAGCAGTTCGTCGTCCCGCTGGGCAAGGGATGCGCTGATCAGGGATTCATAAGTATTCAAATATTCGTTCCAGGCAGCTTCGAATGGAGCGATCGCCTGGATGGAGTCTTCGCTGAGCTTTGTTTTGCGGAAGGCTGCGATGCTATCCAGCACATTCTGCTTTTCAGTTTCATAGTCTTCCACGCGCTGCTGCCGTTCCGCAGGCGTTTCTTTAATATACAGATCCCGGGCGATGCCGCGCATACTGGTGAAGCTGTTCTGGGAGCTTTGAAGAGAGGAGACGGGCACCAGATTGTTCGTATACATATCATCAAGACTGTCATTGATTGAACCCAGATTGTTCAGACCATAAAGACCCACGAAGGCCAAAATGACAGCAACCACCAAAAAGGATGAGATTAACTTCACGCTTGTTTTTAAATTATAAAACCATTTCATACCCGATTCCCCCAGTGATCATGAATTTGTTAAACCAAAGAACCTGCGTTGAAAAACAGACTTGCGGTGTCGATGATGAGTGCGATTTTGCCGTTTCCCAGGATGGTGGCCCCTGAAGTGCTGTCTGACTTGCCTATGTATGATCCCAGCGTTTTAATTACAATGTCCTGATTACCGACAAGCGTATCCACTGCCAGCGCCAGCCGTTTCTCCCCGCGCCCCAGAATGATCAGCGGGATCGAAGATGCAGTTGTCTCCGCTCTTGGGATCCCCAGGCAATCATGCAGCCAGACCACCGGGACGAGCTGGTTGCGTGCTGTAATAACCGGTTGGCCCCGAACGGTCTTGATCTCACCGTAAGCGGTGCGGATAATTTCGGCCACACTGCTCATGGGAATGACAAAGGTCGCATTGCCGGCATTTACCAGAAGCCCCCGAATGATAGCCAGGGTAAAGGGCAGGCGGATACGGAACCGGGTGCCTTGCCCTTTGGTGGTCTCAATATCAATCATTCCGTTAATCCGTTCAATATCATTGCGGACAATATCCATCCCTACCCCGCGGCCGGAGATATCGCTTACTTGAGCGGCAGTAGAAAAGCCGGGTCTGAAAATAAGGCGCAGCGCTTCATCCTCATTCATGTAACGGGCCTCTTCGGCTGTGATGATGCTCTTATTGATGGCGGATTGGAGGATGGCCTCGGCATCGATTCCAGCCCCGTCGTCCTCAATGACGAGGATGACCTGATTATCCTCATGGGAGGCGGCAACCCGGACGGTGCCTGTTTCACTTTTGCCCGCGCTACGCCGGATTTCCGGGGTTTCTATGCCGTGATCCAGCGCATTCCGCAGAAGATGGATAAGCGGGTCGCCGAGTTCCTCAATTAGTGTCCGGTCCAGCTCTGTTTCCTTGCCTTCAATGACCAGCTCGATCTGCTTGTTCAGTGAGTATGACAAATCTCTGACCATGCGCGGCAGCCGGTTGAACAGCTGCTCTATAGGCAGCATCCGTACCTTGATCATATTCTCCTGCAGTTCACGGGTGATCGTCGACAGATGATCGGCCAACTGTCCCAGCTCCTCTGTCAGGCCATTGGCTCCGTATTGCCCGTGAAATCTGCGGTTCAGGAGATGGAACCGGGTTTGATCAATTACCAATTCACCCGCCAGGTTCATCAGCTTTTCCAGCCGCTCAATATGTACGCGAATGGTTTGGGGCTTTATCTTGTCAGCAGTAGCCGGCAGTGCCTCCAGCGGGTCCGGGAGGCCCCGGCTCTCCGGTTCCGGCTGAGTCGAATTTTTTTCTGCAGCAGGGTTAAGTGAGATGTCCTTCACTTCTTCTATGTAGATACTCTCAACATCCATAATGGAGGAGATCTGCTGCCGGAGTTCCTCGATATTCCCCTTGGGGGACAGCATCCAGGATGCACCATCGACCCCGCTGTCATGGGCTTCAATCTCTTCCAGCTCCGGCTTCATTCTAAGGACCGTGGCGAGGTCCCGCAGCTTGGCGTCGATAAGATGTAGACGTGGCAGCTTCATTTCACAGGCCGGGGAGAGCCATATATGAAGCCAGAAAAGCTGTAGCGGAGTTTCGGTTTTGTTTGGCTGTACAGCCGGACCACGGTCATGTCCATGCAGTCCCTGCGCACCAAATGTCTTGAGCCTCTGAATCAGCTCGGATACGTCTGTCGTCTCATGGTCTGCAGCGGCGATTTCACTTTGCAGCGCGCGCATTCCATCCAGTGCCTGGAAGAACAGGCGGATAAGCTCATCCGTTACTTGCCGTTCCCCGTTCCTCATTTGGTGAAGCAGATGCTCAAGATGGTGTCTGACCTCCTTCAGCCTGTTGTAACCCATGGACGCCGAGGAGCCTTTGAGGGTATGGGCTGCCCGGAAGAATTGCTGTATTCCGTCTTCCGTCTCCCCTATCTGCTCCAGCCGGAGAACTTCATCTTCGATCAGTTGCAGCTGCTCCTCCAGTTCTTCAAGAAAAATTCCCCGATATTCTGATAAGTCAACCATAATTCACCTTCTCTCCGTGTAGCCTCCGGTTATTCGCGCAGCAGTATCTCATCCAGCTTCAGAATTCCGACCAGACCCGAAGAAGAGAAGCCTATTCCGGTGAAGAAGGAACCGCTGATTCCGGAGACACTGTCCGGTGCGGGCTGAATATCATTGAACGTAGTCACTTTATTCACGTTGTCAACAATGACACCAATGGATTCCTCCAGGTGATGAACCACCAGGATGCGTGTATGCTTAGTCTCGGCAATTTCCGCCATATCCAGCAGCACCCTCAGGCTTAGCACCGGCACAATTTTCCCTCTCAGATTGATAATGCCCTTAACGTAGTAGTGGCCGTTTGGAATATCCGTAATTTCCTGCATTCTTATAATTTCATGAACATCGGAGATGGGGATGGCATAATGCTCGTTGTCCACCCCGAATTCGACATATTGTTTCTGTGTGGCAGACTCCATATTTTACCTCCGTTTTCTCAAATAAGTGATTAAGCAGCCGCTCCTCAGGCGCTGGGTTCCTTCCTCCTTTTCTTAACAATTCATTAGCATGTTACTCCTGATGTGTCTCTGGTCCTTCTCGACGTGAGGAAATGAGACAAAAAACCGGAAAGATGTCGTACAATATCACTTATGCGACATTTTTAATCATAGAGGAGCAATGAAATGACAATAAAACAAGCAGAATTGAGCAACGCCCAGTTAGGTTTGGTTTACTCTGGGGAGGGCAATTTCAGTGACGATCAGATTGTTCAGATGTTTGTGGCAACCTGCTGTGCCAATGCAAATACACGTCGTAATTATAGGCGGGCGATTGCTGATTTCCGTAAATTCATAGTTGGCACATCATTGCAGGAGGTTACCTGGAGGGAGATTGAGGCGTATAAATTCTTTCTGACCCAGGGAGGTTACAGCTATCCTAAGCAACTGGCGCCGGCAAGTATTGCCGCGTTCCTCGCACCTTTGAAATCATTTTATAAATGGGGCAGTGATCAGCATATTGGCATCTTTGCAGCTAATCCGACCTCAAGTGTGCGGATTCCCAAAATTACGATTACCAGCCGAAAAAATTTCTTAACCAAAAGAGAGGTGGGGGATTTGCTGGGGGAGCTCCAGACGCAGGGCCTGCGCAATTACCTGATTGGGCTGACGCTGGTGATGCTGGGGCTTCGTGTATCTGAGCTGACGGCGATGAAATGGGGGGATTTCCACACAGATCCGCTGGAAACCTCTCTCTGGCTGACCATCGCGAATGCTAAAGGTGGCAAACGCAGAGAGATCAAGGTACCGCCGACCCTTTGGCAGCTGTACTCCCAATTATCCAGCGCCATTGCCGGGAAAGGTGATCCTGCCCCGGAGCTTCTGATGTTCCCGTTATCATCAAGACAAGTAGAGCGGATTATCAAGACAGCCGGAGAGGCGAGCTCTATTGAGAAAAAGCTTACTCCACATTGGCTGCGCCACACCAATGCCACACTTGCGTTGCTGCAGGGCGCCTCACTACAGCAGGTGCAGGAATCGCTGGGGCATTCCCACATCAATACTACTCAGCGGTATCTCCATACCGTGCAGCAAATTCAAAAGGCTGCCCCTGATTTTGTAGAGGACAGCCTGCGGATTTTTATTCAATAAGACAAAGTTTTACAAAATACGCTAGTATTTCTGGGAAGTTCCTATACAGCAGTATGGATATGCCCTATAATGAATGCATAATCGCTTCGTAATGCGCAAGTACGCAGAAGCCTATTTTTTTTCGGAAAAAATGTCGCATAAGTGATATTGTACGACAAAATATGGCACGATATACATAAATCTTGAATTTTAAATTGTAGTATTTAATGGGATTACTGAGAGACTGTGCCTGCGCCATGCGAATGGATGCTTGGGACAGTCCCTCTTTGCCTTAACAGGATTGGGCGTGAGCGTCTTCTGAGTCTGAACTCCTTCACAAGCCGCGAGATTGGGCAATATAACGGAACTGTAGTCCGCATGATCACAGACGTTCCGTATCAGAACTGCACACTAAAGCCGTTAAATGTGTGAATCCCCGTGCCGAAATGATCCAGTTCATGTTCCCGCAGAAACTTAACCGCCAGCTTCACTTCCTCCAGAATCTCCGCTTCTAGACCCAGTGTATTATGTGAACCGTAAACTTTGTTGATTCCGTCTAATGCAGCCATTCTCTCCAGGGAATTGACCAAATCGGCAGGACTTGTTGAAGGATAAAAAGCATACACAGGCGTCTCATCATATAGCAGATCACCCGTAAACAAATAACCGCGGTCTTTATCGACAAAGCATACATGACCCGGAGAATGCCCGGGAGTGTGGTACACCTTAAGTGTTCTGCCGCCCAGAGAGATGAGGTCCCCATCGCTTAATAAGCCGGCTGGCTCGCCCTGAAAAGGCTTGTAAGCGTCCGGGTCAAAGCCCTCCGGCACAGGCCGGGTCAGATCTCTGCCGATGTCCCTGCGGATTTGCTCAATAGACAAACCCTGAATGCCATGGACCAGCCAGTCCTTATCCGCTTCATGGACATAAATACTGCTGAATAGTCCATGGCCGCCGATATGGTCCGTATGTACATGAGTGGTGAGCACTTCAATCGGCAGGCAGGTCAGCTGATCCGTTATTTCTTTGATATTGCCGATGCCAAGACCGGTATCAATCAGTGCAGCTTTTTCCTCCCCCAGCAGCAGAAAGGAATGCACCTTCTCCCAATGCCCGTATTCGCTGATTGCGAATGTGGCTTCATCCATTTGCTGAACAGTAAACCATGGGTCACTAATCATATGAACCTCCCCGATACTGAGTATTTTCTCTCGAGTAGCCTACAAATCTCCGCTGATTCCTACTTTATAGCCGATTGAAATTTATTACAAATGATTCTTGACAATGGAAAATACAGGTCATATACTGTGTATATAGATATATACAGTAAGCACAGAGAGATACACACTGAACCGTGTCTATCCGCTGCAGCCTACCGCAGGAGAAACAACAAAGCGAGGTTAAAGGTAATGACAATATTTAGAGACGCCTGGGTGCTGGTCCGTGCAGATTTCCGCGGTGACAAGCTGAACATAGTGAGGGTCCTGCTGTTTTCCATTATCTTTATGGGATATATGGCCGCTATGACTGGAATGGTCACGGAAGACGCGCTGAGCGGAAGTGACGGAAGGCTGATGTCCGACTTCCTGCTGATTTCTATGATTCCCATGTTGGGCTTCACGTTCTCGCGGCGTACCATGAAATATTTAAGTGAAGACTCCTACACCCGGATGTTGGCTTATATGCGGAGTTTACCTGTTCCGGCTGCGGTGATCCTCTGCAAAAGAAAGCTGGATGCAATGTTCTCATTTTGTCTGAATGGCGTATTGTTCTTCGGTTTAATGTACGCCATTAGTGACAATATACGCAGCCAGCTGTCAGGGACTTCATACGTTGCGTTTGCATTTACCTGGATCGGTTATGGCCTGATGATGACTGGCATCTATATTGTTGTGGAGTTTCTGGTTAGCGGCAAAGCGTACTTTTGGATCACCCTGACCTTGATGCTGCTGTCCTTCGGGGTTGCGCTGCTGATTCAATGGGGGGATGGAAATTTGTTTCTGTACAGCATCTCCTGCTCGAAGGAATGGGGGCTGTTATCTCCGCTGATGTGGGGAACGCTGCTGCTGGGCACGGTATCCGTGCAATTATTTTCCAAATTGACGATACACCGGCTTAAAAGCCGCGATCTCGTATGAGAGGGCGGAGGTAACTTATGTGGATACCGATACAGATTAACGAGAACAGTGCCGAGCCGCTGTACCATCAGATCGAAACCCAGCTCCGGTCGCTGATCATCAGCGGAGGCATCACGGAAGGGACACTGCTTCCCTCCATACGTGAATTTGCCGGAGATCTGAAATGCAGCGTGATCACCGTCCGCCGGGTCTATCAGGATCTGGAGAATGAGGGGCTGCTGCGGACAAGACAGGGAACCGGAACCTTTGTCTCCCATGTGGGTGACGGGGCGATGGAAGAATACAAACGGGATGCCGTCCGTAAAGCTCTGGAAAGTGCGGTGGATGTTGGCCTGTCGGTCCAATGCAGTGAAGAGGAACTGACGGGAATATTTGTAGAGATTGTAAAAGACAAATACAACAAACAGGAATGAAAGGTGGGTTCATCTCATGGTACAGCAGGCCATAGAGCTGCGGAATGTAAGCAAGAAGCGGCGCAGCAGGACGATAGGGCCGCTTAATCTGAATTTCCCGCAAGGCTATATTACCGCACTGGTGGGCCAGAACGGCTCCGGCAAGAGCACTTTACTTCACATGCTGCTGCAGCTGACCTTTCCGGAGGAAGGCGAGATCCTCTGGTTTGAAGAGCAGCACAAGGCAGGTCTGCCGCTTGAACTACGCCAGAGCATTGCCTATGTGCCGGAAACCCCGCTAACGGAGGAGAATTACTGGACCTCAGATGAGGCCGCCGAATTCCGCCGGCATTGGTACCCTTCCTGGGATCATGGTTACTTTCAGGAGTTGCAGGATAAATTTGAAGTGCCGAGGGGAGCCAAGCTGGGCAAGATGTCCAAAGGTGAACGCCGTAAATTCGAGATTGCCGCTGCGCTGGCTTCCCGGCCCCGGCTGCTGCTGCTGGATGAGCCCTCCTCGGGTCTCGACCCCTTCGCCTGGAAGAGTATGATTGAGTCGATCCGCAAGTATATGGATGAGAGCGATGCGACCGTTGTTATCTCCACCCATATCGTCGAGGAGGTTCGGCGGCTGGCTGATTTTATTGTACTGATGCATCGGGGACAGCTGCTTGGAATGGCGGAGAAGGACAGCCTGTTTGGTTCATGGAGCGAGGTGTGGGTGGGCGTGCAGGATGAGGAAGAGCTTAGGGAACTGGCGGCTGAATTGCCGGGGGCTCAGCAGTTTGCACTGGAGACGCCGGGAGTCGCTTCATTTATAACCCAGCAATTTAATCAGAATGAGAAACGCATTCAGGACTTGGGCGTAAAGGTTATCAAGAGCCGCAGTCTGGAGCTGGATGAGATTTTAAGCTTATGGACACAAGGACATCGTCCGATCCTGATCGACCAGAAGAGAGGGGACTAACGAATGGAAGCTTTGAAGCTTGAACAGGTAGTCAAGCAGTATGGAGACAAAACCGCAGTAAACAAAATCAATCTAAAAGTGGAGCAAGGTGAGATTTACGGTCTGCTCGGAGCCAATGGCGCCGGCAAAACAACAACAATGCGCATGGTGCTTGGCCTGATCTATCCCGACGAGGGCAAGATCCTCTACAACGGCAAGTCCTATAGCAATGAACTGCAGCATCTGATGGGCTATCTGCCGGAAGAACGCGGACTGTACCCGAAGGTGAAGGTGAGCGACCAGATTATTTATCTGGCCCGCCTGCGCGGCATGGCAGCAGCCGATGCGGACAAGAGCCTGCGTTATTGGCTGGACCGCTTTGAAGTCCCGGAATATTACAATAAGAAGATTGAAGAGCTCTCTAAGGGGAATCAGCAGAAAATGGGCTTTATCGCCGCGGTTGTCCATAAACCGCAAATCCTGATTCTCGATGAAGCTTTCAGCGGGCTTGATCCCGTCAATGTGGAGCTGCTGAAGGATACCGTTCGCGAAATGCGGGATCAGGGCACCAGCATCCTGTTCTCTACACACCGGATGGAGCATGTTGAGGAGCTATGCCGCAACATTACTATTCTTGACCGTTCCAATACAGTGGTCCAGGGAGATATCCGCGAGATTAAGAAAGGCTACCCGCGCGAGGAGGTTATACTCCGCACAACGGGCGAAGTGGCTGGCCTGGAAAGTATCGCCGGTGTAACTGCCGTCCAGCGGCAGGAACGGGGATATGTTCTTTCGATCCGCGAAATCGGTGCGGCCCAGCGCATTTTGCAGCATGCTGTTGCACAGGGCGAGGTAGAGCATTTTGAGATCAAGGAACCGACGCTAAACCAAATCTTTATTAGAGCGGTAGGTGAATCCAATGAATAAGATGGGGACGATTATCGGTTTTACATTCAAGAATAAAGTAAGAACCAAGGCCTTTCTGATTACTACGCTGATTCTGGTGGTTCTGCTGAGCATCGGGATGAACATTCCGTATATGGTGAAGCTGTTCCAGGGAGACGACGGGTCCGCAAAGAACCAAGTGCAGATCGGAGTCGTGGCAGAGGATGGCAACCGCGTAGCTGAGCTCCTCCAGGCCTATAGTCCGCCTGAGGGCGTGACCCCGGTAACGATCAGTCCATATGCTACTGCCGATGATGCGGCCCTCAAGAAAGGTCTGGACGAGGAAAACATCGAGGGCTATATCACATTGGGTGCACAGAGCGGTGAAGGCATTCCCGCGGTTACCTACTACAGCAAGAACGGTGAGATTGATTCGGATGTGCAAAGCTATCTGCAGAATGCACTGCAGCAAGCCAATACTCAACTGATTGTAGGCGATAAGCTGACTGCGGAACAGGTGGCTGCGATGTACACCCCGGTATCCATTGGTACCCAGCAAATCAGCTCAGAAGGAGCAGGAAATGAAGGTACGGCAGAGGAATCACCGCCAATTATCAACTATGTGATTGTATATGCCCTGCTTATGCTGTTCTTTATGTCGATTATGATGACAGGCAATATGATCTCCGCCGAAATCACTTCGGAGAAAAGCTCCCGTATCATGGAGATCCTGATTACAAGCGCTGCACCACTGACGCAAATGTTCGGCAAAGTGATTGGCATCTTCCTGGTCGGCATCCTGCAAATTGCGATTATCTCCGCAGGCGTAGCTGCCAACCTTATGCTTCCGCATAATGCCAGTATCCTGACCGATTTTGATCTTGATCTGGGGCAGCTGGACATCAGTATCCTTCTATACGGACTGGTACTCTATATTCTGGGCTACTTCCTGTACGCCTTGATGTACGCAGCTGTAGGTTCCATTGTCAGCCGTACCGAGGACCTGGGCCAGGCGATCATGCCGATCCTTATGCTGGGCTTCGTCAATTTATATCTTCCGATGTTCAGCATCTCTGTCCCGGATACCCTGCTCGTTAAGGTAGCAAGCTTTGTTCCATTCACTTCTCCGCTCAGCATGCTGCTGCGTATTGGCGTTGGCGAGGTAGCGACCTGGGAGATTCTGATCTCGATTCTTATCTTACTGGCAACCACCTTACTGTTCGGCTGGCTGGCCGCCAAGATCTACCGCACGGGAGTGCTGATGTACGGCAAACGCCCAAGCATCAAGGAGATCAGAAAAGCGATGAAGGCCTACAAAATTTAATTGGAATCATCAATATAAACCTTTTGAGGAGTGCTTGATTTCATTCAAGGGCTTTTGACAGGAATGGGCATTGCCGGTATGATTGCGTCATTAATCATCTTTGGCAGACATTCTAAACGCGCAAACTAAGAAGTGATCATAGGTTTTACTGAGGAAGCCGCGGTTCGGAAACCGCGGCTTTTTTGCGGCTCCCCGGGAGTTCAGAGCCAAACTGGATCAGTGAAGGTTTATGGTGTATGTTATTTAATAAGGAGTGGTAATCTTGAAAAAAAACAATCAAATCCCCGCGATCCTCGCAGCTTCAATTCTGCTGATTCTGCTCAGCAGCATGCTTAAGCCAGAGGGCTCTACCCTGCTGGGTGTGCTGCAGACGTTAATGCTCGGAGTGGGCTTGCTGGGCTGCTGTACAGCGGCCTGGAGATTCGCCAAAGGCGGCAAGGGCAAGAGCTGAGTATAAATAGAAAAGGCCGCAGCACTATGCTGCGGCTTTTTCATGCGCTTTGACAAGTTGCTATATTCCATACGCAGCTATACAACAAACAAGTTTGCTTCAGGCCGCAACGTTTCCAACCGGCACATTTGCTCGCGCACATGTCTCAGCCGGGTTTTCAGCACTGGCACGCTTTGCTCAAGAATGGTGCTGATTGCCGGCAGAGGCAGCAGCATGCCGTACCATAACACCTGCACAATCTGATCCTCCCAGGCTAATCCATTGGAAACAAAGAGGCTGCACTCCTCTGCAGCCCGGGAGCATTGCTGAATGCACTCCCGGTACGCATCCAGAGAGAAAGGCTGCGGGATGAAATCATCATGAAGGTACCGGGTATAAAGCTCAGTGAAGGTCTTCATCGCAGTCTTTTCAGCAACGGCACCCTCTCCCAGCAGCAGACTGGTGAGTGCATAAATATTTCCGGTGTTCTTTTGGACATATTCCGCAAACCCGCTGGCAGCTGTCCATTCCGGGGATAATGGGTCTGGCATGTCTTCACGTTCCTTTCTGAATAAGAAATTATAAGATGGAGAAATAAGCGATGGATCTGTCCATTAGCTCGGCTATGTCCGGTTCCTGCCAGCTGCCTTTATGCAGCAGGGAACTTGAAGGTTTATAGTACATCCGTCTGAAGGGGGGCGTACCGCCGGCCCCAGCTGTACGGGAATAGGGAACCATTTGCAGATGTGACGTGACGACCTTGCCTTGCAGCTTGGCTTTTAAATCCAGCAGGGCCGTTTGCACGATTTCTTGCTGACCCGGCTCCCACTGCGCACCTAGCTGCTGTACAATTTCTATGGCTTCTTCCAGCCTGTGATTGCGTATACTTCTCAGAAAGCTGCTCCATTTAATGACGTCAAAATGATCGCCTTCCGCAGACAGTATCCCCGCTCCCCAGCTGCACCCAGCCTTGCACGTAAGCTTCAGCACACCATACCGGCATTTGCCGGATGACTCCGCGGCATGATGGAATGGCCAGGGGGCATCGAATACAAACACTTCTATACGTAACAGCCTGCGCTGGTTCATTTCGTTTTCCCTCCTACCCATTTATAAGCTGCAGCCTCAGCACAAAAAACCGCAGCAGAGGAGGACCTCTGCTGCGGTTTTGGTACAGGCTTAAATACACCTGGCGCAAAAACGTGGCGGATCAAGGTTCTCTCTAGTCGCTTACGGGGTTAGCTGTCGGATTCGGACGGTGAGAGTCGCCCTACCTAATGAGACCACAGTCTCCTTCGGATTCACCCCAAGAAAGATTCTTATCTTCCAGGTAAGGCCCTGCGGGCCTGATGGTTCCCCCGTTTCCCGCACTGCGGGAATTCAGCGTTCATATCGCATTTCATGCATTGGATTCAAACCGAATCATACTCTTTTCGCATGAGCTTTGTAAAAAGGAAAAAACATTCTTCTGAGCCGATTTTCAGGGAATTCTGGCAAAGGAAACGGTAAGATGCGCTAAAAGGGTGTTTATCAACGGTTTTCGGCTTTTTATCTCGTGCATACGACTACTTTTGATTTAGGGTGATCAGAGCACAAAAGGCAATTTACTCAACATTGGGTGAATAAAATCACAACGCTGAATGCTTTTCCGCAAATCGTTGATAAGCCGAGTAAATAAGAGGAATGATGAGATTGAGGCTTAAGTAAGCGCTACCTGATCTGGATTGGGTTTACTAAATGCATTATTTTGGCAGGTTTGGCGGTTTACAAGGCCGTGACCGCCAGAGTATGATTACTTCTGTTTACTACACAATCGAATACGCAGTCCGCTTAATTTCCGTTATGGAAAGCGGGGGAACCAACAATCGGCAGCCGATGTGAGAGTCGGAGCCGGTTATGGGGTGAATCCTGTGAAAGTGCGAGAGAATGCTCGCATGGATACAGGTAGGGCGACTCTCACTGCCCGAATCCGACAGCTAACCTCGTAAGCGTATTAGAGAGGATGAGCACAATGTGACCGCTAATTGGACCACAGAGGGAATTCCTTTGTGGTTTTTTGCTGTGTTCGTACGAGAAATGAATGGAAGTCCTAGGCCGGAGGAGAGGAAGATATGGCGAATTCGGAAGAATATGTACTCATTAACGCTCCGACTAAAGCGGGGGAGCATTTTATCAAAATCTTAAAGTTCAGAGGCTACAAGATCGCAGGAATCGCCAACAATGCGGCGGAGAAGCGGCGTCTGGAGGAGCTGGGAATCGAAGTCAATCTTGTGGTGGATACACATCATCAGAATACATGGTTCCGACCCTCTTTTCCGGTAGGCAGAGTATTTCTGTTCGAGAGCAGTGTGACCTTATGCTGCCGGTATATCCAGATGTGCCGGACCTGGACGACAAAACCAATATACGTAATTACGACTTCGATGAATCCCAGACTGGTCTATAAAGGACTTGGAGCGGATTCCGTCATCTATTCCCACAGCGGAAATGTCTCTTTTCTGGCGGATGTCTCAACGAATCCAGGATAAGGCCATATAAAAGGGCAAATAAAAGGCATCCCCTGGACAGAGGTCCAAGGAGATGCCTTTTTCAAAATATAAATATTTATATGCCTCACGCTATGAATTATTCAGCAGTTGCTCCAATAAGCTCCTTAAGTTCGGAAACGTTGAAGCCTTTGACTGCGCGGCCTTCGTACACAGTAACAGGCACACCCATGAAGCCCAGCTTCTCGACTTCTTCCTGATACACTGTACTTGTCATAACATCACGCACCTCGAAGCTAACATCTTGCTCGGTCAGCCACTGTTTCACTTGATTACAGTCGCTGCATCCTGTGGTGGAATAGACAATAACCGGCTGGCTCATTGGCTCACAGCTGCCTTGATGGCGTCCCGGGTGATTTTCCAATGGGAGGTGTTCCAGCGCACTTCGCCGTCTTCGAGCAGGAAGATCTGCGGAGATTCATGCTTGATCCCGAAATCTTCGGCAATCTGATTGGACAACGGACGGTCTTCAATCACATGGACAATGGCAGCTGGAGTCTCGGAGCCTTGCGCATAGGCTGTGAATTCCTCGTTGGCCTTGGCGCTGATCGGGCAGGTAGTGCTATGCTTGAAAAGCAGTTTTTTACCTGGTTGCGCAACATATTGCTGCAGTTCTTCCAGAGTATGAAGTTGTTGGATAGACATCGGTATCTCACCTTCCTATAAGTACTTGTAACTACGATTGTAACATAGTTCAAAATTAAATCAAAAGGAAGTTAGAGCACCTCTTTCAGCGGAATTACAGTCCCATGAAGGACGTTGAAAAAACGTGACTGCCATGCTAATGTGAGAGAGATGCCGCGTGTATCCTGAAGAATCGTAAAGGGTGTGTCCATAATCATGAAAAGGGTTGCTTTTGTTACCGGTGCTGACCGAGGTTTAGGTTTTTTTCTGGCAAGCTGGCTTCTAGAGAACAAATATTCCGTATTTGCCGGTCAGTATATGAAGGAGTCGGAATCGCTGGACGCACTGAAAAAGCAGTACCCGGACCGATTAACTCTGATCCCGCTGGATATCGGCGACCGTGAGAGTGTCAAGCAAGCGGCACGCAGCATTTCGGGCAGTACCGCTCATGTTGATATGATTATCAATAATGCCGGTATTATTCATAGAGCCGATGATGCCACGATGCTTGTTGATATGGACGATGAAGCCATGGCTCACATTTATAATGTAAACACGCTTGGTTCTTTAAGGGTCAGTAATGAATTGATGGGCCTGTTAATGCAGAGCAAGCAGAAATTGATTGTTAATATCTCCTCAGAAGCCGGAAGCATTGGCCGGAACAAACGGATTAATATGTACGGATACTGTATGTCCAAAGCAGCGCTTAATATGCAGTCCTCCCTGATGCACAACCATTTGAAGGTGATGGGCGGGCAGGTTATGGTCTTTCACCCCGGCTGGCTGCAGTCCTATATGAATGGTGAGAAGGCTCTGGAGGCACCTATTTCTCCTGAAGAGTCGGCGCGTAAGATTATGAATATCGTGCAGGAGCACAAGAAGTATATGGGTGAGGAGCCGGCTTATCTCGACCTGGACGGCAATGCCTGGCCCTGGTAACTATACACTAAGAGAAGCAGGAAGAGAGGCGGGAAGAACATGTCTGAAGGGAAAGCACTTGCACTTGGCAGCTACAGTGAGGTGAAATACCATCCTTTTGCCGGTGTGGATCACGAGATTAAGCGCATTCTGTCACCTGATCTGCAGGTGGAGGCTTCCGAAGATTACAGTCTCCTGAACAAAGACAACCTTGAGGGATTGAAGCTGGTTATCGCCTATACCGAATTTTCCGATCAGAAAATAGCCCTGGAGCAAAGTGCCGCTTTGCTGTCTTATGTAGCGGGGGGCGGAGGTCTGCTCGTTGTACATAACGGAATCTCCCTGCAGCGGAATCAGGAGCTGGGCGCCATGCTGGGCGCGCATTTCACCCATCATCCGGAATACACCTCTCTGCATATGAAAATACCGGCACCCGGGCATCCCATTATGCAGGGGATCAGCGAGTTCGTCATTGAGGACGAGCCGTACTACTTTGAAATGCATCCTTATTTTGAGACGACTGTGCTGGCAGAGTACCTTCATGAAGGGGCCATGCGTCAGGCAGCCTGGTGCCATGAGTTCGGACTTGGCCGTGTAGTTTATCTGATGCCGGGGCATCATTTGCCGTCCTTCTCGGTAGAGCCGTTCCGCCAAATGATCCGCCAAGGCGGAATGTGGGCAGCGGGTCTGCTGTAACTCCTATCTTTGAATCGTTTTCGCACATCATAACAGCTGCACGTTCCCCAAGAGGAGCATGCAGCTGTTTTTTTGATGTATGAATGTTCCAGCTTCGGTCAAAATAGGGTTACGAATAAAAAGGGGGACGCATGGAATGTGGAAGATGCTATGGGATCTTGTGCCCGGCTGGAAGATGCTGTTTCAAGGTTTTATCATCTTCATCGTTCCGGTTGTCTTAACCCGCCTAATGATCTGGCTCCGAATGAAAGAGGGCAAGGCGAGCACCCGGGGAATGCGGGCTGAAGGCAAAAAAGGCGGGGGTGTTCCAAGCTCCGAAGATACGGGGGAGGCCGATCAGACCAGCGTCGCTGTGGAGAATAAAAAATCCGCCGCACCCGCACTCCCTGTTCAAAACAACGCTGGACAGGCCACTCCTTCCCTGACCTATACCGGAGAGTTCCAACATGATGTTCAGTCCTTCAGGGAGATAAGTACCGATATGTCCGACGTCAATGTCAGAGAGCTGCGCATCGGAAGCCTGGGAATCAAGGCGGCGCTGTTTTTTGTGGATGGACTTACAGACAAGGAAGGCATGGACCAGAACATCCTGATGCCCTTGATGAACACGGTGCGGCCCTTTGAAGGCATGAGTACAGCCCCGCCAGCAGAGATATTGAAAGGAATTATCGTGCATCAGGTAGTACAGGTCTCGGAAATTGAATATACCGACCAGCTGAGACTCTCGCTGCAAAAGGTATTGTTCGGCTCTGCGGTATTGTTAATTGACGGAATGTCGGAGGTTTTTGTACTAGGTACCCCGAAAGGCAACACAAGAAGTGTGGAGGAGCCGATATCGGAGGCGCTTCTGCGCGGTCCGCGGCTGGGTTTCAATGAAACGCTCAGTGATAACACGGCGATGCTGCGCAGACACGGGCAGAGCACGGAGCTGGCAATGATTTCTTTTACAGTGGGAGAGCGAATTGAGAAGGAACTGGTGCTGACCTATCTCAAGGGCGTCGCCAACGATGAGCTGATTAAGGAAATCACCCGGAGAATCAAGACGATCAATATAGATGATGTCCAGGAATCAGGATATTTGGAACAACTCATGGAAGACAACTACCTCAGCCCCTTTCAGCAGATCCAGAACACAGAACGCCCGGACCGGGTCATGGCGGCGCTGCTGGAGGGAAGAGCGGCCATTCTTCTGGACGGCACGCCGTTTGCGCTGATAATGCCGACTACCTTCGGAATGCTGCTGCAGTCACCGGAGGATTATTATGACCGCTGGTTTTCGGGTACACTGCTGCGGCTCCTGCGTTTTTTTGCCGCATCGGTCTCGTTGTTTGCTCCGGCGCTCTACATTTCTTTTCTCTCGTTTCATCCCGGGCTGATTCCTACCAAACTGGCGATTTCAATCATCAGCTCCAGGCAGGGCGTCCCCTTTGCTACACTGATTGAAGCGCTGATTATGGAAATCTCTATCGAAATATTGCGTGAGGCCGGCCTGCGCCTGCCCAAACCCATTGGACCGGCCATGGGCATTGTCGGGGGTCTGATTATCGGCCAGGCAGCGGTAGAGGCGGGGATTGTCAGTCCGATTCTGGTCATTGTCGTTGCGGTTACAGCGATCTCCTCTTTCTCGATTCCCATGTACAGTGCGGGGATTACCTTGCGCTTTCTCCGTTTCCTGGCGATGTTTTTCGCTGCTGTATTCGGGCTTTACGGTGTCGTTATGTTTTTCCTCCTGCTCAGCAGCCATTTGATTAAACTGAAGAGCTTCGGGGTTCCCTATTTAAGCATGGTTACTCCCTACAGGATGAGCGACCTGCGCGATTTTATTATCCGCATCCCCCTGCAATTGATGAAGCGCCGTCCGGCATTGCTGCAGCCCAAGGATCCAATACGTAAAAAATAAACCACAACTCAGGAGATCGAGGTGAGAACCATGAATGCGAAAGTACAGGATAGCATCACGACGAGCCAAGCGACCATTATTATGGTCAATTACATCCTCGTAGCAGGCGTATTCACCCTTCCCCGGACAACTGTACAGGCTGCCGGCACTCCTGACGTGTGGATATCGCTTATTGTGAGTGCCCTGCTGTCCATGGTGGCCGGCATGGTAATTGTGCTGCTTAGCCAGCGGTTTCCGGGCAAGACCTTTTATCAGTACAGCAGAATTATTATCGGCAAGCCGCTTGCAGCGATTCTGGGAGTGGTCATCGCCGCGTATTTTCTATGTATTTCCGGATATGAGCTGCGTTCGATGCAGGAGGTGACCGGATTCTTTCTGCTGGAGGGAACGCCCAACTGGGCGGTTGCCTCCCTATTCCTGTGGGTTGCACTTTATTTATGCAGAGGGGGAATCAATGCGCTGTCCCGGATGTGCAGGCTGATTGCCCCCATGGCCGGGGCAATTTTCTTCGGGGTTTGTCTGCTTAGCCTGAAAATATTTGATATAGACAATCTCCGTCCGGTGCTCGGGGAGGGACTGGGTCCGGTATGGAGAGGTACTAAGCCGACAGCGCTGACTTATACGGCAGGTGAAGCCCTGCTGTTCCTGGTAGCCTTTATGGAAAAACCAAAAAAAGCAGGACGTGTGCTTGTTGTAGGGACATTGATCTCTATGATCTTTTATGTTGTTGCTGTTGTGATGACGATAGGGGCATTCTCTGTAGAGGGTGTGGTTACCCGGACATGGCCCTTCATCGATCTGATCCGCAGCTTTGAGGTGAACCTGCTGTTTGAACGTTTCGAATCCTTGCTCATGGTCATCTGGATTATGCAAATTTTCTGTACCTTCTGCATTTCCTTCTATGGGGCGGCACTGGGGATTTCGCAAATCTTCAACAAAAAGCTCGACCATTGTCTGTTCGCCTTACTTCCGTTTGTTTATTTTATTACGGAAACTCCTCCGAATATCAACGGCCTGTTCGCATTCGGCACCAGCCTGGGCAATTGGGCCATTTTACTGTTCGGATTATTTCCGCTGCCGCTGCTGCTTATAGCTCATTTCAGGAGAGCCGGATCATGAAGCGAATCCTTCTGCTTGCCGTGCTTCTTATTCAAAGTATAGGGTTATCCGGCTGCTGGAGCAGCTCGCCCATCGAGAATTTAAACATGGAGGTGGCCGTGGCGCTCGACGTAGCGGATGAAACGCCGATCGAAGAGGATTTTGAGCACGAGGGTGGGGGTTACCCGAAGCATAAACGAATGTCCTGCACCTACCAATTTATCGTACCCCAAGGTTCAGTGGGTTCCAAAAAAGAAGGCGCATCCTCCAGAAATTTCTATAATATGACTGAAACCGGAGACTCCATCTTCGAGGCGGTCCGTGAACTGTCGCTGCGTACAAACCGTCCTCCGATCGGACATCATCTGAAAGTCATCGTCATCGGCGAGCAGCTGGCCCGTTCTACCAAGCTCTCAGAGCTGATTGATTTTTTCAGCCGGGATAATGATATCCGCCCCAGTGTGCTGATTCTCGTCAGCAAGGGAAAGGCCAGTGATGTGCTGAACAACGTGCTTCCGGGCCAGACACCGGCGTTTGTACTGGAGGGGATATTTGGCAACCGGGACCGGAACCTGCGGATCTGGGAGCCAGTGTCTATCGCCAAGGCCGCAGGTCCCCTGCACGGGAAGACCACCTTTATGTTGCAGAATGTCATTGCTGCGAAGAATGAGATGAAATTTGCCGGAGCCGGTGTGATCAAGGGGGAGACGGGCAAGCTGCAAGGCTTCTTAAACGAGGAGGAGCTGGAAGGTGTGGTCTGGCTTACGGGAAAAGGGAAAGGCGGAGTGCTTAAGACCACTGAGGATGGCAGCGGCAGGCTGATTACTTATGAGGTTAAGTCCATGGGCAGCAAAATCAAGGCTAAGGTCGAGGAAGGTAACATCTCTTTTGCCGTGAAAATCGAGTCTACAGGCAGATATGCTGAGACTTTCGCTCATGGAGGACAAAAGCTGGACGCTGCTTATATGAAGCAGGATGAACTGGTGCTGCAGGATAAGGTAAAGGAAATGGCCGGAGCCTCTGTGGAGACAATGCAGCAAAAGCTGCATGCCGATGCCGCAGGATTCGGCAAAACCCTGCGTATTCAGCATCCTGCTGTATGGAGAAAGGTGAAAGGAAATTGGGATGACACCTTTAGCCGGGTTCCGATAACCATTGATGTCAAGCTGCATATAGAGGAATACGGGGCTTCCGGGACTTCCACCGAATAAAGCACGGTTATTCAAGAAAGTCCTTGACCCTTACACTGGTGTCAGGGTTTATACTTGGAATAGAAGTTCTCATGAACCCCGGGGAGAATGAATGCTATGAAAATAGGTGAACTTGCAGCACAGACGGGCGTCAGTGTCCGATCACTGCGTTATTATGAGCGTCAGGGGCTTATCGCTCCCCTCCGCCAGGCGAATGGATACCGGGAGTATTCAGCGCTTGCTGTAGAGACGGTGGAGACGATTAAGCTGTATTTAAATTTGGGTTTGTCCACGGAAGAGATTTCCGGTTTTCTGCACTGCGTGCTGAAGAATAAAGAAGCGTTCTGCGCGGAAGTGATGCCGCTATACCGCAGCAAGCTGGAGGAGATTGAGCGCCAGATTGTGCAGCTCAGCCAAATTAAGCTGAACCTGCAGCAGCGGATGGCCTCCATCCAGCAGGAACGGCTGGAGGCAGAGGCAGCTGTTAATTCGCTGTCTGAATGAAGTTCTGTCAAATTATGTACTTTTTGTATTATTCGGGATATACACATGGGAGGAACTAACGATGGCTATTATCAATGCAGAGAAAACTGAGGATCTAAGAGCCGAGCTAAGAGGCAGCGGGACCGTACTGGTTGATTACGGAGCGCCGTGGTGCGCGCCTTGCAAGATGCTGCTGCCTGTTCTGGAGGAGCTGAATGACGAGTATGGAGACAGTGTGGCTATCGTTAAGGTGAACTGTGATGAATTGCCTGAGCTGGCGGGGGAGGCTGGAGTCATGGGCCTGCCTACGGTGATTGTGTATAGCGGAGGACAACCGGTGGAGAAGCTGGTCGGTCTGCGTCCTAAATCGGCCTACCAGGGTGTATTGAACAAGTATGCGGCTGTAAGCAACAGATAAGAGAATAAGAGGCAGTGAGCGGCATGCCTAGCATGCGCTTCCTGCCTCTTCCTATGTCTATTTATGAATTCAAAGTGACTTGGCTTTCTCTGTAACGGGAACAACCTCATTATGATGCAATGCCTCCAGCACTTCGGTCCGAAGAGCATCTGTGAACTCATTCCACGTTTTTTTGCCAACACCCAGCTCATCGCGTCCGATGGAATTCAGTGTTTCCAGCCACACGCGTTTGTCATTAATTTCGCCAAGCTGCTCCTGGATCTGTTTATAGATCTCCTCATGGGCATGGAATTTCTGGTTGAGTGCGAATGCGGCCGCATTGGCCGTATAGCGCAGCTCCTTGGCGGCGATCCGCAGCTCATGCAGTGCGTCGAAGGCTTCCTGTGATTCGGCCCCGGGACCTTTGAATAGGGTTTTGCATGTTTTTTTCTTCTGCTCAAAAGCTACTTCAAGTTCGCGCATGACGACGTTTACATCTCTTTTCGCTGCCAGCGGCTCAAGCGTGCTGCTCCGAAAAGCTTCCCATAACCCGTCCAATTCCTTGCCGGCCAGCTTTGGGAGCTCAGCCTCCAGCTTCTTGCGGTATTCCTTCCGCTTATCCTTCTGGTGTTTGATGACCGCCTTCAGCAGTTCGGCAGTTTTCGCCTCGCCGGCTTCCTTGGCGCGCTTGCGTCTTTCCTTGAAAGATTCAATAAGAACATCTGCATCCCTGACCTTACCCAGCCTTTTCTGGGCCTGCTTGAATACGTTGTACAGCTCGGCTGCGGCGGAATGATCCGGGTCGAGAATGGACAGCAGGGTCAGCAGCTTGCGGCTGTTGACTCTGGCTTGATGAATATCCTCGTCATCAAAGTTTTTGAGCGCGTCTTTGCTGTAGTCCCTAAAGTTGATAAACAGCTTGTGCATCGCCTGTTCCCACTGCCTGGTCTTGCTTAACTGCCTGTCCTTCGCAAGTTGTTCGACTGTCATGCGGCATCACTCCTCAAGGTTGTGTATAGCATGAGCTTCAGCGCTTAATCTTGCCGCTGATTGAAACTTGTTATGGTAATAGGATAACGGTATCCTGCAGCTATTTCAAATGCTGAACTCACGCTTTGCCTTCGCGCCAGGCTGCGGATCGGTTACAATATGACTATTGGTTCGGACAAAGGTTAACATTCAATAGGTACTCGGGGGATGAATGATGATCAATAAAGGAATTAACAGAGCAGAATCGGGCGCGGAGCGCGCTCTTCCGAATGTAATGGTGCTGTTTGAGCATTTGTCAGAAGATGACGGGAAGGCTGCAAAATATGGCGGAAGTGGGGCTGCTGAAGGTGGAGCGGTGACGGAACATGCTGTGAGGTCAGGAGATGCGGGAGAAGCGGAACATGTTATGTTGGCCGGAGATGCCGGGAAGCCGGAGCATGCTGTGACGTCAGGAGATGGTGGAGAGGCGGAGCATGCTGTGATGGCCGGAAATGCGGGAGGCATGCTGGTTCCCTTTGCATTTGAGGAGACGCTGTGCCGGGACATTGGAGCGGGACTGGCCCCTCCAGCCCTGCATCTCTGGAGTCATCCCGCAGGTGTTGCACTGGGCCTGCGGGACAGCAAGCTACCCCGCGCAGATGAGGCGATGGCCAGGCTTGAGCGGCGCGGGTTTCGTACAGCGGTCCGTCACTCCGGCGGGGCTGCCGTGCCGCTGGATGCCGGGATCGTCAATGTGGCGCTGGTCCTTCCCAAAACTCCGGGCAAGCTGGATTTTCACGACGATTTCCGGCTGCTGGCTTCCCTGATTCAGGAAGCCGTAGCGGTAAGCCATCCGCAGGCTGCGGCGTTGATCCAGGCCGGAGAAATCACCGGTTCCTATTGTCCCGGTGATTTCGATCTGGCTATCGGCGGCCGCAAGTTCTGCGGCATTGCCCAGCGGCGGCAGAGCAGCGCGTATTTCGTTCACGCGTTCGTTGTGGTCTCCGGCTCCGGGCAGGAGCGCGGGGAGCTGATCCGCGGATTCTATGAGACTGCGTCCGGCGGGGACGAGTCTTTGTCTTATCCGCGGGTCCGCCCGGAGACCATCGCTGCGTTAAGCGAACTCGGCGGGCCGGCTTCGGCGGCGGTGTTCTCTTCAGGCATCCGGCAGGCGATATCCGGGTGCGGAGTGCAGCTTAAACCGGCTGCCCTCCTCAGGGAGGAGACCGGTTATGACTTGCAGTATGCGGATCAGCGTGTGCTGGAAGCGGCACGGGTGCTGCGGGAACGTTATGCCCGCTGAGATCTGTGCGTCTGCAGGGATTCAGCTTGAATTTGAACTGGGGTTTGAGTTTGGGGTTTGGGTATGGCGATTCCGGCCAAACCCCGCAAAAGGTGCTGCAAGACAGCTGCTTTAAGCAGCTGCAGCAGCACCTTTTGTTATGGGGTGATAAGGAGCCGCAATGTTACTGATATAAGCTGAGCTGAACGCAAGTTTGCAACTAATACCGTGCCCATGCTAACCGCACAGTGTCCACGATAATAAGAGGCACTGCTAAGGCGATAGCTGTACTCCATACAACTAAAACCTGACCTTTTAGGCCTGGCAAGGAGATAACTGCACTCTGTACACTTAAAAAGTGTCGAACCGGCCCAAACATAGCTTTCCGGAATTTTTAATTGCAGGAAATACACTTATTTCCAAATAATCTCCATTTTGGACCTGATTAGTTGCAGTAAATACATCTAAATGGTGCGGTGTAATGAGACCGCTGTTTTGTTCAAATTATATAATTCTTGTTTCGGCTTTTCCTGCGGGCAGCGGCTACGTATACAGCTCCGGCCGTCTGTCGGAGAAGATCGGAATCTGCTGTCTTACCTCCCGCACCTTCTGCAAATCAATGACGCCGCTCAGGATTTCCTCGCTTTCTCCGGCCTCACATATAATGTCGCCCCACGGATCAATGATCATGGAATGCCCGGCGAAAATATTCGCCGGATCAGCCCCGGCGCGGTTGCAGGCGACGACGTAGCATTGGTTTTCGATTGCCCGGCTGATCAGCAGGGCACGCCAGTGGGACAGCCGGGGCAACGGCCATTCGGCGCTGATGAACAGCACCTCCGCTCCGAGTGCCGTATGGGCGCGCACCCACTCCGGGAAGCGGATATCATAGCAGATCAATCCGGCGCATAACGAGCCGTCCAGGCTGAACAGCCCCTTGGCTTCTCCCGGCTGAAGATACAGGTGCTCATCCATCAGGCGGAACAGATGCAGCTTGCTGTATTCCCCGGCAAGCCCGCCATTACGGCCAAAAACGAACATGCTGTTGGTGATCCCGGCAGCCTGCTTGTTGGCCACGGAACCGGCAACGATGTTGATGCCATATTCGCGGGCCAGGCCGGAAATAAAGTCCTTCGTAATCTGCCCCTCTGGATCGGCAATTTCATCAAGCCGTGTTAGATCATATCCGGTCGTCCATAATTCAGGGAGAATGAGGCAGTCAGGACGAGTTGCTGCGGCCTGGCGTATTTTGTGTTCAGCCGCTACATAATTTGCCTCGGGTTTGCCAAATGCTATATCGAGCTGAATCAGGGAAATTTTCATATTTCCTGCCTCCTCTTTCATTATTACTGATAAATTAGTTGACGGGTCAACCATATCGGTGTAAACTGATTTTTATCAAAAGGATTTTGCGCAATATATTTGCGTTAGTGTATTCTTTTTGAAGCCAGTTTTGCACAAAGCAATCCACAATAGTGGAGCTTATAAAACTTTAAGGGGGTTAATTTTGACTGAACATCTGCCTGAGGAAGAAGAGCAAATATTAGAACTGCTGCAGGCGCTTAACAAGGGAATCAGCCCCAAGTTTGAACGTTGTGCAGGCATCAGCCCTACGCGGCTCCGCCTGCTTCACGAGCTGTTTCAGGTTGCAGAAATTAGCCAGATTTCGCTGCAAAAGGAAGTCGACATTGATGCTGCAGCTGTCACCCGCCATTTGAAGGGGCTGGAGGATAACGGCATGATCTCCCGCCGCAACAATCCTGCCGACAACAGGGTGACTTTGGTCTCGCTCACTGAACAAGGACGGGAGAAAATCCTCTCCTACAAGGAGGAGAAGATCCGGTTCCTCCGCTCATTGCTCACCGGATTTGAAGGGCAGGAGCTCAAAGTGCTTATAGATATGCTTACCCGGCTGCAGCAAAACATCGATTTACTGTAGCCTGACTTATATACCAATTATAAAGGAGATTATTACAAATGAATGCTACCAGAACCAACGATTTCAATTCTATTATTACAGGCCGCCGCTCGGTCCGCAAATATGATACCTCTGTCAAAATCAGCAAAGAGGAAATGACCGAGATTCTAACTGAGACTACACTGGCTCCTTCCTCGGTCAACATGCAGCCTTGGCGCTTCCTCGTGATCGAAAGTGCGGAAGGCAAAGCCAAATTGGGTCCTATCGCCCGCTTCAATCAGGTGCAGGTAGAAACCTCCGCAGCAGTTATTGCCGTATTCGGCGACTTGAACAATTTTGATTATGCTGAACAGATTTACGGTACAGCTGTTGAGCGCGGACTTATGCCTCAGGATGTGAAAGAGAACCAATTAACCCGTCTGGCCAGCCATTTCGCAACACTGCCAGCAGATGTGAACAGAGAGACTGTGATGATTGACGGCGCATTGGCTTCCATGCAGCTGATGCTGGTTGCCCGTGCCCACGGCTATGATACAAACCCTATCGGCGGATTCGAAAAGGATCAAATTGCTGAAGTCTTCGGCATGGACAAAGACCGTTACATCCCGGTTATGCTGATTTCGATTGGCAAAGCGGATGGAGAAGGATACGCATCCGTCCGTCTGCCGATTGACACTATTGCTGAGTGGAAATAAGAGCATAAGCTCCCGAATTCAGTTACGAAGTTCATTCTGACAAAACCATTTGGAGGAACAAAACTATGATCATTATCCACGCTTTAATGCAAGTGAACCCCGAACGTGAGGAGCAGTTCCTGGCTGAAGCTAAGACGTTGCTTGCAGCAACCCATGAGGAAGAGGGCAACCTCTCTTATGAGCTGTACAAGCACGCCGCGCAAGAGAATGTATATATTATGGTCGAAACCTGGCGCGATGCAGCTGCTGTAGGCAGCCATAACACAAGCCCGCATTTCACGGGATTTGCCGCTAAGGCAGGCGAGTTTCTGACTGCGCCGCTGGATGTGAAGGTATACAACGGCGAGCTGTTGCAGCAATAAGGGCAATGTAACAAGTGGGGAGGGATAGGGAATCGTTCATGCAAAGGATGTTCTGGCCAATCAGTTACTAGCCAATGCCAATGATCCAAGCTGGTATTCTCCGTTCGCGCAGGCGGTAGAGGGTTTAGCAGAGGAAGAAGCCTTTTGGAAGCCTGACGGGAACAGCAACAGTATCGCTGAAATTACGCAGCATCTGCTGTATTGGAACAATGCCTGGCAAACCAGATACCATCTGGGCCGGGTAGATGCTGTCCCTCCGATTGAGGATAACAACAGCAGTTTTGTCATACCGGAGGGCACAGCCTTTGATCAGTTGAGAACGAAGCTGCTGGAGGTGCTGCTTGGTTGGCAGCCGCTGCTGCAGGAAGACAGACTTGAGGCAAAAGTGGCAGGGTTTCCTGTGCCAGCGGAATGGTGGGAGATTATCAGCAACGCGGCAATGCACAATGCCTATCACATTGGTCAAATCGTTTTTGTCCGAAAGCTTATTGGCAGCAGGGAATAACTGTAGCCAGGAAGAAAAGAGCACTCCATCCACCAGGAGGCTCTTTTTTTTGTATTATAATATGAATGACGATTACAGCAAGTAACCTCTGAGGAAAGGGTGACCATTGCCAGTGAATATTTTTGAGCCTTCCGATGTGCTGAATGCTTTGCCCAAGCAGTTTTTCGCCGCGCTGGTTGCCAAGGCCAGCCTTGTCGCCGCCGCAGGACATGATGTGATCCATCTTGGACAGGGGAATCCCGATATGCCTACACCGGCCCACATTGTAGAAGCACTGCAGGCGGCAGCGGCTAACCCGCTGAACCACAGGTATCCGCCGTTTCGCGGCCACAGCTATCTCAAGGAAGCTGCAGCCAGCTTTTATAAGCGGGAGTACGGAGTGGAGCTGGATCCGCAGCAGGAGATCGCCATTCTGTTCGGCGGAAAAACCGGGCTGGTTGAAGTGGTGCAGTGTCTCCTCAATCCGGGGGATATAGCACTTGTGCCGGATCCCGGATATCCTGATTACTGGTCAGGCATCGAGCTGGCCCGGGCGGTCATGGAGAAGATGCCGTTGACTGCGGAACATGGATTTCTGCCCGTTTACGGGGACATCAGCCCGGAGCTAGCCGCTAAGGCCAAGCTGATGTTCCTCAATTATCCGAACAATCCTACCGGTGCGGTAGCTACGGAGGATTTTTTCGAGCAGACCGTGAGCTTCGCGGCAGAACACAGGATTTGTGTTGTGCATGATTTCGCTTATGCTGCCATCGGGTATGATGGACAGAAGCCGCGCAGCTACCTGCAGACGCCGGGGGCCAAGGAGAACGGCATTGAGATCTATACTTTGTCAAAAACCTATAATATGGCTGGCTGGCGTGTGGCTTTTGCTGCCGGTAACGCCAGCGTTATCGAGAGTCTGAACCTCTTGCAGGATCATATGTACGTGAGCCTGTTCGGGGCAGTGCAGGAAGCAGCTGCGGCTGCGCTGCTGGGACCACAGGATGCTGTCCGGGATAATCTGGACCGCTACGAGTCGCGGCGCAACCTCTTAATCGGCGGCTTGCGGAAGATTGGCTGGAAGGTGGAGGCACCTAAGGGCTCGTTTTTTGCCTGGCTGCCGGTTCCGGAAGGCTATACCTCACAGAGTTTTGCCGATTTGCTGCTGGAGAAGGCGCATGTGGTGGTAGCTCCCGGTATTGGTTTTGGCGCTTATGGCGAAGGTTATGTGCGGGTTGGGCTGGTGAGCGATGAAGCACGGCTTGCAGAAGCGGTGGAACGGATAGCGGGACTGAAGCTTTTTTGATCCGGTTTATCCATAACGATTAGAGGGATGATATGAGGCGATTTTGTATGAGGCATTTGCGTGTGCGGGTAGCGGCTGTTTATAAGTAAATCCTGAGGGGTATCTAACCTTAGCCCGATCAGAGACCTATGTGCACCTGAGAGGAAGGGCAGTGGAATGGAGGATTTACATATGAACAACAAACTTCCGCAAGCGGAATGGGATAACAGGGTAGAGCAGGATATCATAAACGTTGTGAATTATTATTTATCGGGTGGCTCCCTGAAGGCTGCAAAGGAAATGGACAAGGCCCAGGAGCTGCTTGCCGATGTATTGAATGGCCGGGAGGCGCGTGCGCACCGGCAGGCTCTCGGCGGAGTGATTACAGAGATTAGCCAGCTGTCCGGCATGCCGGGTTTCAGCGGGGAGCTGCTTGAACGGCTTGCGCTTGAAGTCAGCGGACTGGACTCAGACAAGCTTCGAATATTGGCTCCGCAGACGACACGTCATAACCGGGTAGACCCTTATGTGAACGGACCGCAGTGCCTGGAAATGATCCTTGAGGAAATCGGGAAGGCGCGCCGTTATATTCATCTGTCCATAATGCTGTTCTTTAACGACCATTCGGGAAATCTAATTGCGGCAGCGCTGCTGCAGGCACTGAAACGGGGTGTCGAAGTCCGCATCATGGTGAATTATACGGTTACCGCACTTGGCTATGGGATGAATCTCGAGGTGGGTAAGTTCTCCAAGATCTCCACGATGCTGGAGAATGAAGGGGCCAGGCTGCTCGATACGTTCAACTCCTATTATTCTGCGGCAGAATGGAGTGAGAAACGGGCGGAGCTGAAGTCCAGAGGGGTATCCGAAAGTATTCTCTTCCTGCAGGATAAGGTACAGGAGGACGTGGAGATCACAGGACTCAATGTCATTGACCACCGGAAATTCATGGTCATTGACGGGATTACTTCGATTGTCGGCAGCCTGAACTTCGGGGATCAATATACGTATCAGACGCCGATAGAGGCCTCTTCACCGGTAGAAGTAGACGGCCGGCCGATGGGTATTCCAAGCGGTGAGGAGGAGTGGCATGATGGCTGCTTCCGGATTCAGGGCGCGGCGGCGTTGCCGCTGAATGCTGTTTTTCAATCAAGATGGCTGTTGCTTGGGGGCGATCATTTTGATCCGGAAGATGACTTCTACCATCCTGATACAAATTATGCATTCGGTGAGGAGGAGTGTACGCTCTTCGTGAGTTTTCCGGGCAACCCCGTTAATCTGATCCAGCAATATTATTTGGATTTAATTACTTATGCAGCCGAGGAGACGGTGATCGTGAACCCCTATCTGATTGATCAGGCCTTCTGGGACCGGCTGGGTGAGCTTGGCCCGGACTGTTCCTGCCATCTGGCCATATGCAATCCGCTGGAAGTCAATGACCACCCGACGAACCGGGCGGCTGTGCGCAGCAATATGTATGAGCCTTTTCTTAACGGCGTTTCTTTTTATGACTACAGCTTTACGGGGCGTTTCTCCCACTGGAAAATCACCTACGACCACAGGTCGCGGGCCGTTTTTCACGGCTCCTACAATATCAATGAAAGAAGCGCCTGCCATGACTTTGAGCTGGGACTGCTGGTCAAGGGGGAAGGATTCGCGAAAAGGATCAAATCCATGATTGATTATGACCTTGGCGTTTCGAAAAAGATCAGCGACAAGAAGGAGTTCTTCAAGCATCCGTGGATGCATCCCAGCACTTATCTAAATAAGGCAACCCAGAACTACACCTGATCGTTAATGCGATCACTATCCTGTATAATAAACGGTAACACTATGATGATGGAGCGGAAGAGATGAACATTACAATATTGCGGAACGGCCCCCGTAAGAACGAAGTGTATTTTGCTGCGGAGTATGGCGAGGGCAAGGGGATATGGAATGGTGATCCTGTGGAAGCGGGTGAGGAGCTTAAGGTCGAATTTGAGCTCCCCCCGCTATTTATGCGCTGGGTGGATATTGTGCCTGTAAGCGGCGTGGATTACGGCATCCGAATGGATGGGGATAAGATAATCTTAACCGGGGTGCTGGAGAATATTGAGGCAGACGGAACTGGTTATCTGCGGATTGCCGGCGACCTGATCATGTTCGAATGCCTGGGTGAGCCGATGACGCTGGGCGGCTATGTGGAGATCCGGACCGGAGAGCTGGGGATGTATCCCGTATTCTTGTAAGCGGGGCGGGGTGCTGCAGCCGTATACGGCATGCAATTTACTGCCGGCATAGCCACTGCACAAGAAATGAGCTAAGATAACAATAGATTTGAAGTAAAGCTATGAGGAGCAGAAGTCCAATGAACAGCGATATTCAGCAATTTAAGACGGAATTTTTCAAGGCGCTGGCTCATCCGATGCGGATCCGCATTCTGGAGCTGCTGAGCGAAGGCGAGAAGAATGTAAACGAACTGCAGGCGATTCTCGGCTCGGAAGGCTCCGCCGTATCCCAGCAGCTTGCTGTACTCCGCGCCAAGAATGTAGTAGCCAGTGTAAAAGAAGGAACCACCGTCATTTATTCTCTGCGCGACCCCCTGATTAAAGACCTGCTGGCGGTAGCCAGACAGATATTCGATAACCATCTCGTGAATGCCATTTCACTCCTGGAGGGTATCCGCAGCGAATAACCCCGGACCATCCGGGGGCGGATTTCCCGTTGACAAGAGCGGCAGGCAGGAGTAATGTTGCTCTTATATTCAAATAATCAGATATTCAAAGAAAAGAAGGTTAGATGATGACAGGGTGGGGCCGCTTTAAAGGCTACAGCATTGCTTCTCTGCGCAAGGATATCATTTCAGGGACGATCGTCGGCGTTATTGCCATCCCGCTTGGGATGGCTTTTGCTATTGCCTCGGGCGTGAAGCCGGAGTACGGGATTTATACAACCATTGTCGCAGGTATACTGATCTCCTTATTCGGAGGTTCGAAATTTCAGATTGGCGGACCTACGGGAGCCTTTATACCCATTTTGTTCGCGATTGCTATGGAGTACGGGTACGAGAACCTGCTGATTGCAGGAATGATGGCCGGAGTCATCCTCGTCGTCATGGGGCTGCTGAGGCTGGGTGTTCTGATCAAGTTTATCCCGAAGCCGGTAACCATCGGCTTTACGGCAGGGATTGCCGTCATTATCTTCAGCGGGCAGATCGCCAATTTCCTCGGCCTGAAGGATATGGAGCGGCATGAGAGCTTCGTGGACAACATGCAAGAGATCGGCCAGCATATCTCAACGGTCAATCTGTACAGTGTTCTGACAGCAGTCATTTGTCTGGCGGTTGTCATGCTCGGTATGCGTTTTGCACCCAAGGTGCCGGGATCGCTGATCGGGTTGTTGTTTGCAACGTTAGTTGCAGTGCTGTTCTTCAGCGGCAAGGTGACTACGATCGGCTCCGCATACGGCGATATTCCAAACACGCTGCCGAGTTTTCACTTTCCGGTGATCACCTGGGAGCGGATTAGGCAGCTGCTTCGTCCGGCGTTTATCATCGCCATACTGGGGGCGATTGAGTCGCTGCTGTCGGCAGTGGTAGCCGACGGGATGACTGGCAGCCGCCATAACAGCAACCGTGAGCTGATCGGCCAGGGTATCGCGAATATAGCCGCACCTATGTTTGGCGGAATCCCGGCCACAGGTGCTATTGCCAGAACCGCCACCAACATTCGCAGCGGGGCCGCATCCCCGCTGTCGGGAGTGATTCACGGTGTCGTAGTGTTCCTTATTCTTCTGCTGTTTGCGCCTTATGCTTCCAGCATTCCGCTTGCGGCCATGGCGCCAATCCTGATGGTGGTCGCCTGGAATATGAGCGAACGCAAGGAATTTCTGCACCTGCTGAAGCTCAAAACCGGGGATTCCCTGGTGTTGTTCCTTACCTTCCTCTTAACGATATTTGCGGATTTAACGATTGCGGTAGAGGCCGGGCTGGTGCTTGCAGTAATCCTGTTTGTGAAACGGATGGGTGAAGGGCATCTCGTATCTAAGGTGCTGCCCGACCCCTCATCGGTCAAGGTAGAGGCGCACATGGTAACGGAGAACCATGATTGCCCGCAAATCGGAATTTATAATGTGGAAGGCCCGCTGTTTTTTGGAGCAGCCTACAGATTCGAGTCAACGATGCCGGAGCTTGGACCGGACCTTGCAAAAATTATATTGTTGCGTATGGGCAAGGTGCCGTTTATGGATACCACCGGGGAGGCCAATCTGTCTGGGCTGGTGAAGCAGCTGCAGGCAGACGGAGGAAGGCTGATGATCTCCGGCATTCAGCCGCAGCCGCTTGATCTGCTGAAGAAGACGGGACTGTACGATAGAATTGGGGCCGCGCAGTTTTTTGACCATACTGGAGAAGCGATCAATGAAGCGCTGGAACTGATCAATCCGGACCGCTGCGCCGGCTGCAGGCATGGGGCGTTCCGGGAATGCGGCGCGTTGTGTGGCCTTGAAGAATCGCCGGGCCGCAGCGTCTTTAGAGCCCGCAAACCGGCAGTGGCGGGTAAACTGGGCAGCGAAGTTTAAGCACGCACTGCCGAACCAGCGGGAACAGCATGGGGCCCATCCCTGTGTTGCTAAATTTCATTATAATATAACAGCCCGGGTGCATTTTGCCCGGGCTGTTATATTATAATGGACTAATGACTGCCAGATTTGTACAATTACCGTAATGAATCTGTTCTATACTGGAACAGATCTCACTACGATTGATAAGGAGACCGCACCCTAATGAAGGAATTGAATTATCCTAAAGTATTCATGCTTTTGGCAGGACTGTCACTGGCGACGCTGGCTGTCTACCGTGTGGTTTCGCTGCGGACCGATACGTTTTTTGCTTTTTTGCTCTGGAACTTCTTTCTGGCCTGGATTCCCTTTTTATTCTCCATGGCCGCTTACGGCCTGGATAAGCGTAAGGTTTCCGGGCTGCTGCTGCTGCCGCTTGGCATAGCATGGCTGCTGTTTTTTCCGAATGCGCCCTACCTGATGACCGACCTGCTGCATTTGACGATCAGAAAAAACATATATTTCGTAGACGGAGTTGTTCAGAGCCGGTATTGGTACGATTTAATCACCTTGCTGCTGTTCACATGGAGTGGCTGGCTGACCGGTTTTTTCTCCCTGTACCAATTTCAAAGCGTCATCTTCCGCAGAAGCAATCTGCTGCTCTCCTGGATTTTTGTCCTCGCAGCCTGTGCGCTGGGCGGATATGGCGTATTGCTCGGCCGGGTATACCGGCTCAACAGCTGGGATGTTCTGACCGACCGGCATCAGCTCTACCAGCTGGTGGTTGACAGCCTGAACCGGCAATCGCTCTTCTTCAGCCTGTTCGTCGCAGCTGTTCTGCTGGTCATCTATGCTACGCTGTATTTCCTGCTGAATGGACTGGGCACAGGGAGTGTGCAGGCTTATTCCAAAGGCGGAAAAAGATAATCGTCCTGCTCCGGATGGAACTGAAACAACTCCAGGTCGATCACGCCATGATCATCAAAAAGAACGCCTTCTCCCAGCAGATACAATCTTTGTGTAGAGACCGCCTCGTCTTCGGCAAGAGCAATTTTGCCCTGGGAATTAACAACTCTATGCCAAGGCAGCTTGTATTTGCGGCTCATGGAATGGAGAATGCGCACGACCTGCCGGGCCGCCCGGGGGCTTCCTGCAGCACGGGCGATCCCGCCATAGGTCATAACCTTCCCCTCGGGGATGGATTGAATAATGCAAATAACCTTCTCTGTAAATGGTGTCATAAGGGCTCCTTAAGCTTAACGTAGGCAGTAGTATCTTTAGTATCAATACAATGAATTATAACAGAGGGGGCACGTGGTTTGGGAACATTGATACCCGATAAACGCGGGATGAAGCTGATGTCCAATGAGCCGAAAGGGATTGGCGGCTGGCTGGTGCTTGTACAGCTTGGACTTTTTCTTACTATTTTTACTTTGACTTTATCCGTCATCCATTTTTTCTTCACAACGCTTGGCGGAGAGGTTTGGGATACACTTACTTCACCGGATTCTAACGTTTATGATCAGCTATGGAAGCCGACACTGATTTTCGAATTGGCTGGCAACGTTGTCTTTCTTTTGTTTGCAGCTTTTCTGGTCGTGTTGATGTACCGCAAGAAAGCTTCTTTTCCGCGCTGGATAATCCTTTTTTATGCCGCCAATACGCTGTTTCATATCGTTGATTACGTGCTGCTCACCAATATTCCGCTGCTTGCCGAGTTCGGAGAGGATCCGGACGTGCAAAGTATTGCCAGAAGCCTGGTTCCGCTCATCATATGGATTCCTTACTTTATACGGTCGCGCAGAGTACACAACACATTTATCAATTAAGTACATAACACACTTTTTCAGAAGGAGCCGCAGCCGCGGCTTCTTTTTTGTGCAAATATAAGAATTTATATGCTTCACGCTATAAATTATCCTTCTATTTCTCGCTGAAACGGATACCGTCCTTTTGAGGACGGCGAAGCCGTTTCCACTTGTGAGAGGCAAGCTCATAATTTCCTCTACAGCAAAAAGTTGGGGAATAGGAGTTAGAGTGTCGGGGGATAATCAGATCAAAAGAATAGTGACGGGAGTGAATACTGTGAAGAATACAGAGGCTGTGGAAACAAGCGACCGTTCTTCCGGCAAAATATCTTCTTCCCGGCCGCTCAGTCCCTCATTGGATGAGACGGTGGCTCTATTCCGGCGTATCTTCAGCAACGACGGGACACTGAGAGTACGGATAATTGAGAATACACATAACACGCGGATCCGCTGTGGCCTGATTTATGTGGATGGGATGATCGACCGGAATTTGATTCAGAATGGCATTACCAAACCGCTGATGACCTACGAATTCCTGGACAAGGATCTGGGAACCCCGGCAGAGCTTATGGAACTTATCCGCCTTCAGATTATCAATATCAGTGACATTATGGTCTCTACGGATTTGGATGAATTAATAGGGGCCATAGTGGGAGGGAAAACGGTATTTCTGCTGGACGGATACGCCGGTGCGCTGAATATTAATGCCCAAGGCTGGCAGACCCGCGCCATTGAAGAACCTACGACCGACAAAGCGGTCCGGGGCCCAAGGGAAGGCTTCAATGAATCGCTGATGACCAACCTGACGCTGATCCGCCGCAGAGTGCAGAATTCCGATTTGAAGTTTGTATTTACCGACATCGGTACCCGGTCAAAAACCCAGGCCTGTATCTGCTATATGGAAAGCCTTGCTTCACCGGATATTCTCAAGGAGCTGCATGGAAGGCTTGCAAGGGTACAGCTCGACCATTTGCTGGATACCGGCTATCTGGCCGAGCTGATCCGTGATGAACCTTATTCGCCTTTTGAGATGATCGGCAGTACGGAACGGCCGGATTCGGTAGTGGGCAAAATCATGGAGGGCAGAATTGCCCTGCTGATTGAAGGAAGTCCGTTTGTTCTGACGCTGCCCTATGTTTTTGTGGAGAATTTTCAGGCCAGTGAGGATTATTATATCGGTTATATGTTCGCTACTTTCAACCGTGTGCTCAGAGTGATGGGAGCCTTCATGTCCATCAGTATTCCTGCGCTTTATGTCGCACTTGTTACTTACAGCCAGGAGATGGTTCCTACATTACTGCTGCTAAGCATTGCCACGGCACGATTATCGGTTCCCTTTCCCACAGTAGTCGAGGCAATTCTTATGCTGACCATCTTTGAGATTCTGCGTGAAGCGGGGGCGCGGATTCCCAATTCCATTGGCCAGGCGGTCAGCATTGTAGGCGCGCTGGTGCTGGGCCAGGCTGCGGTGGATGCACGGATCGTCAGTGCCCCGATGGTCATTGTTGTGGGTCTTACCGGGATTACTACCCTGCTGAATCCCCGGCTCACCGGACCGTTAATTGTAGTACGGATCCTTTTGCTGCTGATGAGTTTCTTTTTTGGAATCTACGGCTATTTCTTCGGCTTGCTCGGTTTGGTCATCCATTTGATGAGCCTGCGCTCCTTCGGAGTTCCCTATATGCTCGGGGTGGGCTCGATCCGGCCGCAGGATATCAAGGATACCGCCATCCGTGCACCTTGGTGGGACATGTATCTGCGTCCGGCGATCATCGGGGCGCGCAACATGAAGCGGAAGCCGCCCAAGAAACCGGTTAAGCGGTTATGAACAGGGGACAAAAAATACTGTCTGCGCTGCTCTCCGCAGTGCTGCTGTTTGTCATCTCCGGCTGCTGGAATTATTCCGAGGTGGATGATATGTCCATCGTGGCCGGCGTAGCCATCGACAGGAACAAGGCGGACGGCAAGCTGCAGATGACAGTGGAAATGGTGGACACCCAGGGTGGACTTCAGGAGAATCAGGCAGGCTTCAAGACGCTTAGTTTTACAGGAGATACTATATTTGAAATCGCCCGCGACATGATATCGATGACCGGCAAGAAGCTCTTCTGGAGTCACGCCAAGGTGATTATTTTCAGTGAAGAGGTTGCCCGGGAAGGCTTGATCAAAGCAATAGACTGGTACAGCAGGGATACAGAGACCCGATCCGATGTCTTTATTTTTGTATCAGAACAGAAAAATGCACGGGATGTAGTTAACCAGAACAGTAAAACAGAAGCGATTATGTCCTTTGAACTGGCACAGATGATGCGTGATGAGAAGTATGTCAGCAGCGCTCCGGTTGTGGAAATCTGGGATTTCATCGACAAGCTGGAGACCTCAGGTTATAATGCCGTCGCACCGCTGGTGTATATCAATGAGGAGAACGGGCAGAAAAATGAGCGTGTGGATGGAGCAGCAGTATTTGTAAAGGATAAAATGGTCGGGAAATTGACCGGGAAAGAGGCAAAAAGCATGCTTTTCGCCAAAAATGATATAAAAGGTGGTGTACTGGAGGTGAATAATGCGCAGGGGACTCCCGCTTATTCCCTTGAAATATTATCAAGCAGGACGAAAGTCAAACCTGCAATGATAGATGGTAAAGTTCATATACAGATCAATACAGTGACGCATACCGGGCTGGACGAAGTGATGACTGCAGCGGGTTTATCCAGCAACGAGAACATAGCGGCTATTGAAAAACGCGCAGGCGAGGAATTGCAAAAGGAGATACTCTCCTTAATCCATAAGGTGCAGCAGGAATACCATGCCGATATCTTTGGCTTTGGTGAAGCTGTTCATGAGAATCTGCCCAAGACGTGGACCAGGCTCCGCGAGCAATGGCCGGATGAATTTGTCAATCTGGATGTGGACGTCAGCTCCAAGGTGATTATTCAGAGCACTGCCAAAACAACGCGGGCGATTAAGCTGGGGGATTAGCATGGTCATTTATGTAGTGCTTATGTATGCCATTGTCGTGCTGGTTGACCCCTATGGTCTGCTCAAGCAAGGGAAGAAGCGGGACTTTTACGTTTGTTCCGCGCTGTGCCTGATCTCCTTCTCCCTGGCTTTTGCCTTGTCGATGCATTGGGGAATTCCCAGTCCCTCAGAGCCGATCGTTTATTTGATTAAAAAGCTGTTCTAGAATGCACTCCTGAAAGGAGGGGAAGACATGAGCAAAGAAATCGTACCGGCGGGACAGTCGATTAGCATAGCGATCCTGTTTATTATCGGCAGTTCACTGTTCATGGGAGTCTCGGGGCAATCCGGCAACAGCAGCTGGATCGGGCTGATTTTTGCCATTGTGCTCGCGGTTCCGCTCATGCTCCTCTACGCGAGGCTCCATGCGTTGTTTCCGGGCAAGGATCTGTATGATATGCTGCATGCGGTGTTCGGCCCTATTCTCGGGAGGCTGTTCTCCTGCCTGTATATCTGGTATTCATTGCATCTGGGATCGCTTGTGCTGCGGAATTTCGGGGAATTCAGCAAGACGGTAGCCTTAACCGCGACACCGATGTTTGCACCGATGCTGATCATCGGCCTCCTCTGCATTTGGGTAGTGAATGCGGGACTTGAGGTGCTTGGGAGAAGCGCCAAATTTCTGCTGCTGTTTACAATATTGGCGACTGCCTTAGCACAGCTGCTTTCCATTCCCAAGTATGAGTTCCATTATTTGAAACCGCTGCTGGAAAGCGGCTGGGGACCTGTCTTTACGGATGCAATAGGCTCCTTTACCTTTCCGTTTGGCGAAATTGTTGTTTTTCTCGGCGCGTTTAGTGTGCTCCCGAAGAAAGGTTCAGCGTTTCGGGTGCTGCTCAGCAGCCTGCTGATTGCAGGAATCATTATGATCTTCGTTACCTTGCGGAATTTGCTGGTGCTGGGTCCCGAGATTTTATCCAGCCTGTATTTTCCCTCCTATGTCGCGGTGAGCAGAATTAATGTGGGGGATTTTCTCACCAGAATCGAAGGTTCCTCCTCCATTACTTTTGTAACCGCGCTGTTCATTAAAACGAGTTTATGTCTGTATGTAACCAGTAATGGAGTAGCTAAAGTGTTCAAGCTGAAGAGCTACCGTTCCGTTGTGATGCAGATGGGCCTGATCATGGTCTACATGTCTGTCTTTATCTACAAGGATATTCTTCAAATGCAATACTTTGCCTATCATATCTACAAAATTTATGCCCTGCCGTTTCAGGTGGCCATTCCGCTGCTCTTATGGATTGTTGCCGAGTTTATGTCCAGAAAAGCGAGCCGCAGGCAGACAGCCCCGCAGCCGTAGTGCCGGATCTGAGAAGCTTAAACTCCACCACCTCCCGGGCCAGGCTTTTTTTGTGATTTCCCAGCTGCAGGGAAGATAGCTATAATGATAGTCATAGAGAATAGGATGTTTGAGACTGTAAAGGTGGAAGGGGCTGTTGGCTTAACGATGAATACATATGTACTTGTATATAACAGCTTTGTTCAGTTTGAGGTAGTTTTGGCTGCTTATTTTATGAAGACACAGAGCGAGGTCCACACCTTGGGGCTGAACAGTATGCCCGTTATTTCCTGTGAGGGCTTCTCGATTAACCCGTCAGCGGTACTCGGGAATATAGATGTGAACGCTATAGATCTGCTGGTTATCCCTGGGGGTGAAGTGGAAGAGCTTGCTGCGAATGAGGGGCTGCTTGCCTTGATCCGCAGCATGAACGCTTCAGGTAAACCGGTCGCGGGCATTTGCGGCGGGGTTACGGTGCTGAAAGCTGCCGGGGTTCTGGAAGGCAGATCCTATGTGGACAACCAGGAGGGCAGGGAAGCTGCGGAGAGTTCCAAAGGATTGCCGGACGCGGGAGCATCAGACGAGGTCAATGTAATCAGGGACGGAAATATTCTTACGGCTAAGCCCAACGGGTATGTTGATTTTGCGCTTGAACTCGGCAGGATGATGGACATTTATCAGGACGAGGCTGATCTGCAGGAAACGATTGATTTCTTTAAATATTTCAAATCCGTTTAGAACGGCTGATGACGGATAACGGGAAGGAGAAGGCATTATGAGTGTATCACGTATCGTTATGTCCTCACATTGGGGCAGGGAAGTCAGACATAAATATGTGGCCCAAGGCGAAGCGAAAGCACTCGCTGTCGTCTTTCCGGGGAAGGATTATTCCGTGGAGCGCTCGCTGCTCGATTATGCGGCCAAGGTGGCCCGGGAACATGGCTGTGATCTGCTGCTGCTGGAGTACGGCTATCAGAGTGCACGGGCGGACTTAAAGCGCGAAGACATGGATATCGTTATAGAGGAATGCAAGGCGGCGATTGCTGCGCTTCCTGCACTTCCCGAATATGAACAGCTGCTGTTCATCAGTAAAAGCATGGGTACGGTCATAGCCGGAAGAGTGGCGGCTGAAATGGGTGTTCAGCAGAAAACCTCCCATCTTTATTTGACACCGCTTGTAGACTCCATCCCCTGGATAAAGCAGAGCCGGGGCAGCATGATCTACGGCGGCAGCGATCCGCTGTTCAATGAACAGCATTCCGCCGAGATCACCGGACTGCAGAATATCAGGGTATACAGGATCGACGATGCCAATCATGCGCTGGAGGTAGGCAGCGTCAATGAGTCGCTGGCGGTGCTTCTGGTGATTATTAATTTCTATCATGAGTTTTTCCGCGATACATTGTAGCATTGAATAGCCATCTAATCTATCTCAAGGAGTGTATCAAATGATGCTGGATTTGAACGTATCTATTTGGAATAAACGGGAGGCGTAACATAAGATGCAGGGGAAGCTGGTTGGAAAAGGGCGAACGGCAGAGGTGTGGGAGCATGGCGAAGGAAGAATCATTAAACTCTACAACGGGGACATCCCCGAGCCGTATGTGGAACGGGAATATCTGGTCAGTAAATATGTATTTGAACAGGGTCTGTGCACTCCTGAGCCGCTGGAGCTTGTCGGGATTGACGGACGTAAAGGAATCGTATTTCAGCAAATTCAGGGCCGCTCCCTGCTGAGGATGATCAGCGGACAGCCCTGGCAGCTTGGCAAATATGCCAAACAGATGGCTAGACTGCATAATAACCTGCATCAGTTGGAGGGAACAGAAGACTTTGGCCGGCAAAAGGCGGAGCTGAGAAAAAGCATTATTGCAGCACCCATGCTCAGCATGGAGGAGAAGTCGGCGGTGCTGGACCACCTGGAAGGACTTCCGGAGGGGAATAAGCTGTGCCATGGAGACTTTCACCCCGACAATGTGCTTATAAATGAACAAGCCTGGATCATCGACTGGATGACCGGTATCATGGGGAATCCTGCCGGTGATGCGGCGCGTTCGGTGCTTCTCTTCAGTATGGGCGCCATGCCTCCGGGAGCCTCTAAGTTGGCGAAATTCGTTATAGGTTTTATGAGACAAAGGCTTACCAAAGGATATATCCGGGAATACCTCGCATTGTCGGGGCAATCCTATGCCGCAATAGACAGTTGGATTCTACCCGTAGCGGCGGCGCGCCTTGTTGAGGGTGTTCCTGTGCAGGAGAAGGAGCAGCTTGTCCGGGAAATCCGTAAACGTCTGAGCAAGAGTTCGGCCATTTGAATTACCTATGGGAAGAGGTGTGTTATGACTACATATATTGCGCTGCTGCGCGGCATTAATGTCGGCGGCAACAAAATCATTAAAATGCAGGATTTGAAAAGCATGTTCCAGGCACTGCACTTTGAGCATGTCCGCACCTATATCCAGAGCGGCAATGTTGTATTTGAAAGCACGGAGGGTTCAGGCCACCAGCTTGCTGCAGTGATCGGAGAGCAGATCCGGGAGACCTTTGGTTTTGACGTATCCGTAATTATCCGCAGTCTGGAAGAGCTGGAAGCAGCGATTGCGGGCAACCCTTTTCAGCTTACGGAAGCTGACGAGTTCAAGCGGCTGTATGTCTCCTTTCTGGCTGATGAACCTACGGCAGAGGCACTGGAGAAGCTGCGTCCCTACGAGGATGGAGCGGATAAGGTGCGGGTAACAGGCAAGGAGATGTACACGCTGTATGAGTTGAGTGTAAGCCAATCGCCGCTGTTTAAGGTTCAGCTGGACAAGCTTCTCGGGACGCCTATTACCGCCCGCAATTGGAATACGGTAAACAAGCTGGCTGCATTAGGACGTTCGGTTTAGAATGCAAATCACGTAATTATGGTTTTGCGGTTTATGCAATCTGCTGCATTTATGTACATAGCAGTCTTTAAACGAAGCCCTGGATTCCGGGGCTTTTTTTTGATGTCTTGATAGGTTTCCCCTCTGAATCTTCCTTGTATTACTCGCAGAAAAGAATCCTTCGGCGCGATACCAAGTACCGCCAGCACCCGGAAGCCTGTGTTATTTGGAAGGCTATGCCGCTCTCCTAGCTTTCAGCAAACATTCAGCCACATTTCATTATGAGTTAAGGTACGGATGCAATAATACAGCTAATCAAAGATTGGGCCGGGGGGCAGAGCACTGCCGGAATGATTGAGTTATAGAGGAATGGGAGTGGAGAGAGATGAGACTGCTTAAGAAGCTGGGTTCAGATGTTGTGCTGCTGTGCATCTTGCTGCTTGCAGCGTTTCTGTACGGCTATGGAATCTGGAATGATCAATATGTAAATACGTACTATACCACTGCGGTGGGCAGCATGATGCAGAGCTTTCACAATTTCTTCTTCGCATCGCTTGACTCTGCAGGTTCAGTAACGGTGGATAAGCCGCCGGTTACATTCTGGATTCAGACGGTCAGCGCCCTGATCTTCGGGCTGCATGGCTGGAGCGTCATCCTGCCTCAGGCACTTGGCGGGGTAGGATCAGTGCTTCTCGTATACCTGATGGTCAAGCCAACCTTCGGCAGAACCGCGGCGCGGTTAGCGGCACTGGCCATGGCTTCCACACCGGTAGCCGCTGCTGTCAGCCGGACGAACAATATTGATGCCATGCTGGTGTTCACGCTGCTGCTGGCAGCATGGTTTCTGTTCAAAGGAACAAAGACGAATAGAATCGGCAGTCTTCTCGCTGCATTTGGGCTAATCGGAGTTGCCTTCAATGAGAAGATGCTGCAGGCATATATGGTTTTACCGGCATTTTATCTCTTTTATATTCTAGCCGGCAAAGTGAACTGGAAGAAAAAAACCGGGGTGTTGGCAGCCTGCACCGCAGTACTGCTGGCGGTTTCGCTCTCCTGGGCCGTCATTGTCGATTCCATTCCAGCGAGCAAACGTCCCTATATGGGCAGCAGCGGCACCAACTCTGTATTAAATCTGGCCTTTGGATATAACGGGGTATCCCGTTTAACTGGTGACCGCAGTACTGGCGGCGGGGGCAGCGGTGGAATGCCAGCCAATGGCGGCGGAATGTTCGGCAGTGGCGGTGAGATGCCGGCAATGAACGGTGGGATGCCGGCGTTAAATGGCGAGATGCCGGGGATGAATGGAGCTGATGGCGAACGAAGTGACGGCCGGGGAACACCTCCGGGCCAAACCGACGGCTCTGCCACCGGAGGCCAATCCTCCGAGGATGGCGGAATGCCGGGGCAGGCACCGGGAGGTCGAACGGATGATGGAGGACGGCAGTTCGGCGGCGACGGGAGCCAAGGCAATCGCGGCGGCATGAACGGCGGGGGTGGCGGAATGTTCAATACGGGGACAGCCGGTCCCCTGCGGCTGTTCCAATCTGCTCTGTCCGGTCAAGCCAGCTGGCTGCTGCCATTCGTATTGTTCGGGTGCATCGGTATCTTTACCAGCCTGCGCAGAACAAACTTTACGCAGAAGCATAAGGAAGCACTGTTCTGGCTGGCTTGGCTGGTGCCGGTCATGGGATTCTTCAGCATCGCCGGATTCTTCCATCAATATTACCTGATTATGATGGCACCGCCGATTGCAGCGCTGGCTGGAGCAGGCTGGTCCCAGCTCTGGAGCTATTATAAGGAACGTTCAACCTGGCTTTCCTGGCTGCTGCCGCCGGCAGTTCTCACAACAGCAGCTTTTGAATGGTACATTATTCATCCTTATGACGATACCATCGGCAAGGGTTGGGCGATAGGGGTTCTGGCAGCAGGAATGATTGCCGCCCTTCTGCTCTTAATTCTTCGAATAGTTAAAGATAACAAAAAGCCATTTGCACAAGCTGCAGCCATCGCCGGACTGCTTGTACTGTTGATCGGACCGCTCTACTGGGCATTTACACCGATCACCTATGGCTTGAACAGCATGACCCCGGCAGCAGGACCTGACAGCAGCGAAAGCCGCGGAGGCGGAGGCATGGGCCCAGATGGAGCTGGAGCTGGAGGCGGAGGCGGCAGAAACAGTACCTCCGGTGTGAACGAGACTCTGCTGGCCTACCTGAAGGAGCATAATACCGGCGAGAAGTATCTGTTCGCCGCTATGGATTACGGAACGGCAGGCCCTTACATTATCGACGAAGGTGAATCGGTTGTGATCCTGAATGGGTTCAACAGTTCCGATGTGCCTTATACGACCGACACTCTGAAGGCGCTGGTAGAGAGCGGCAAAGTGAAATACTTCCTTGTTACCAGCGGCGGTATGGGCGGCGGACGCGGCGGCAATTCCGAAATCACGAGCTGGATTACCGAGAATGGTACAGAGGTGCCTTCAGCCGATTGGCAAGGTACAGTGACAGACAGCAATGGCGGAACCTTGTACGAGATTACCCTGGACTAATTCTGTTGCCGGATATACATGAAGCGCGCCGCATTACTTGTCCGGCGCGCTTCATCACTACAATTTGAGGAGGAGCTGCTCATGGGCTACAACGTGCGCTATTCCATAATTATACCGATGTTTAATGAAGAGGCAGTGATTCAGGAGACATACCGCCGGATCAAAAAAGTGATGGGAACGACAGGCGAGCCGTATGAACTGCTCTTCGTCAATGACGGCAGTACTGACAACTGTGCACAAATGATTGAAGAATACAGCTACTGGGATGAAAGTGTGAAGCTGATCGACCTTTCGCGGAATTTCGGGCATCAGATCGCGATAACCGCGGGTATGGATTATGCACTGGGTGATGCGGTGGTCATTATCGACGCCGATTTGCAGGACCCGCCGGAGCTGATTCTGGACATGATTACAGAGTGGAAGCAAGGTTATGAGGTTGTATACGCCAAGCGGATTAAACGCCGCGGCGAGTCCTTGTTCAAAAAGTGGACGGCAAGCGCCTTTTACAGAGTGCTGCGCTACTCAACGGACATCTCGATCCCGGTGGATACCGGAGATTTCCGGCTCATTGACCGCAAGGTCTGCGATGAGCTGAAACGTCTGCCGGAGAAAAACCGTTTTGTACGCGGCCTCGTCAGTTGGGTAGGTTTTCGCCAGAAGGCTATCGAATATGAACGCGATGAACGGCTCGCGGGAGAAACCAAATATCCCCTCAAGCGGATGCTCAAGCTGTCTCTGGACGGCATCACATCCTTTTCCTACAAACCGCTGAAGCTGGCGGGCTACTTGGGAGCGTTGCTGTCCGCATCCGGGTTTCTCTACCTTATGTATGTGCTGTACCTGGTGCTCTTTACGGACGAGGCCGTTAAGGGCTGGGCGTCGATGATCGGCATTACCTTGACCTTCAACGGATTCGTGCTTATTATGCTGGGCATTCTCGGTGAATATGTCGGCCGGATTTATGATGAGTCCAAGGGCCGTCCACTCTATATCGTCCAGGAGTTCTATGGCGGCAAAAAGCAGCAGGATGTGCGGGAGCGCAGAATGGCTCCGCTTAACAAATAACGAAGGGAGCGATCCAACGTGAAAATCAGAAAAGCTGTGATTCCCGCCGCCGGTCTGGGCACGCGCTTCCTGCCGGCTACCAAGGCCCAGCCGAAGGAAATGCTGCCCATTGTGGATAAGCCGGCGATTCAATACATCGTAGAGGAAGCGGTCGCTCCGGTATTGAGAGTATTATTATCGTAACCGGCCGCAACAAAAAATCGATCGAGGATCATTTTGACAAATCGGTGGAGCTGGAGCAGACCTTGCTGGAGAAAGGAAAACTGGACCTGCTCTGCGAGGTGCAGGGAATCAGCGAGCTGGCAAGCATTCATTACATCCGGCAAAAAGAACCGCTGGGGCTGGGTCATGCCATTCATTGTGCAGAGCAATTTATCGGAGAAGAGCCGTTCGCGGTGCTGCTCGGTGATGACATTATGGTGTCCGAGCCCCCGGCGCTCTCGCAGATGATGAGGCTGTATGAGCAGGCGGAGAAGACGATTGTCGGTGTTCAAAGGGTGCCAAGGCAGGAAGTCAGTAAATACGGGATCATTGCTTCAGGAGGTTCCATAGACGGTGTACATGCCGTAAGCGGACTGGTGGAGAAGCCTGTGCCGCAGGCTGCGCCTTCGGAATATGCGATTATGGGCCGGTACATTTTGCAGCCTTCGATCTTTTCGGTGCTGGCTAGACTTGAGCGCGGAGCTGGCGGTGAATATCAACTGACGGATGCTTTGCATGAAGTGTGCCGGAATGAAGGGCTGCTGGCCCTGGATCTGCAGGGCAAACGTTATGATATTGGCGACAAGTTCGGGTACATTCAGGCCACGCTGGAAATAGGGCTGCAGAGGGAAGCGTTGCGGCCGCAGCTCCTGCCGTATTTACGCAAGCTGCTCGGCAGCCTGGAGGGCAGAGAGGAAGCTCAGGCTGTATTGGGGAGTACGGCAGCAGGCAGAAGCAGCTGCATCCTTTGATGCTGAAGCCGGGGCAAACATCAGCCAGACCCAGTGTAAACTTAATAGGCTGTTCCGGATAATGATTGGCGTACAGCCATCATAATTTGGAGCAGCCTTTTGTGCAGGCCCGCAAATCGAAACTGTACATGTTACAAATTTAGAGTTTTCACGTGTGCCCTTTGCTGCTAAAGAAAAGTGGAGTTGTTCCCCCTGTTATCACGCCGCAGTGCAGTGAACGGGGAGGTGATCCGCATGAAGATTATTATTTGAACGCTTGAGTGAACGTAGTTGTATTTACTACAGCTATTGGGTGCGTTAAGGGCCGATTCTAGAGTATAAGTGTATTGGGTACAATTAAAAATAGTGAACCGTGGCGGTTCAGTGGAATTTCGTGAAAATAAATGTACGGAGTACAACTACCTCTTCGTAGGCCGCTAAACGTGGGGGAATAGCTGTACAAACTGCAATTATCGGACAAGTGGAAACGGCTTTGCCGTCCTTTTTTAAGGACGGTACCGTTTCAGCGAGAAATAGAAGGATAAGTTATCGTGTGAAACATATAAATTCTTATATTTTGAAAAAGGCCAACCGCAATCGCGGCTGGCCTCAATCCAGCTACGAGAGGGACTCTTGAAGCGAAGTATCCGCCCGGAGTCCCTCTCGTATGAATATAATTATGCCTTCAGCAGATCGTGATCGACATATCTTGCACCGTTCAATTCGCTGATGACATTAATGGCGACCTTCGCGCCGTCACCTGCGGTAATAATAGCGTGCACGCTTACTCCGGCAACGGTTCCGGCGGCCCAGATGCCTTCGACATTTGTTTTGCCTTCGGCGTTGACGGCTACCACGGTCTTGATTCTTGGCTCCGTGCCATCCTTGGTTTCCACACCGGCTTTAGCAGCCAAATCGGTCAGGACGCCTGTAGCCAGAATCACATGTTTCGCTTCATAAGTGGCACCGCTCTCGCTTTCAATGACAAAACCTTCACTGCCGGCGGTAAGACCGACAGCTTGATCAGCCACTAATTCCGCCCCGAATTTGACGGCTTGCTTGTGTCCGGTTTCCACGAGGTCAGGACCGCCGATTTCGGAGATTCCATAGAAATTCTCATACCACCCTCTGCGGGTCATTCCTTTGTCATTGTCAATCAGCAGCGTTTTTTTGCCCGCTTTGGCGGCGAAGAGGGCTGCACTGGCACCGGCTGGCCCGGCTCCGATCACGGCGATTTCGTACATGAATTCGACCTCCTAAAAGTTTTGTGAGCCTAGCATCCTTGAATCGACTTCGTACAAAACTCACTTCGAAAGCATAAGCTTAAGTTTTGTGAGCCTAGCATCCTTGAATCGACTTCATACAAAACTCACTTCGAAAGCATAGGCTTAAGTTTTGTGAGCCTAGCATCCTTTTCACACACTATTATAACGTTAATTACACTACATAAGCTAATCCAGCAAGCATGGAAGAGAGACTTTAAAGACAGTGCCTCCACCGAGAGTACTCTTCACGCTGATGTTCCCGTTATGTGCATCCACAATAGACTTTGTAATGGACAATCCAAGGCCAGAACCGCCGTATTTGCGCGTGCGCGAGGAATCGCTGCGGTAGAAGCGGTCGAACACATGGGGAAGATGATCAGCAGAGATGCCGGAGCCGTTGTCCCTGACAGTCAGCGTTGCTTCGGTGTCCCGGGCGTGCAGGGAGATATGGATCGTCCCCTGGTCGGCATCCGTATGCTGCACGGCATTGTGGAACAAGTTGAGAATGACCTGTTTGATTTTGTCGGGATCATACATGCCGCGGATGCCGTAAGAAATATCGAAGTTGACCTTGCGGTTCGCGGCCAGCACCAGGAGCTGCGGCTGCATTTCATCGATGACTTCACCCAGCAGCAGGTTCTTGACCCTTAGCTGAGGCGCGCCGTCCATACGGGCCAGCAGGAGCAGGTCTTCGACCAGCTTATTAATCCGTTTGGATTCACCGTGCATGCTGTTCAGTGCGCCGTAAAGCTGGTCTTTATTATCCGCAGCTCCCCGCAGCAGCACCTCCAGGAAGCCGTGAATCGAAGTGAGGGGAGTACGCAGCTCATGGGAAGCATCGGCGGCGAAACGCCGCATCTGTTCCTTGGCTTCACGTTCATTATGGAACGAAATTTCCAGACGCTCCAGCATCCCGTTGAAGGACTGGGACAGCTTGTCGATTTCTGTCTGTCCCTGGTTGACGGGGAAGCGTACGTCCAAATTGCCTGCGTCGATGATTTGCGCGGCTTCGCCCATATTGGATAAGGGAACCAGTGTTTTGCGCAGTGCAGGCAAATACAGGAACAGCCCGGCCAGCAAAGCAATTACCGCCAAGCCGGCGAAGATCATCAGCTGCTGCATGATTACATCTCTCAGCGGGCCGGTGGCTACGCTCATTTGCAGCAGCATTTTGGGTGCACCCGGCTTGCGCAGATTCATGAACACGGCCAGGTGTTCACTGCCATCCTCAGCGGTTATCAGCCGGTATTCACCCGTTTGCTTGTCCGTAGTATGTTTGAGCAGCTCATCATACTCTTTGTTCGTCATTCTTGGAGCAGCAGAATCGGAAAGCGTATCCTCCTGGAAATCCTTGAAGGTGCCGTCCGGGCTGTAAATGGCGATAGTTGTATGGGCATCCAGCAGGAGAGGACGCCTGTCACCGCCCATCCGCTGCCCGTCCGGGCTGGTGTTCTGGTTCTCCCCGGGTGCTGCGTTACCGCCGCTCGTGGCGGGGCTGGCACCAGGCAGTTCCGGCTTAACCATCCCGGGTGTGCCTGTTGTCCAAGAAGGGTCTGAAGCGCCTGAAATACTCAGGTCAGCCGGAGTACTGTTCCCGGAATTGAGAAACGTAAAATAGAACTCACGCGGCACGGACCGCAGCTGCGTTTCCATGGATTCCGCCCGGTTGGTGTAGATGAAGTTCCGCATCAGCACATACTGCAGCACACCGATCAGCAGCAGCAGCACGGACAAAATGATGAGCGAGATGGCCAGCAGCTGCTTGCGCAGGGAACGCGGAGACGGGAGCCTGCTGATGAAGCCCGAGAGGCGGGCAATCATACCAGGTCCACGCGGTATCCTGCGCCGCGCAGCGTGCGGATAATCTTATGCTCTTTATCGCCAAGCTTCTCGCGGAGAGAACGGATATAGACCTCCACGATATTTTCCTCTCCGCCAAAATCATATCCCCATACCTTGTCCAGAATCATCGGCTTGCTCAGTACCAGGCCATGATTGATGACCAGGTATTGCAGCAGCTCATATTCGGTAGGGGACAGCTCCAGAACCTCTTCCTTGTGGCGGATTTCCTTGCGGCGGCCGTCAACCCGGAAGGGGCCGCAGCGCACTTCCCCAAGCAATCCCGGGAACTGATTGCGCAGCCGGGCCTGGATCCGGGCCAGCAGCTCGTCGAAGCTGAACGGCTTGACCATATAGTCGTCAGCCCCGATGGACAGGCCCTTGACCCGGTCGTCCACTTCGTCTTTTGCAGTCAGCATGATGACCGCAATCTCCGCTTCTTCTGAACGCAGGTAACGGCAGACCTCAAAGCCGTCCATGCCCGGCATCATCACATCCAGAATGGCCACATGCGGTCTGAAATCGGCAGCAATTGCGATCGCGCTGACACCGTCAGGTGCAGTCATTACTTCAAATCCTTCGTTCATCAGACCCAGTTCCAGAAACTGCAGGATATGAGGCTCGTCATCTACGAGCAGTAGTCGCACGCCTTGGGCAGCTTTCATGAGTAGTACCTCCGTTTACAGTAAAAGATAGTTCATTATGACACATTACGTTGAACGTTTGCTGAAAGAAGCGCCTGCTTAAGTTCAATATCAGAATAGAATTTTAGTTCATGGTTAATCATTCTGGTTAATCTAATTATATGAAATATAAATGTTATTAATAAGGAATGTAATTACAATTTAAGGTTTTTGGAATTCAATAAAGGGTTTTGACGGCGACTCTAGAACACTTTACAATAAGGATACAAACCCGGTTTTTGGAGAGCTTTTCTCATGAATCCGGCAACTTGTCCCGATATCAGGTGTCCCCCCGTTTGTTAACCTTATCCAAATTTCCTATCAAGCACATTTCTTTCATTTTACTTCTTGCTGGTTCACTTCTTTTTGAATTCTATCTTGGGTCTATTTCGCACCACCAAACTTCATTCAACCTTATTTATTACATGCTTTACTACCCATAAGTCAAGGAGGCTCTTCCATGAAGAAAAAAGAAATGGTAGCCATGCTATTGGCGGGAGGCCAAGGGAAAAGGTTGAAGGGATTGACCAAAACGCTTGCCAAGCCCGCTGTTTATTTTGGGGGAACTTACAGAATCATCGACTTCCCCTTAAGCAATTGCTCCAATTCAGGTATTGATACAGTTGGTGTGCTCACTCAATATGAGCCGCTTGTACTGCATTCATACATTGGGGTAGGAAGTGACTGGGATTTGAACCGTAAGGATGGCGGTGTATTTGTATTGCCGCCGCATGAACGGGAGAATGGAAGCAGCTGGTACCGGGGAACGGCTGATGCAATTTACCGCAATCTGAAATTTGTTGATCAATTTGATCCGGAGCATGTGCTTATACTTTCCGGCGACCATATTTACAAAATGGATTACAATGCTATGCTGCAATACCACAAATCTAGAAACGCCGACTGCACCATCTCGGTTATTGATGTTCCGCTTGAGGAGGCCAGCCGCTTTGGCATTCTCAACACAGATGAAGATCTGAAAATTTATGAGTTTGACGAGAAGCCGGTGAAGCCGAAGAGCACGCTGGCGTCGATGGGCGTTTATATATTCAAATGGGAGGTTCTCCGCAAGCATCTGCTGGAAGACGGGGAGAATGCAGACTCCTCCCATGATTTCGGCAAAGATATTATTCCTCTGATGCTGGAGGACGACAAATCCCTTTTTGCCTATCCATTTGAAGGCTACTGGAGAGATGTAGGTACAGTGGCCAGCCTGTGGGAGGCCAATATGGATTTGTTAAGCGATCATCCGCCGCTGAATCTGAATGATCCCAATTGGCGCATTTTCACCCGCAATCCGAATCAGCCGGCACAATATGTAGCTCCTGGAGCGAAGGTATCGAGCTGCATTATTAATGAGGGCTGCATCGTGTACGGAGAGGTGAAGCATTCGGTGCTCTTTTACGGTGTGGAAGTGGGAGAAGGCAGCGTCATTACCGACTCCGTCATTATGCCCAAGGTCAAGATCGGCAAGAATGTACGGATCCATAAGGCTATCATCAGCGAAAATACGGTAATCGAGGATTATATGGAGATCGGAGTCGATCGGGAGAATGAGGACGAAATCCTGCTGATCGATAATCGGAGCAAGAAACGTAAATCAGTTGCAGCCAAAACCATATAACCATTAGAGGACGGTGAACCGGGATGAAAAAGCTTATGGGCGTAATCAATCTTGATCATGAACTGGATAAATTAAATGAGTTGACCTATTTCCGCTGCGGTGCTGCCGTGCCTTTTGCCAGCCGCTACCGGCTGATCGATTTCGTTCTTTCCAATATGATGCGGGCAGAGCTGGAAAGCGTTGGACTGTTTGTCCGCCGTAAATACCGTTCGCTGATGGACCATCTCGGCGACGGCAAGTCCTGGGATATGAACCGTAAGCACGGAGGACTGTTTATTCTGCCGCCCGACTGGAATGATCCGACAGACACCTCGCTTGGGGATTTGCAGCATTATCATAACAATCTGGATTTCTTCAAACGGGCCTCGGCCAAATATATTGTGTTCTCCGGCAGTCAGCATATCAACACTGTGGATTTCCAGGAGGTGTTTCAATACCATCTGGAGAAGGGTGCGGATGTAACGCTTGTCTACAAAACGATAGACCAGCTCCAGCCTGAGCATGATCCCTGCTTGCGTGTTGAGGTAGACGAAGAGAATGCGGTTACGAATATTCATCATGAGAAGGACCATCACAATGTGTATCTGGATATCTTTATCATGGAGAAAAAAATGTTCCTGGAGCAGGTAGAACATTGCATCGCCCATGGCGAGAGTTTCTTCTTCCGCGATGTGATCCAGAAGAACCGGCACAAATTCAAAATTGCCGCCTACGAGTACAAAGGTTATCATGCAGTGATCAATTCGCTGGAAAGCTATTACAAAAATAGTCTGGAGCTGCTCCGCCAGGACAATTATTTCAGCCTGTTCAAGGAGAATCCGGTGCAGACTAAGATTAAATATGAAGCGCCAACCCGTTATCTGGACAGCGCAGAGGTCAGCAACTCCCTGGTGGCCAACGGCTGTATCATTGCCGGAACCGTGGAGAACAGCGTGATCTTCCGGGGTGTGCAGATCAAAGAAGGCGCCCGAATCATCAATTCTGTCATCATGCAGAAATGTATAATTGAAGAAAATGCCGTGATTGAAAATGTCATTATGGATAAAGATGTACACTTAAGCAGAGACCGGATTCTGGTCGGAGATAACAAACGTCCATTTGTTATAGCCAAGAGCAGCAAAATTTAACCTCAGGATCAGTTGAACCGGGCAACACCCCGTTCAGCTGATCCTGAGTTTTCATAAATATGCATTCACAAAAATAAGGATCTGTCAGGAGGAACCCGCTGTTGTTCAACGATAAAGAAACCTTTAAACAAGCGTTCCGCGAGGCACTCATCAGGAAATTGGGCAAGCCGCTTGAAGAAGCTTCGAATGCTGATGTGTATAACATCATCGGCAATATGATCCGTGAGAATGCAGGCAAAAACTGGGCAGATACCAACCAGAAGTATAAGGTTGATAAGGAAAAGCAGGTCTACTATTTTTCCATGGAATTTCTGATTGGCAGGCTTCTGGGCAATAATCTGCTCAACATGGGCGTGCTGGAGGTAGTACGCGAAGGACTTGCAGAACTGGGCTTTTGTCTTCAGGATATTGAAGAGGAAGAAGCAGATGCAGGCCTAGGTAACGGAGGTCTGGGGCGTTTGGCCGCCTGCTTCATGGATTCGCTGGCCTCCCTGCAGTATGCAGGGCATGGCTGCGGCATCCGTTATAAATACGGCCTGTTTGAGCAAAAGATTGTTGACGGATATCAGGTGGAGCTGCCCGATTATTGGCTGCAGAACGATAATGTGTGGGAATTGCGCCGGGAAGACAAGCAGGTGGATGTGCGGTTCTGGGGACATGTGGAGACCCGTGAGGAGAACGGTGAACTGGCCTTCGAGCATAAGGATTATGAAGCGGTGCGGGCGGTTCCTTATGATATTCCGATTATTGGCGCGGACCGCAAGCATGTGAATACACTGCGGAACTGGAGTGCCGAATCGATCAACCCGTCTTCGAGAATAACCGGCTCCCTGGCTGGAACGGATTATCACAAGTTTCTGGAATACAAACGTTCGGTGGAATCGATTTCGGAATTCCTGTACCCGGATGATTCACAGTATGAAGGCAAGCTGCTCCGTCTGAAGCAGCAGTATTTCTTGTGCAGCGCAGGTCTGCAGAGCATTCTGCGGACGTACAGCAAGACGGGCCTGCCGATTGAACTGCTCCCGGACAAAGTGGCTCTGCACATCAATGATACGCATCCAACGCTGGTTATCCCGGAGCTGATGCGGATTCTGATGGATGAACACGGCATCAGCTGGAATCAGGCCTGGAGCATGACGACACGGATGGTGTCTTATACCAACCATACCATTCTCAGCGAGGCGCTGGAGAAATGGCCGATGGGGATGGTCCGGGAGCTGCTGCCGCGTATTTTCCTCATTATTGAGGAAATCAATGCCCGGTTCTGCGGCGAGCTGATGAGCAAATATCCCGGCGATCAGGACCGGATCAATCAGATGGCAATTATTCATGATGATCAGGTGCGGATGGCCCATCTGGCAATAGTAGCCAGCCATAGCGTGAATGGAGTGGCTGCGCTGCATACGGAGATTTTGCAGAAACGCGAGATGCGGCTGTTCAATGAGATGTATCCGCACCGTTTCAATAACAAGACGAACGGCATCACGCACCGCCGCTGGCTGCTGCATGCCAATCCCGAGCTGGCCGGACTGATCAATGATTCCATTGGCACACGCTGGATTCACCATCCGCAGGAGATGATCGGGCTAATTAAATATTGTGAGGATGCTTCATTCCAGGAACAGGTGGCCGGCATCAAACGCCGCAACAAGCAGCGCCTGGCGGAATACATCGGCAAGAAGCATGGAGTGCAGGTAGACCCGGATTCCATCTTCGATGTACAGGTCAAACGGCTGCATGCCTACAAACGCCAGTTGCTGAACATCCTGCATATTATGCATATGTATAATCAGCTTAAAGACAATCCTTCTATGGACATGGTGCCGCGCACCTTTATATTCGGGGCCAAGGCCGCACCCAGCTATCATTTGGCCAAACGGATTATTAAACTGATTAATACTGTGGCTGATGTCGTCAACAAGGATCCGGACATCAAAGGCAAGATCCGCATCTTTTTCCTGGAGAATTATTCGGTCTCTTTGGCGGAGAAGATTATTCCCGCTGCTGATGTAAGCGAACAAATCTCTACAGCAAGCAAGGAGGCTTCCGGCACCGGCAACATGAAGTTTATGATGAACGGTGCGCTGACCATCGGCACAATGGACGGGGCCAACGTGGAAATGCACGAAATGCTGGGTGACAACAACATGTTCCTGTTCGGACTGCGGGCAGAACAGGTGCTTGATTACTACCAGTATGGGGGCTATCATTCCCGTGATATCTATAATGGCGATGGACGAGTCAAGGAAGTGCTGGATCAGCTCATCACACCGGGGCCAATCTGCTGCCATACCCAGGAGTTCGATTCGCTCTATCAGTCATTGCTCGACAATAATGATGAATTTTTTGTGCTTAAGGATTTTGCCGGCTATGTGGAGACCCATGTCAAAATCGATCTCGCCTACCGCAACCAGAAGGAATGGCTGAAAAAGTCGATTATCAACATCGGCCACTCCGGCAAATTTTCCAGTGACAACACGATCAGCCGCTACGCCTCCGAAATCTGGAATATTAGTCCGGTCCGGCAGTAATCGGGCGTTGTCCTCAGCATAAGAATGATCAACAGCAAAAAGGCCGTCACAAACGCAGAAACTCCTGCGAATGTGGCGGCCTTTTACATGCAGCCGGGAAAATTAGATTACGTCCGAAACCATAGCCGCGAACCGCTCCAGGAAGCGGCGTTCCTCATCATCGAAGCGGTGCTTGAGCGGGCTGTCGATATCCAGCACACCCAGCAGCCGGTCCTCCTTAATCAGCGGCACGACGATTTCGCTGTTCGAAGCGGCATCACAGGCAATATGTCCCGGGAAGGCATGAACATCATCCACGACGAGCGTCCGGCGTTCGCTTGCGGCCGTTCCGCAAACTCCGCGGCCCATTGGGATACGGATACAGGCAGGCAGTCCCTGAAAGGGTCCAAGCACAAGCTCCTTGCCGTCAAATAAATAGAAACCGGCCCAATTGGTATCCGGTAGAGAGAACTTAAGCAGTGCCGAGGCATTCGCCAGATTGGCAACGGCATTTGGCTCCCCTTCCATCAGCGCTCCCAGCTGGGATAGAACCGCTTCAAAGCGCTCGCTGCGCGTTCCGTCGTAGGGCATAGCCTGAAACATGAAGCATCACCTTCCTGTACCTTGAGTCAGTATGAATCCATAACTGTAACTAACAACATAGTACAGCAACGTTCAATACGTCAAGCATTACCGGATTTATGCAGATTGCAGAGCTCACACCCTTACCGTAACAGTCCCCCGTGTTTCCACAAGCCATCACTAGGGTAATGTTTTTATAAGAATAAGCAGTGATTGAATTTACTAAAACTGGAGGCTTTTGGCCGGAAGGAGTGGGAATATGCGCGCCGATGTACAGAACTTGTTCGTAGGGATCCATATGCTTTATTTTGCACATGAGAGGGACCTTACAGTATCAGAAATGCAGCCTGAACTCGAGAATTTGGGGTACCGGGTGGCGGAACGTGAAGTGAAGCAGGAACTGGAACGGCTCTCCCAGGAGAACTTCCTGACTGCCCATGGCGAGGGATTCAGCATTACCGGGACGGGGATTGAAGAATTCAAGGCGATTCAGGAAAAGCTTCAGGTTCTCTGCACCGAGGTGCTTAAGCCGGTCAAGGCAGCAGGGGCCTCAGGTTAATCCTGAAGATTATGCTGATTTCCACTATACAACAGCATGAGCGAACCTTACGCACAAAAACAAACGTCTGCATCAGGGTGGGGCCAAGCCGCCCCGATAAAGGCGTTTTTCAAACGATTTCTCACTGAAACGGTACCGTCCCGCTTAAGGACAGTACCGTTTCTATGTGTGTGAAATTTATGTTTCTATTCAGGACATCCTTACATATGTTGTATACTTATAAGGTTGGAAGGGGACGAGAGCGTTGTACGTGTGCAATGGGATGGTACCGGCTTTGAGCGGAGAAAGAGTGGAACTGCGTGTCATGACCGAAGATCATGCCGCCGCATTATATGACCTCTGGTGTCATCCTGAGGTGGCCCCCTGGCTGGACATGCCCCCTCTGTCTTCGGCAGCTGATGCAGAGCATCTGATTGGATTACTGCGGCAAATGGCGCGGGAAGAAGAGAGTCTGCGCTGGAGCATCATAGGACCGGAGGGGGACGTAATCGGCAGCTGCGGCTATAACTACTGGCAGCTGCCGGGAGCGTACCGGGGGGAAATCGGCTGTGAGCTGTCACCGTCCCATTGGGGGCAGGGATATATGCAGGAAGCGCTGGAGCTTGTACTGGATTTCGGCTTCGGCACCATGGGGCTGAACCGGATTGAAGTATTATGCCATCCGGACAATGTCCGGGCGCAAAGGCTGTTTTCAGCACTGGGCTTCCGTAAGGAAGGACTGTTGCGGGAATACCGTCATACGTCCTCTGGCTTTCAGGACGTTATTCTGTATACGCTGCTGCGCAGTGAGGCTAGACGCTAATATATAGAGAGAGGATTTGGATTCATTGAAGTCTCCAGGAGAAACAGAACGCAAGCTCATTTTGATAGGGGTGCTGCTGGCTACATTTTTGGCAGCAATTGAAGGAACAGTAACCGGGCCTGCCGGACCGGCGATTGTTGGAGATTTCCAGGGGATGCAGTGGCTGAGCTGGATATTTACCGCCTATCTGCTGGCCATGGCGGTCACGACCCCGATATTTGGCAAGCTGAGCGATCTGATTGGCCGCAAGCCTGTGTTCATCGGTGGAGCTGTGGTGTTCTTGCTCGGCTCGCTGCTGTGCGGCATATCGCAGAGCATGGAACAGCTTATTATATTCCGCGGCATCCAAGGAATCGGAGCGGGAGCACTGATTCCGATGACCTTTACGATAATCGGTGACATCTACAGCATTAAAGAACGGGCAAAGACACAAGGGCTGCTTAGTTCGGTATGGGGGATCTCCTCTCTGGTTGGACCGCTGCTCGGCGGCTATGTTGTAGATTACTTAAGCTGGCGCTGGGTGTTTGTGTTTAATCTGCCTTTTGGCCTGTTATCGATTATATTTATTTCCCGCTATCTGAAGGAAGAACGGGTAAGACGCAAGACGAAGATTGATGTAGCCGGTGTGCTGCTGTTTGCGGCAGGGATGGGCGCTCTGCTCTTCGGACTGACGACAGGAGGGCAGAATCTGCCTTGGACATCTCCGCTGCTGCTGGCTATATTGGGGGCGGCAATTCTGCTGCTGGTAGTATTTCTGTTTGTGGAGCGCCGTGCTCCTGAACCGATGCTGCCGCTCACGCTGTTCTCTGTTCGGAATATTGCTGTATCCACCGGGGCCAATCTGCTGGTCAGTACCTTGATCATTGGCTTGTCCACCTATGTACCGCTGTGGGTACAAGGAGTGTTCGGAAAAAGTGCAGCCCTCTCAGGCCTGCTGCTCGCGCCGATGTCTGTAGGCTGGATGTTGGGCTCCATTGCCGGAGGACGGATGATCCTGCGCTCCGGCTCCCGCCGGACGGGCATGCTTGGACTGTTGCTGATTTCCATAGGGGCCATCGGCCTTGCGTTTATGAACGGGGATTCATCACAGTTGCTGCTTTTATGTCTTATGCTCTTCTGCGGAGTCGGGTTTGGCTATGCCTCTACCGTCTTTACCATTATCGCCCAGTCCTCTGTGGAGCATGAGCAGCGCGGGGCCTCAACGGCACTCAATACGTTCACCCGTTCACTCGGGCAGACGGTTGGGGTAGCAATTTTCGGTTCCTGGCTCAACCTTACAATTGACAGACGGCTGGCGGAACAGCCCGGCAGTGCAGTTACAGGGGATGACATCAATACACTGCTTAATCCGCATGGCGGCAGCACACTGACCGGGGAGGCCTGGAGCAGTCTGCATGGTGCGCTGGAAGGTGGCCTGCATTCACTTTTTATAGTGATGGCGGTATTCGCAGTCTTGTCCCTGATTATTTCTTCGGGTCTGCGGAGTGGTGTTCCTTCCATTGCGGAGGAGAATCCGGCGCTTAAGAAGGCTTAGTGAATAACACTTGTGTCAGAACCCTTCTATTGCTGCAAGAAACAAGAAACGGCTGAGGCATCCTTAACAGGACGGCTCAGCCGTTTCTACTTGATCTAGAGTTATTCTAAAAAGTGAATATATTCACAATCCTGTTGACCCGGACCCTATTTGCGTGGGAGCGGGGAGAGTTTCTCAGCCTGGAGACCCATCTTCTTCAAAAGAGTAATCATCTGTTCCTTCTCTTCATCACTCAGGCCACTGAAAGCGAGGTGCAGGCGCTCCGAATACTTCGGATACATTTCGTTCATCAGATGTTCGCCTTCTGAAGTCAGCTCGGCGAAAATAACCCGGCGGTCGTTTGCGCAAGGCTTGCGCTGCAGGTAGCCGCGTTCCTCGAGCTTGTCGATCACGTAAGTAACATTACCGCTCTGCAAGAGCAGTTTGGCGCCGATCTGCTGAATGGGTTGTGGCCCCTTATAGTAGAGGACCTCCATAACAGCAAAAGCTGTGGGATTGAAACCTTCAATCTTGCTTCCGGTAACGGCATGCTCGTTGATGCTCTTGAAAGACTTGGCAAAAACCCGGTACAAATGCAATGTCAGTTGAGTATCGCGTTCATAGGATTGTATCATGCTTCTCCACCCTCTATCGTTATCGTTAATCGTACGGGTTGCCCCGTACGGTACTAAATCATGGCTTGAATTGCACGGTTTAGCCGTGCAATGACTTGATATAGCTTTACAATACGTCAAACAATGGATCAAGAACATGTGATTTGTCACAATGAGCACACTTTTAATTATTAAAAATCAAACAATTTTTTTAGAGCGCGCAAAAGGTGCATACTAAATTAGTTTTTTTGGTGTGTGTCTCCGGCAGGAGGGCATTTTCAGCCTCTGGCGCGGCGGAGATTTACTCCCGGGGATTGATGAACAAACCGTTGGCTTCCCTTACTATAAATTACAAAGAAGCAAAGATTAGCATGGGGTGTGTTGCCTGATCAAGGTGTAATCTGGGGGTCTTTCCTTAAGCCGGAGAGGTCTCTTTCCGCACTTCGGGGAAGTAATGTTTGATGATTCTTCCCTTTTGTCCGTATAATGGATAAAAAAGAACGGTAATAGCAGCCGGGACACTTGTGAATTGACACTTAGGAGATGGAAGCCGTATGAAAGAGACAGAGTTTGAAGATGATTCTGCAGAGGGGTTCAAAGCTGAGGGCGAATGGGAAGAGGAAGATATTGTGCTCGATGTTTCCATTGAGGAAGCTGGTTACGAAGCGGGCGACAAACGGATTTCAGATGTTTCTTTCCAGGTGCGGCGCGGCCAGCTGCTGGGATTGATCGGACCAAACGGAGCAGGGAAAAGCACCACCATCAAGACGCTGCTCGGCTTGTTGAAATATGCCAAGGCTAAAGTGATTATCGGCGGAGAGAGTCAATCGTATGCATACGTGCCGGAACAGCCGGTATTTTACGAGGACCTGACACTGTGGGAGCATCTCGATTTGGCAGCTGCTGCCTATGGTTTGAGCTATGAAACCTTTGTGGCCACCGCCGAGAAGCTTCTGGTGCAGTTCGGTATGGGAAATGTGCGGGATGACCTGCCTGCAGGCTTCTCCAAAGGTATGAAGCAAAAGATGATGCTGATGCTTGGCTTCCTTGTCCAGCCCGATGTCTACATTGTGGACGAGCCGTTTATCGGGCTTGACCCCCGTGCCACGAAGGATTTCCTGCGTCTCCTGGAGGCCGAGCGGAAGCGCGGTGCGGGCGTTCTGATGTCCACGCATGTACTGGATACTGCGGAGAAAATCTGCGACAGCTTCGTGCTGATCTCCAGCGGGGAAGTAACAGCAACAGGCACTTTGGAGGAAATCCGCGACATTGCCGGATTGCCGGAGGGGTCGTTGTTTGATTGCTTCGACGAATTGACATGAGCAGTCAGGAACAGGCTGTTCTTAACCCTAAAACTTCCGGCAAAAAAGCCGGGTATGCTTTTCCTACGGCTCCGCAGCTGTTCCGGCGGCGCCTGATCTCCCATTGGCGTGAGCAATCGGCGATTATCCGTACGGCGGCCGACTGGACGGTCCTGCTCTACCTCGTTATTCCCGGCGGACTGCTGGGCGGACGGTTCTATTTCGGGTTCTGGAGCGGGGAAATGCCAACATGGACGACCGCGACCCCCTTTATGCTGCTTCCGCTGCTGCTGGCGGCTCTAATTGCTACCGGAGGTATGGTGCTGCTGCTCCAGGAAGGGGATTCGTTGTTTCTCAGGCAGCGGCAAAACTGGATCAGAAGCATTATGCTGCGGGGGCTTCTGTATAGTCTTACCGTAACTGCCCTCAAGATGGCTGCGGTATTTGCTATTCTGCTGCCCTTCATCGTCCGGGGGTACGGACTCAGCGGGGCAGCTGCCGCATCGCTTCTTGCAATGACCATAACCTGCAGCTGGTGCGTCAAACTGCTGGGACACCTTGTTAAAGTACAGCGCCAGGGCTTCCGCCGCTGGCTGTGGCTCATTCCGGCCGTGACTGTCCCCTGTGCCGCTTATGTCAGGGCTGCTATTTATTGGGACAGCCAGCCCTTGCTGCTGCTGGCAGCCGCTGCCGTATATGGTGCTGTGGTTGTATGGGCCATACGCTTCCGCTTGCGGCTGCACGCAACCTTTATGAGCGATGTGCGGGAAGACTACAAGCAGCGGATGAGAATTGCCGGTTTATTGCTGCGCGGCGTGCTTGATAAACCGCGCCCCACACGCTATAAACCATGGATTTTCCGCAAATCACAACCGCTCCTGGCTTCGAAGCAGCCGGAGAGCCGCTTCGCGGCGGCAGGCATTAAAGCACTTGTGCGCAATCCGGCACACCTGAAGCTCTATTTTGCGTTCATGGGCGTTTCCATGATAGCTATTTTTATCGTTCCAGGGGTTTTGAAATGGGGGTTGCTCATTATTCTGGCGTTATTAATGGCCTACTGGCTGACTTCTTTCTGGTTATTGTTTGCAGGGGACGACTATATCGGGATCCTGCCCTTTACCAAAGCTCAGAAAGCCGATGCCGGTTCCGCAGCAATACCGATTCTGCTAGTTCCTTTTACAGTGATCTGTTCTGGCGTGGTTTGCATTCCTTTGTATGGATGGTGGGGGCTGCTGCTGTTTATTCCACTCGGATATTTAATCGGGGTTTTCATTGCCAGAATGTTCAGCACGATGCGGTTTCAGAGATAGGGGCCGCAGACCCGCTAAATACAAAACAGCGTTACTTGCCGATTTACGCAAGTAACGCTGTTTTTAAATTAGAGGGGATGCTATTTGGGCGGGCTTTGTAGTCCTAGACGGTGGATTTCTCTCTGGTTCTAATGCTGTCCAGCTGCATGTTTGCCTGCTGTGTAACCTGTGGAGAAAGCAGCGGTAATATTGTAGCCGCCGGTATAGCCGTGAATATCCAGCACCTCACCGCAAAAATAAAGTCCCTGCATAAGTTTAGACTCCATCGTCTTGGGATCGATTTCCTTCAGATTGACACCTCCGCCGGTAACAAAAGCTTCAGCCAGAGACCGGGTGCCGTGAACATAGACCGGCATCCGTTTCAGAAGGGCGGCCAGCGCTTGCAAGGCGCTTTTGGGAAGATGATGGCCGGTGATGTCTCCGTCCACCCCGGCTTTGGCCAGCAGCAGCGGAATGAGGCGCTCCGGAATCAAACCTTTCAAGGAATTGCGGATGGCCTTCTTAGGCTCCAATTCCAGCTTGTTCTGCAGCTGGGACTCCACCTCCTGCGGGTGATGGTCGGGAAAAAGGTCGATGGACAGCTCAACTGTGTCCGTTCCGGATTTGCGCTGGACCTGGCGCAGGAACTGGCTGCACCGCAGCGCAATCGGGCCGGACAGCCCGAAGTGAGTGAAGATCATATCTCCCCGGTGGGAGATCACCCTCTTGCCTTTGGGATTCCAGACACTCAGCGTCACATCCCGCAGGGACAACCCCTGAAGTTCCCCTGACTTGATCCATTCCTCCCTAGAAACAATGGGCACTTCCGTCGGGAACAGCTCCGTAATTGTATGTCCGGCGGTGATCGCCCAAGGATAGCCATCCCCGGTGGAACCGGTCTGAGGTACAGATTTGCCTCCCGTGGCGATTACGACAGCGCCAGCGGCAACCCCCTTGCCTGATTTCAGGCGGATTCCTTCTACTTTACCGTCTCCGTACAGGACCTCCTGCACCGGGCTATCTGTCATAATCTGCACACCCAGGCTGCGAACTTTGCCGATTAGAGCGGAAACGACGCTGGAGGCCTTGTCCGACACGGGAAACATCCGCCCGTTGTCTTCCTCTTTCAGGGCGATGCCCAAATTTTCAAAGAAATCGACAATATCTCGATTATTAAAATGATCAAACGCGCTGTATAAAAAGCGGCCGTTGCCCGGGATATGGGCAATAAGCTCGGAGGTTTCCTTGACGTTGGTTACATTGCAGCGCCCGCCGCCCGAGATTCCCAGCTTCCGGCCCAGCTTAGCCCCTTTATCAATCAATAATACGGAGGCGCCGTGCTCCGCAGCGGCCACGCTGGCCATCAGTCCGGAGGGGCCGCCCCCAATGACGATTACATCATAGTTGCTCATGAATCTGCTCCTTTACATGCTTAAGGTATAGCGAATTTCAGCATTTTCGGTGTTCTACTAACGGCATCATACCATTCCGGCCGCGGTGTAGCCAGACCTGTGGAACCGGCATGTGATTATCGTTGTCAGAAAAGCCCGGCTGTGCTTTAATCTAAGGGGAAAGGGTAATTTGTCCAACTTGGGGAGTGATTGCAATTTTAGATGCGGTAAAGGATATTTTATTGCAAATCTTATCTGCCAGTTCCTTTATATTTCTATTTCAATGGTGGCTGGACCAAAGCCACATTATACGCAGAAATCGGCAATTTCCGGATGATCAGGCATTGCTGATTATTTGCTGTGCCATTAGCATTACCCTCTGCACCATTTTCTCAACAACATTATTCGGGGTTGTTTATTTGAACTTGGCTATATTGCCCGCTTATATCGGTATATTATATGGGAATTTCCGCTCCGGGATAAGTCTGGCTGCTTTTTTTATGCTCTGCACGGCACTGTTTTCGGTGCCACCGGGAATCGGCAATATGGTAGTTAATACTGGGGTTCTTATGTATCCGCTATTGCTTGGCTTTGTCCGGCCTTTTAAGAAGGGAAAGATTATTCAGAAGATAGGCATGCTATGGGCTATTCTGGCCCCCAGCATGCTCTTTATTGTGCTCATGCCCAAAATGAACGGCAAGAATATATATGAAACCCTTTCGGCAGACGCCTTTCTGGTAACTGTATATCTGTTTATTACCGTTATGCTCGGCGGATTATTTATATTTTGTATCGAAACCGCTTGGGATAGGCTTCAAATCAAGGAGCAGATGAAGGGAATCTCCGAGAAATTCAAGCTGGAATCAGAGAAGCTTCAGCAGATTACCGACGCAGTACAGCTGAATATTATGTCGATGGATGACAGCGGGTATGTGACAGAACTTAACGAATTTATGCTCAAGCTGATTCATCGCCATTATCCTGAACTGACAAGGGAGACTATAATGTCCCAGCCTGCAGGCCAGCTTTTCAGAAAATATATTGACGAGCAGACCTATTCCCGGCTGGAGAACATCGTCCGCAGCAAACAGCGCACCAATGCCAAAATTACATGTGCAACGAGTACATATCAAATTTATACGGAGCCTCTGCTGCGGGATTCCGGAATTCCTGGCGGCGTTGTGATGATCGTTCAGGATCTGACCGAGGAGGCGAAGCTCCGCAGCGAGCTTGATAATGTAGAGCGGCTAACGCTGGTTGGACAGATGGCTGCAGGCATTACGCATGAGATCCGCAATCCCATGGCAGTCGTTCGCGGATTTCTCCAGCTTATGAGAGAGAAGAGTCCGGGAGAGCTGGATTCATACTACCAGATCGTGATGGATGAGCTAGACCGGGCCAACGCTATCATCGATGACTTTCTGTCACTTGCACAGACCCGTGTATCTGATAAAGAAATGGTGCAGCTTCATCTTATAGTAGAAGAGCTGAGTCCTTTGATCTGGGCGGATGCCAATCTCCGGGGCCAGAGCATTGAACTCCGGCTAAACCCGTCATTGCCTCTGCTGATGCTGAATGTCAGGGAGATTAAGCAGCTTGTCCTTAATTTGGCACGCAACGGGATGGAGGCCATGGACCCGAAGGGGGTGTTGACCTTGGAGACACGTGTGAATGAGGATAGAGTTGAGCTGATGATTAAGGACACTGGAGGCGGAATTTCAACAAGCCAGATTGAGAATTTATTTGTCCCCTTCTTCACAACAAAAAATCATGGAACCGGGCTCGGGTTGTCGCTTTGTCTGAGTATTGCCGAGCGGCATAACGGAAAGATTGCGGTTGAATCGCAGGAGGGTGTGGGCACAGTGTTCACCGTATCCTTTCCTTTTGAGAAGGAAGAAAGTGCAGCAACGACTAGGCTGCTGAAGTGAACGTCCCTTGATAGAGGCACAAGTCACAGACGATGGGCTCCGCTGCAGCAGCAGGGCCCTCCCTTGCTTTCACAGAGTATGCATGTATAATAAAGTTAGTAAGTGCTGCTGTAATGCAGCCTGACCAAACACTTTACAAGGCAAAGGAGAGTGCAGAGGAATGTCCATGTCATTTAATCAATATATGAGAGATTCAATTCAGCCTATGCGCGATGACCTGACAAGTATCGGGTTCCAGGAGTTATTGACTCCAGAAGAGGTGGAAACCACTCTTCCAACCGCAAAGGGGACGTCGCTTGTTGTCGTCAATTCTGTATGCGGCTGTGCAGCCGGCCAATGCCGTCCTGGTGTAGCCCAAGCTTTGCAGAACGAAATTCTGCCGGATCATCTGTTCACCGTGTTCGCCGGACAGGAGAAGGAAGCCACTGCTAAAGCACGTGAATACTTCGCTCCATATCCGCCTTCTTCACCATCTATCGCTTTGATGAAGGATGGAGAGCTTGTTCATTTTATTGAGCGTCATGGGGTAGAAGACCGTTCAGCTGCCGAAATTGCTGCTGAATTGAAGGAAGTATTCAACCGTTTGTGCCAGTAATAGCGGTTAATTCATAGGATCTCGCAGTGGCCGGCAATCCGGCTGCTGCGGGATTTTTTCAAAATATAATTTATATGTTCAAAGTGATGAAACGGGGTGTGGTTTGTGAGCTTGCAAGAAGAGATTATTGCTGCCCTCGGCGTAAAGCCGGCCATTGATGAAGAGGCAGAGGTACGGAGGCGTGTCGATTTCCTGAAAGCATATGTACGGCAGGCAGGAGCAAAAGGGCTGCTCATAGCGATCAGCGGCGGGGTCGACAGTGCGGTGGCAACAGGCCTGTGCAAACGGGCAACCGATGAGCTGACCGCAGAAGAAGGCAAGGAGTACATCACCCTTGGCGTATTTCAGCCTTACGGTGTCCAGGAGGATATCGAGCACAGCTACGCGGTGGCTGAAGCTTTTGAACTGACACATAAGGTTGAGACCAATATTGAGGAAGCTGTTAACGAGATCGCACTTGAGGTTGAACATAGCCTGAAAGCGCTGGGCCAGCACCGTCACATTACACATCAGGGCAAAGGAAATGTGAAGGCGAGAACCCGCATGGTTATGCAGTACGCACTCTCCTTCGAGAATAATCTGCTGGTAGTGGGAACGGATCATGCTTCCGAGGCCATCACCGGCTTTTACACCAAATGGGGCGATGGCGCAGTCGATATTACACCGCTGAGCTCGCTGAACAAGCGCCAGGTACGCCAGCTTGCAGCTTATCTGGGAGTACCGGCGGATATCGTGACCAAAGCACCGACGGCCGGCCTCTGGCCCGGACAGACGGATGAAACTGAGCTGGGTATTACGTATGATGACAACAGCGACTATCTGGAGGGCAAACAGGTCAGCCCTGAGGTTGCCGGGAAACTGGAAGCTTATTACCGGAGAACGGCGCACAAGCGCAATGTAATACCGGGCATCTAGAAGGAGAAGTTTATACAAAAACCGCCGGAGATCTGAGTGCATACTCAGACTTTCCGGCGGTTTTGTGTGTAGTATTATATGATATGGCGGTCTTCCGTTGGCGGCGGGCCGGCGGTTATCCGGCCAGTACGCTGCGGATAAATTCGCGGGTAGCGTCGATCGCCTGTTCCAGCTGCGGAGTGGTCCCGGCAAAAGGATGGACACTGCCAAAGGTATGATTGCCCTCCGGAATTTGCACCCGCTCTATATCGGGCCGGAGGTTGACCAATTGCTCCGAGCCGCGGCGCAGCCGTTCGCTATCCTGGGTCCCTTGAATGAGGACAACGGGGAAAACGGCAGTTCTCATTCGCTCCAGAAGATTGTAGCGCCCGGCTTGCCGCTCCAGATCTTCAATAATGACGGCATCGAGCGGCATTTGCTGACCCGTGCGGCCATTGAGTACATGAGTCCGGCCGCTTTGTTTCATTTCGCGTTTTTGTTCATCTGTGAACAAATCCAGATCGGTGATTCCGTTCCAGGAGATGACTCCGGCAATCTCCTCGGGGTGGTCCAGTGCGTAAAGCAGACAATCGCCGCCGCCGCGGCTGTGACCCAGCAGGAATAAGGGCAGGCTGCCAAATTTATGATGCTGGCTGAGATAGGAGAGCAGAATCTCCATGTCTTTGATCTCGCGGTTATAGGTATTGCGGGCGAACTTCTCAAGCTCGGTGAAATTCTGCAGATCCTCACCGATTCCCGCATGGGAGAAATTGAAGGAGATCACTTCATGCTCCTGGCTGAGCGCGGCTGCGAGGTAAGGGAACATTCCCCAATCCTTAAAGCCCTTGTATCCGTGGGCAATAACAATCAAACTATTGGCTTTGCCTTGAGCTGGAAAATGTGAGCAGCGCAGGACGGCATCTTCTCCGGCAGGCAACTGAAAATTGCGGTTCATGGTCGATTCCCCTCTCTTTAGCTTTCAGAGATTATTATGTCTTCTTAATATAGAATTGAGATTCTGAGGTTAAGATTCATGATGAGGGAAGTAGCAGGATAGACTTCGGCGGTTTTTTCTTTTAAGATAGCAGAAAGAATCCGGGACAACCATAATCTATATGATTTACGGACAATGTATATGAAGATCATACCATTAACAAAGCTATTAAGGATAGCTATCAGATTGAAGCGGTTTATGACTGCACGTCCATAAGGAGCGTGGGATTTTGATATACGGGATCGGGCATGATGTGCTGGAAATCCAGCGGATTGAAGCATTAATGAATAAAGGATCTGGAGCGAAGTTTATCCGGCGTATCCTTACAGAGGCAGAGCTTGAGCTTCTGGAGCGGAGGGGCGGCAATGCTGCGGAGTTCATAGCCGGGCGGTTCGCGGCCAAGGAGGCGGTTGTGAAAGCGCTGGGCTGCGGCATCGGCCGGGAAGTTGGGTTTCAGGATATTCAGATCCTGCCGGATGCATATGGCAAACCGATAGTTACACTCTCGGAGGAGGCCTGGGAACGGCTCCGGCTGAAAGGACGGGAATACCTCATTCATCTTACCATTACCCACAGCCGTGAGCTGGCTTCGACTTTTGCGGTAATGGAACGGAGGGTTTGAGCGGCAAGGAAGGCTGGGAATTATAGTACGGGACTTGAATGAACTGACGGGCCGTGACTCCACTGATGCCAGTGTGAAGTGAATATAAAGAATCAAGGAGAATAAATGATGACAACGCATGAACAACAGGAGCAGGCGCAGCAAGACACTAAGTTGTTTTTTAGCCGTAATCTGCTGGAATGGTACCATGGGCAGAAACGTGATTTGCCTTGGCGGCGCCATCGCAATCCGTATTATATCTGGATCTCGGAAATTATGCTGCAGCAGACGAGAGTCGATACGGTAATTCCATATTTCAACCGCTTCATTGAGCGGTTTCCTACGGTGGAATCGCTTGCCGACGCACCGGAGGAGGATGTGCTGAAATGCTGGGAGGGTCTTGGTTACTATTCCCGTGCACGGAATCTTCAGCATGCCGCGCGGCAGGTGAAGGAACAATACGGCGGAATGGTTCCGAATGACCGCGATGCCGTATTCAGCCTTAAAGGAGTTGGCCCCTATACGGCAGGAGCTATTCTCAGCATTGCGTTCAACCGGCCTGAACCTGCGGTGGACGGAAATGTGATGCGGGTATTGTCCCGCTACTTTCTGATGGAGGATGACATCGCTAAGGGGCCGACGCGGGTGAAGATGGAGCGGCTGGCGGCGGAGCTGATCCCGGAGGGGGAGGCTTCGCATTTCAACCAGGCGCTAATGGAGCTCGGGGCGCTCGTCTGCACGCCGAAATCACCGCGCTGTCTGCCTTGCCCGGTGATGGAACACTGCGCCGCGCGCCTGGCGGGCTGCGAGACTTCGCTGCCCGTCAAGACCAAGGCCAAGCCGCCGCGCCCCGAGGAGCGGCTGGCGGCCCTTGTTACGGGCCGCGGCGAGCACGCGGGCCGGGTGCTGATCCGGCAGCGGCCATCCAGCGGGCTTTTGGCCCGCATGTGGGAGCTGCCGCACTGGCCGGCGCCGCCTGCGGAGGGCGGCGCTTCCGCTGCGCTGCTGCCTGAGGCGGCAGCGCTGGACCGGCTGCGCCGGTCACTGCGGCAGGCCGGGATCTTCGCCCGGCCTGAAGAGCACTGGATGGCTGCGGAACATACGTTCAGCCATATCGTGTGGACCCTGCAGGTGTACCACTGCAGGGAAGAGGACGCCCCGGCGCTGCCGCTGGCGGCGGAGGGACGGGCGGCATACGCGGCCGGGAATGCGGCTGCCGCCGTGCCCACGCAAGGCAGCGCTCCACCCGCAGATGGCACACAAGCTGGTGCTGCACTGGCCTCAGGCATGCCGGCAGCCGGTGTTGTGCGCGCCATGGACAGGCCAGATGCGTATGAAGTTGATCTCTTCTCCGCTGCGGACAGCCCGGTCGAGCAGTTCGCAGACGGCAGCGGAAATCCGGAGGATACCGGAGCCGTGCGGTGGATCAACCGCGAGGACATGGCGAACTACGCCTTTCCGAACGTTTTTTTGAAGCTGCTTAACCATTATTTTGATGAGCTGGAAGCACAGAAGCTGTAAGAGCGGAGAAGAGTGGCTTGATGAGGGGAATAGGACCGAATAGGCTGGCAGAACAGGCGGTACGAAATGGGGTTCTAGGGCGAACCGGAGCGAAGCGATTACCTGAGAGAGTGAGCGCGTGCAGGTAATGAAGCGGAACGGTTTATCAAGGCAATCTGAGCACAGGTAATGTCCAAAGTCTAGATTTCTAAACCGTATTGCAGCTGATCCAGCTCGCATCTCCCTCAGGTTCAGGTCGAGATGCAGTTCTGTTGCACTCTGTACAGCAGAATCTAGTGGAATAGGCGTTTTTGGCGATAAATCCAGAAATCTGTTGTACAAAATACAGCGGAATGTCATTTATTGCTGAGCAATGAGCATTCTACTGCAGAAAGTGCAATCACATAAAAATGCCTGATAGCAATCAGGCATGAGTGCTACGGATCAAGTTCAGTCTAGATAACAATTGGTTTGTACAAAAGCATTCGCTACTGTAGCGCTCCAAGCGTACGCTGCCGCATCACTCTGGGCCTATCAATGAAAAACGGCTGCGCTATGTCCTAACTGGACACGGCGCAGCCGTTTTCACATCTAGGGATAAGGTGGAAGCTGGACACCGCATCCTGCGTACAGCAACGGCCCCGTCCTTTAAAAAGGACGGGGCCGTTTAAGTTATAGATTAGAGTAGGCTGAGCAAGGCGCGGCGATATCGCCGCAGCTCCTTACTTCGCGCTTTCGTAACGTTTGCCGACTTCTTCCCAGTTAACTACATTCCAGAAGGCCTTGATGTAGTCAGGGCGTTTGTTTTGATAGTTCAGGTAGTAAGCATGCTCCCATACATCGAGGCCGAGGATAGGAGTAGCACCTTCACTGATTGGGTTGTCTTGGTTCGGTGTGCTTGTTACAGCAAGTTTGCCGTCCTTAACCACGAGCCAAGCCCAGCCGCTGCCGAAACGGGTAGTTGCTGCAGTAGCAAAATCTTCTTTGAATTTGTCGAATCCGCCCAGCTCGCTGTCAATCGCAGCTGCCAGTGCACCTGTAGGTGCGCCGCCGGCGTTTGGTCCGATGACTTCCCAGAACAGGGTATGGTTGGCGTGTCCACCACCGTTGTTGCGAACAGCAGTGCGGATGGCTTCAGGTACAGCGTTCAGGTCGGTGAGAAGCTCTTCGATGCTCTTGTTTTGAAGTTCAGGTGCTTTTTCCAGAGCGGCGTTCAGGTTCGTCACATAAGTATTATGGTGCCTGTCATGATGAATCTCCATCGTCAATGCGTCGATGTGCGGTTCAAGAGCGTTGTTCGGATAAGGAAGTGCCGGTAATTGAAATGCCATGGAAAAATCCCTCCTGAGTTTATTAGAATTGTATAGATAAAGAATTTTGGCAGTCTTGACGTCAAAACCCCTTATTTCCAATGCCTCTTATTGGTTATATCCGATAAGATACTTTTATTAAACCGTATCTGGAACAATAATGCAACATTAAACAAACATAAACGTTTAAAAAGTTGTGATTAAACAAACCTGACCGGAAGTGTAAATGCTGTGTTAAACTTATAGAATTCCGTGGAGACTTTGCTTTTATACCTTTGAATTTACCTTTATAAAGAAAATATGTAAACATGTTTCATGAAAACGCTTCATATCAAGCGCTTTCAAAAGAAAAATGGTGATATCGCGAGAAAAGTGTGCTTTAATAGAGTCAAAAGCAGGTATTCCTCGGTTTTTGGAGATTAGAGAAGTTACCGACCATTTTACATTAGGTTAATACTTCTTTGATCGCAAGAAAAGCTGCTTGAAATGATGGATTCGACAACATCCTCGAAATTCATCCATTTTTGCTTTTCTGATGCCTTTTTTCCTCTTTATACTGTTACGGGAACTCCTTCTTTTTGTTAAACTCTAAGCCATAGAAAAGGGAGATTTTAAAGAATGCACGTTCGTTCCTTTCAATTAAGCGACGTTACCCCTGTGACTGAACTGCTGCAGAGCGCATTATCGGAAGAATGTTTTGAAAGCACGATCGAGCCCTTCTCCAGACAGCTTTCTTGGGATTCAGATCTCATTGTAGTTGCTGAGGATGAAGAAGAAATTGTTGGTGCGCTGATAGGTACAATCGAGAAGAACCACGGCTGTTATTTCCGAATTGCCGTCCATCCCGACTACCGCCGCAGAGGAATCGGCAAAAGTCTTGTAACGGCGATGGAACACAGATTTCAGGCGCGCAAGGTCAGCGGTATTTTCGTAGCCGTTGATGAGCACAATTCCTTCGCATTGCCGCTGTATGAAGCTATGGGATATGATGAGAATCAAATCTTCAAATCAGTACGGAAGCTCAGCATCGTTGGATAATGTCTTTTATCATGGGCGCTGCGTAAGCGGAAACATTTACTAAATAGAGAACTATAGCGACTTGCATAGTCTGATCCATTATACTAAAGCATATCTCCCCGAAGTCCATTGCAAATGGCCGGGAGATATGCTTTTCTATTGTTATAGACTTGATCTACCAATCTGGGCAAGAAGGTGGCATATGGACCGGGAGCTTGAAGGGGAATTTATGCGAAGCCGCAAGCAAAGATACAGATCTGTCACACATCACGGTTCCAAACTGCAGCCGGGAAACAGATGGATTCTAGAACTGCGGGATTGGGTAATCACCGCGGCAATTGTATTTGGGTTCATGTCGCTTTTGAATTTATTTATTTTCAATATTTCTACTGTGGTCGGCCAGTCCATGCAGCCTACGCTGGTTGAGGGGGAGAAGCTGATCATTAACAAGATCACTTTGAGCTTTGCGAACCCGTCGCGGGGAGATGTTATTGTGCTGCATGATCCCAGCACCGGCCCGGACCGCAAGGAATATCTGGTGAAACGCGTCATTGGGATACCCGGTGATTTCATAGAGGTGCAGGGACATAAACTGTATGTTAACGGAAAAATGGCCGATGAGCCTTATATTGATACGGAAATTCAGGATCCTGATTTTTCGGGGCTGACTGTCGAAAAGGGAAGCTATTTTGTGATGGGCGATAACCGGCATGCCGGAGCCAGTAAGGACAGCCGTTACTTTGGCACTGTCCCGCAGAAGAGTATTGTTGGCAAGGCAGTTTATATCTGGTGGCCGCTCTCCAAACTGAATTCATTATAAGAGAAGGTGAAGGCGGAAATGAACATTAAAACTCAGTCATCCTATGCTCCTCCGCCTTCCATATGGGAAGATCTCAAAGCGGAGATCAAGGCTGCCGCTCCGGCGCTGGGCATAGATGATATCGGGTTTGCGACGGCGGAGCCGTTTCTATATTTAAAAAATATCCTGCAGGATCACCGGGACAAGGGGTATGAATCCGGTTTTGAAGAGCCTGATTTGGACAAGCGGACTATTCCGGCACTTCCGTCCGGTGAGACTCCGCTATCCATTCTGGCCATTGCGGTGGCCTATCCTTCCAAGATGGAGAATCCGCCCAAATCTGAGCCGGGTGCGCGCCGGGGGATTCTGGCCCGGGCTTCCTGGGGCCAGGATTACCATCATGTGCTGCGTGAAGCGCTGGGGAAGCTGGAGGCTTTTATCCGCGAGCGTGTGCCGGATGCCGTGCTGGAGAGTATGGTGGATACTGGCGTGCTGGTAGACAGAGCTGTAGCGGAGCGGGCAGGAATCGGCTTCAGTGCCAAGAACTGTGCGATCATCTCTCCCAAGTGGGGGTCATGGATCTATCTTGGAGAAATGGTGACGAATATTCCGTTTCCCCCGGATGCACCCGTGGAGGAAGGCTGCGGCGAGTGTACGAAATGTATTGACGCTTGTCCTACCGGGGCACTCGTTGGCCCGGGTCAGCTTAACGCCCAGGCCTGTATTTCCTATTTAACGCAGACCAAAGGGTTCTTAAGCGATGAGTATATGACCAAGATCGGCAACCGGCTGTATGGCTGCGATACCTGCCAGATTGTCTGCCCGAAAAATCGCGGGAAGAACTGGAACCACCGTCCGGAGCTGCTGCCTGATCCGGAGATCGTCAAGCCGCTTTTGCTGCCGATTCTTGAGCTCAGCAATCGTGAGTTCAAAGAGAAATTCGGCAGCAGTTCGGCGGCCTGGCGCGGCAAAAAGCCGATCCAGCGCAATGCGATTATCGCGCTTGGCAATTTCAAAGAGGCTGGCGCTGTACCGAAGCTGACCGAAATTGTACTACGGGAGTCACGCCCGGAAATGCGCGGGACTGCGGCCTGGGCGCTTGGGCGCATTGGCGGCGGAGAGGCGCTGGCGGCTGTTGAAAAGGCACTGTTGGCTGAAGAGGACAACCAGGTCCGGGAGATGCTTGAACGGGCGCTGGACAAGCTGTTGAAGCGGGAGGAGACGGAGAGCAATGAGCAAGCAGGCGGGGGGCAGTCTGGGAACTGAAACTGCTGTGTATTACAGTGAAATGGAATCGCCGATTGGCCCGCTGACCTTATGTGCAACAGAGGCGGGATTATGTCTTATAGAATTCGGGACATTTACCGGGAGCCGGGACAACCTGGAGAAATGGCTCAAGGTACAGATTGGAACTGTGATATTAATCGAAGATGAGTCCCGGCTGAAGCAGGCTAAAGCACAGCTTGAGGCATATTTTGCCGGTGGACTGCAGGACTTCACGCTGCCTCTGGATATGCGTGGCACGGCTTTCCAGCTTCAGGTATGGGAGGCGCTGCGCGGCATTCCCTACGGAGAGTCCGCTTCCTATAAGGATATTGCTGTGCGGATCGGCAATCCGCAGGCTGTGCGCGCTGTAGGCGGAGCTAATAACCGCAATCCTGTTCCGGTAATTGTGCCGTGCCACCGGGTAATCGGTGCGGGAGGAACGCTGGTCGGCTACGCCGGTGGCCTTGCGATTAAGACCCGGCTGCTGCAGCTCGAAGCAGAGCACGCCCTCCCGGATGACACCGGAACCTACCTCTTCTGACTCATGGGATTTACCAATTGCTGTCCAGTTCTTGAAATGCTATGATAGATTCGCATGCCCGCAGCGGGCGCTGCAGACAATTGAGTACAAAGGTGGATTCCAGATGAATATTGTATGGCCTATTATTACGCTTGTTGTTGGTCTGATCGGCGGATTCTTTATCGGTGTATATTATCTACGCAGACAAATGACAACGATGCAAAATGATCCGGAAATGCTGCAGAAGGTTGCGAAGCAAATGGGTTACAACCTGAACGGCAAGCAAATGCAGCGTGCGCAGCAAATGATGAAGAACAATAATCAGCCTGGACGTGCTCCTGTTGCAAACAAAGGGCAGCGGCGCAAGGGCAAGTAACACGGCCCGGATAGATGAAGGTATACGCGGGTGCGGAAGGGGGAGGTTTCATGGGGGGCATCAAGGAATACGTAAACGGCAAGGTCTCGGTGAACCGCGAGCAGATCGAGTACCATGTTGAGAAGATATTGGAGTTAATCGGAGAGGACACCGGCCGCGAAGGGCTGTTGGAAACACCGGCACGGGTCACGCGGATGTACGAGGAGATATTTGGCGGTTATTCAATAGATCCCCGAGAGGCGCTAGGTGTAACTTTTGATGAATCTCACGAAGAGCTTGTCATTGTAAAGGATATCGTCTATTACAGCCAATGCGAGCATCACATGGCTCCTTTCTTCGGCAAAGTGCATATCGGCTACGTCCCAAGCGGGCGTATTGCCGGACTAAGCAAACTGGCCCGTCTCGTTGAAGCGGTTAGCCGGCGTCTGCAGGTGCAAGAGCGGATCACGACTCAAATTGCCGACATCATGACCGAGGTGCTGAATCCTCATGGGGTCATGGTCGTCGTAGAAGGCGAGCATCTGTGCATGTGTGCCCGTGGGGTGAAGAAGCCCGGCAGCAAGACGGTGACCATGGCGACGAGAGGAAGCTTCCGTGAGGATGCTGCCGCACGCGCGGAGTTTTTGGCTTTGATCAAGGAATAGGATGATAGGGGAGATTCTCCCGGATTTGTACACATACAGAGCCCTGCTTTCACTTTAGATGAGAGCAGGGCTCTGTTTATTTCGAAGATCTCAAAAGGGCTGCCAGACCAGCTTGCGGGCGGCGGCATAACGCTGTGAGACATAAGGCCAATTGACGACCTTCCACCAGTCTTGAATATAGGCGGCGCGGTTGTTCTGATGCTTGAGGTAATAGGCATGCTCCCACACATCCAGGGCGAGCAGCGGCACAACATCCCATTGCGACAAATTCTGGTGTTTCTCAGCAGTGAGGATTTCCAGTCTGCGGCTGCGCGGACTCCAGACAAGAATAGCCCAGCCACCGCCTTCAACCTTATTCGCTGCTTCGGTGAATTGCGCTTTAAAGGCATCATAGCTGCCGAAGCTGCGTTCAATGGCATCCAGCAAGGCGCCGGTCGGACGCCCGCCGCCTTGTGGAGACATTACGTTCCAGAAGATGGTGTGAAGATAATGCCCGGCACCATTAAAAGCAAGCTCTCGTTCCCAATGTTTGACGAGATCGAAATCGTTGGTTTTTCGGGCTTCCGCCAGCTTGATTTCTGCTTTGTTCAGTCCGTCTACGTAGCTTTGGTGATGTTTGTCGTGATGGATGGTCATGGTCTTCTCGTCGATATACGGTTCAAGCGCATTATAAGCATAAGGGAGCGGAGGCAGCTTATGCCCGCCTATAGGCACAGAACCGGGTTCACGGGTTTGGGCTGCCGGGGTTGCCGGCCCAAACCCGTTGCCGCTGCCCTCTGCAGAAGCTACAGACGCAAACTCCGCTGGGTCGGCTGCGCTTTCCCGCATTAGAACGGATACCTGCCCGGGCGTGCTCAGTCCCCCCAGAACAGCAAGGAAATACTCGGACTCGCGAATAATATGCAGCAGTACAATAGCAGCCAGCGGCTGGGCTTTCACCGCCTTGCTGCTTTCGCACAGTGCATATAGCTGGCGGATGAACTCACGCGACTGGGAACAGACCGTCTGCAGCAGCAGCTCTGTTTCAGCAGCAAGTTCACGCTGTCCGGCAAATGCCGGAGTGAGCGAAGTTTCCAGCAGCCGCCGCGCGGCTTGCTCTGTGGCACCAAAGACGACAGCCCATTCATCGAGCAGTTTGACATAAGGCTCTTCCAAGTGAGGCACAATTGCTTTGATGACTTCGGTATGCTCTTTCTCCTGGGTCTTCCAAAATACAGTTTCTTCGAGTATTCGTGCTGGCAGCAGCGGTCCATATACATATAACATTACATGCAGTCCTCCCGTCCGATATCTTAAACGGTTCATTATATGAGCGGAAGCAGTGTCTTATGTGGCCTTGTCTGGAGAGAATAATATATAAGGGCTTTGCTAAGGCGGTAGCAGCTAAACAACAAAAATAGCGTGCAGAGTTGTATTTTATGAATACATTCTGCACGCTTTTTATTTTTGATAAAAGATGATGCCTTAGTGAGGTTATTTGCCGGCAATGGAAGTCTGCTCATTCTCCTGGCTCTTGGCCAAATGCACATTGCCCAGAAAAGCGGAAACACGGCGCAAATATTCGCGGGGATGCTCGCGGAACAGCAGCTCATGGTGGCTGTCCTCGACGATCCATGAATCCGAGTACGGGTTGCTCTGGTTGGCCGCAAGCTCTTCGGCAATCGGGTATGGCGCCTTATCATCCTTCGTGCCGTGCATGAACAGAACGGGGAAAGGATAGTCTTCAGCCTTTACCTTGGAATAAGGAATTTGATTTAGCCCTGTGCCGTTCAGTACCGGAAAGAGCAGCTCCATAATTTCCAGGGAAGGCTGGCGGGGAAGATCAATATTTTGCTTGATATTATGGTAAAGTGTATCCGGCTCCAACAAAAAGGTGCTGTCCAGAATCATCGCATCGACGTCCTCGGTAACTAGCCCCGCCTGAAGCGCTGTGCCGGCACCCATGGAGAAGCCCCAAACGACGATCTCTCCGGCTCCCCGGTCCTTGGCGAACTGTATGGCGCCTAAGAGCTGCTGGGATTCTTTTTTGCCGCCGGTAGCGATATCCTTGTTGGTCTGGGAAGCGAAGCCATAGTCGAACATAACGACGTTGAAATTCAGGCTATGGGCATAATGGGCCAGATCATACATCGGTACCCAGGATTCCTCGCGGTTGGCGCCGTAGCCATGACTGAAGACAATGGTTTTGGTAGAGTCCTTGGACGGGATATACCAGCCCTGCATCGTCCGGCTTCCGTCATGCGCCTGAAAGGTCACATCTTCATAGTCCAGCCCCTTGGCCAGTGAAGGGTTGGAGTACAGGGGAGCCACTGTCGGATTAGACAGCACCCAGGCAATATAGCCATGCAGGGCAATGAAGCAGAACACAAAGAAGAAAAATACGGACAGCAGCAATGCGACTACAATATGTTTAACGCGAATCACCCCCAGTGAAAGGTTGGGGGCGATGTCTGACTTATCCTCCTTGGTCTTGCGTGAGACCGGTCTGCCGGTACGGTGGGTTGCCAGATCCATAAGATCCACTCCTAAAATCGCAAAGTCAAAATCAAACTGAACTGTTTCATGTTATGAACTATTTCCATTTGTATCGGCATAATTAATTCATATGTTTAATCGTATGGGGACGCCCTCATAAAGTCAATGAATTCGCCGTTTTTGTAATCTAACTGTAAAGTGCGGCCCAGCCTTTTCCTGTCAGTTAATATACTGGACTTTCCTTGGGCTTTTGCTCTAAGATAGAATTAACTATGTACAATTATGTAACCGGGTTTCATTTAATGAAACAGGTAAGGGGAGATTGCTGTGGAGGATCGTAAACTGACTGTACGCGCTGTAGAGCGGGCGCTGGATATATTGCTGTGTTTTACGAAGGAGAATGATGATCTAAGCTTGACTGAGATTGCTGCCAAAATCGGCCTCCATAAGAGTACTGTGCACCGGCTGCTCACTACCCTGGAGGAGAAGGGCTTTCTGATGCGCAATGAAAGTACCGAGAAATACCGGCTTGGTATGCGGATTTGGGAGCTGTCGACCCATCTGCCAACGCTGGATGAGCCGGCGGCACTGCTGCTTCCGGCGATGGAGCGGCTGCGCGACCGGCTGGGAGAGACGGTCAGCCTCTATCTGCGCGACGGTCTGGAACGTGTGCGCATTCAGGCTGTGCAGAGCCGGCAGGCAATCCGCCGGGTGGCACAGATTGGTGCCCGGCTGCCCTTATCTGTTGGCGCTTCCAGCAAGGTGCTGGCCGCCTATGCGCCGCATGAGGTGCAGATCCGGCTGCTGGCAGATCCGGCTTGGCCGGAAACTGTAGATAGAAGCCTATACTTGGAGCAGCTTAAGGAAATTACCCGCCGGGGCTATGCGACCAGCTTCGAGGAGCGGGAACCAGGGGCTGCTGCAGTGGCTGTTCCTATTGTCGGCCGCAATGGCAGCGTAGTGGCAGCCCTTTCCCTGTCCGGCCCTGTCAGCCGCTTGTCCCGGGAAACTCTCGAGGAATATGCTGTGATTCTTTCGGAGAATGCAGCCGAAATGGGATTGATGATGGGGTAATCGGGAAAGTCTGGTTATGCAGTCGAATTATGGGGGTAAATTAAAGAGAAAGCTGCCAGAAGCAGTAATATTCAATTTGTAACTATAGGGAAAATGAACTATGATAAAAAATTATAGGTTTCAGATTTTATAAGTAATTATACTTTTTATTCCGGGGGGATGGGTGATTCCATTGAGCGCTGCAGTACCCGATTCATTAATGGAAGAGATTCAACAACTTCAAGACACATTCGGTGCTGTTACGAGTCAGGCTCTTGTGCTAACGGATCAGGAAGGAAACTTGATAACCCGTCCAACCATTGCAGGAAGGTTTTATAAGGAGATTATTGACTCCTTGCAGCACGTACACCGTCCCTTTGAGCAGACACTGCGCCGCTTGGGGGCCTTGTCACATCCTGCCGTCTTGGACCGGTGGATTCCCGGATTGAAATATATCATTACCCCGCTGGTTCCGGAGTACGGAGAGATTTATTATCTCTGGTCAGGCCTCTATATGGAGGAAGGTGCGAAGGAACTGGTATTGCAAGCCTTCGAGTCCAAGATGAAAAATCATCCGGAATATGATCAGCTAAGTGCTGAGCTAGCTGCCTTACCCGAGAGCAGTAGTGAACGTGTATTCGAGATCAGGGACAAGATAGCCGTTCTTGGCAGTATCCTGTGCAAATTAATAGGAGGCTCTGCCCTTAAGCCGGTGACGGAAAGAAACACTATGATGATTTCGCGGCTACTGACTCATCTGGAGGAGGATTTCCTGAAGATTGAAGAGGTGCTCCAGCAACTGGCAGGAACTTTTTCAGCCGCTGATTTGTATGCCTTTGCCAAGGAGAACGATGAAGGGCAATTCAAGGTGAATTATGCTGCGGGAAAAGAGGCACATCTTTTGCTGAATGCTGTATTTCCGCAAGGGGACGGTTTTTTTGGACAAGCGGTCCTTGGCAAAGATCCGAGACATTGGAAAGACATTGCCAAAGATCCAAGATCCCTTTACTTCACCCGGCGGGGAATGACGCTGCCGGAATGCCTGTCTTGTTATCCGGTTTTGATCAACAACGGCAAAAGGGCGCTTTTGCTGGCAATCAGCTTTGGAAGAAATGAACAGGTTCAGGGCTACGACCGGCAGGAGCAAATCGTTGCCTCTTTGCTGGGAATATCCGACTGGGGAGAAATGCTGCTGCACAGGGGAAAACTGCTTGAAGAAGGAACGTTCCTTCTTAAGGAAGCGGCTAGACTGCTGCCGCAAGCGTTGTCGAGGAAAGATCTGGGTATGCAACTGCTGGATGTTGTCATGGCCATGCCTTTCTATCCCTCATCCACGTTGGTTTACTTTCAGGAAATCGAGAGTTCGAACATTACGTATTTTTCCAGAGGCTGGGCCTCAGATGAGGATGCATTGTATGTCAAAGGGCTGGAGTCCCGCTACTCCCAGCAATCCTTTCTCTCGTCTGCTGTCATCTTTGAGATGGCAGGAGGTTCGGTTCTGCTCGAATGTCCGCTGCTATCCGGGAACGAGTTCAAAGGACTGTTGTCTGTCGGATTCAGGGGGCGAAGTGAAGCGGAGCAATGGCAGACCTTCATCGAATCGGTAGCCTGTCTGGCCACTGTTGCCATTCGTCTTCTGGAGAAGGAAGAAAGGTATATCGGGCAGGCTGAGGCCTTTATGACCGAACTGCGCCGTTACCTCCAGAATGCAAACACTGAACTGAGCAGTCTATCGCTGGACGCTTCCGATATGGCGGTAGATTTTGCCCGTTACATAGGCCTGACTGAAGAGGAAGCTGAAAGGGTGGGAAAGACGGCTCTGCTGTCTCCTTTCCATATTGAAGCGTTAATGGATTTTGGATATTACCCGGATGAAATCTCGCTGCTGCAGCAGGTGGACGAGTTGGCCTCTCAATTCTTTACTGTGGAAAAGCCTCCCCTGCCTCTATCCGGCCAGGTGCTTGCACTGACACTGCAGCATACAGGAAGAGGTGCAGATCAGAAACATCTGGGCAGCCCTCCGCACAAATGGATTGATCCATCCAGATACAGCAAGGACTACAATATTGCTTCCTGGATTGAGGATGAACGGATATCCTCGTTCCAGTCGTTTCTGCTGAGCCGGGAGGATTCGCGGCCTAAGAAGAGAATCGTATCGGCAGCGAGGCTGCTGGATAGCCCGGCATTGACTACACTCAAGGAAGAATGGGGGGTCTCACCCCGGGAAGAAGAAGTACTTGAGCTAATTGTCCACGGGAAGACGAATAAGGAAATTGCCAACACGCTGTTTATCAGCGAGCATACCGTCAAAAACCACCTGAGCCGCATCTTTAACAAGATGAACGTAACCGACCGCTCGCAAATTATTGCACTTATCTATAAGGTAATCCTCGATGCCGAACGCATCGAGATTTAGGCCTGATCCGAAGCTGCAGATACCGCTTGGATTGGAGGAAGCTTCACCACAGGGTAAGCTGAATAGCCCCCGACAATCTCCCTTACGGGATTGTCGGGGGCTATTCAGTCTGTTCAGCACCGTCAGGATGGAACACAAGCACAGTGGGTTCCATCCATCCTGACCAGCTGTAGTTATTCTACAGGCAGCGCAGTTTCCGAAGCGGCAGCATCAGCCAGCATCTGGCGGAGTACCGTCTGCAGAATGCCGCCATTGCGGTAGTAGTCGATGTCAACGGTGCTGTCTAACCGGGCAATGACCGGGAATTCAAACTGTGTGCCGTCCTCGCGGGTGGCGGTGACGGTCAGTTCCTGGCCTGGCAGCACGTAGTTGTCGAGTCCGGTGATATTGAAGGTCTCGCGTCCGGTCAGGCCCATGCTGCTCCAGCCGTGGCCTTCCTGGAATTGCAGTGGCAGAACGCCCATGCCGACCAGATTGCTGCGGTGAATCCGCTCGAAGCTCTCGGCGATGACCGCCTTGACCCCAAGCAGCAGCGTACCTTTGGCGGCCCAGTCGCGTGAGCTGCCTGTGCCGTATTCCTTGCCCGCGATAACGATCAGGTTCTGTCCAGCCGACTGGTACAGCATGGACGCATCATAGATCGACATCACTTCTTCGCTCGGCAGGAAGGTGGTTACCCCGCCTTCCGTACCCGGTGCAACCGCGTTGCGGATCCGGATGTTGGCGAACGTGCCGCGCATCATCACCTCATGGTTCCCGCGGCGTGAGCCGTAGGAGTTGAAGTCGGCGCGTTCCACGCCATGGCTGCGCAGATATTCTCCGGCAGGACCGGAGGTGGAGATATTGCCCGCCGGCGAAATATGGTCGGTAGTGACGGAGTCGGCAAGCAGTGCTAATACCCGCGCGTTGCTGATGTCCTTGATATCTCCGACACCATCCGCCAGATGCTCAAAGAACGGCGGGTTCTGGATGTATGTGGAGTTGTCATCCCATTCATACAGCTCGCCTTCCGGCACAGGAATCGAATTCCAACGTTCGTTGGCAGTAAATACATTCTCGTATTTACGCCGGAACATCTCGGGACTCAGGGAGAGGCTGATTGCTTCACGAATCTCTGCAGAAGTCGGCCAGATGTCTGCAAGGAATACAGGCTCACCCTGCGGATCATAACCCAGCGGCTCAGTCTTCAGATCAATGTTCACAGTGCCGGCCAGGGCATAGGCTACAACGAGCGGCGGGGAGGCCAGGTAGTTTGCTTTAACCTGGGCATGCACACGGCCTTCGAAGTTCCGGTTGCCGGATATTACTGCAGCTACTGTCATATCATGTTCTGAAATGGCCTGGCTGACTTCATCCGGCAGCGGGCCGGAGTTGCCGATACAGGTAGCGCAGCCGTAGCCGGCCAGATAGAAGCCCAGAGCCTCAAGCGGCTTCAGAAGATCGGCTTTTTCCAGGTATTCCGTAACCACAAGCGATCCCGGAGTGAGACTGCTCTTCACATAGCCTGGCTTAGTCAGACCGCGTTCCACGGCTTTTTTGGCCAGCAGCCCGGCTCCAAGCATAACGCTCGGGTTGGAGGTGTTCGTACAGCTGGTGATCGCTGCGATTACGACGGCACCGGCGCTGAGCTTGCTGGTGCTGCCATTCTTGTGCTGTACTTCCACGACTTCGGCAATCTTCTCATCACTGAGGCCGTAGCCTCCCTTGTCAACAGGGGTACGGATGATGCCCTCGAAGTTCTCTTTCATATGTGTCAGCTCGACACGGTCCTGCGGACGTTTCGGTCCGGCAAGGCTCGTAACAACAGAGGCAAGATCAAGCTCGATGACGTCGCTGAACTGCGGGTCCGGTGTATCCGCGGTGCGGAACATGCCTTGAGCTTTGTAATAGTCACCGACCAGCTCGACCAGTTCATCCGGACGTCCGGTGCTGCGCAGGTAGGCCAGCGTTTCTTCATCAACCGGGAAGAACCCGATGGTCGCTCCGTATTCGGGAGCCATGTTGGCTACGGTCGCACGGTCAGCAAGGCTGATGTTGGCAAGGCCCGGTCCGTAGAACTCTACGAATTTGCCGACAACGCCTTTCTTGCGCAGCATTTGCGTTACTGTCAAGGCCAGGTCGGTTGCCGTAGCACCTTCCATCAGGCTGCCTGTAAGCTTAAAGCCAACTACATCCGGTGTAACAAAATACAGCGGCTGCCCAAGCATGCCTGCTTCGGCTTCAATACCGCCTACACCCCAGCCGACGACTCCGAGGCCGTTGATCATAGTGGTATGGGAGTCTGTGCCGACCAGGGAATCGGGATAGACTACAGTTTCACCGTCAACGGACTTGGTAGTGGCCACGGACGCCAAATACTCCAGGTTGACCTGATGCACAATTCCTGTTGCCGGCGGAACAGCGCGGAAGTTGTTGAAGGCGGTCTGCGCCCAGCGCAGGAAGCGGTAGCGTTCTTCATTGCGTTCAAATTCTACATTCATGTTGTATTCGAGCGCATCGGCGGTGCCAAAGGCATCGACCATAACAGAGTGGTCAATGACAAGGTCAACCGGAACGAGCGGATTGATCTTCTTGGGATCGCCTCCCGCTTTCTTGACGGTATCGCGCATTGCAGCGAGATCGACTACCACGGGCACACCGGTGAAATCCTGCAGGACGATCCGCGCAGGAATAAAAGGAATCTCTTTATTGCGGTCTATGCCACCTGACCAGCCGGCCAGCTGTTTTACATGCTCTTCCGTGATCGCCCGTCCGTCATACTGGCGGACAGCCGCCTCAAGCAGTACTTTGATGGAAAATGGCAGGGATGAAATGCTGCCTGCGCCTTGTTCTTCAAGGGAATTAAGATGATAGTAGCGGTAGGTTTTGCCGCCTGACTCCAGGTTCTTAGCCAGGGAAAAATGGTCCTTGCTTGGCATATATGCGCCTCCTCGTTTCATCTGGTGAAACATCATTTCATATTGTTTGTATGTTAAGTATAACGGTTACAAAGGGGGGAGTAAAGTTTTTTTTCCTGCTTTTTCACCCAGATTTGCCCTGTCCGGCAGGCCATCTTGCGCTTTGCCTAAAGCTTGGAAATTAGCTTGGCCTGCTTGTCATTCACTGATTCCATCTGTATAGCCGCAGGTATTCCTTCATATACATAGGACAGCAGCCAAACAGGGATGAAGGGGCGGGAAACGGGATGGAATTAGAGTGGAAGAAAAGCTTGTATGTTTATGTGGATCAGTTAAACAAGGCACGGGTGGCACCGGGGGCCGAACCGCGCCGTACTGCCGTCATGGACCCGCGTTATCTAGTGGCCCAGGGGGAGCGCTCCCGGCGGCTTGCCCAGTGGTATAACCGCCGGGGGATTACTCCTCTGCGTGCGGAGACCGGGGTCAGGACGCTGCGCACCGTCCGCCAGAATCCGGGTGAGGTCGTAGCCGATGTAGCGCTGCACAGTGCACTGTATTATGAGAAGGGCGGAATGACGCACCGTGAGGATACGATCGAGACGGAACGTTTGACTTTTGTGCGGGAGGGCAGCGCCTGGGAGATAGCCACTGTGGAGCGCAGTGTGCAGGAAAGAAATACGCAGCGCAGAGCACTGGATGCGGATCCCGCACAGCGGTTGTCCAAATGGGGCGAGGTACTGCCTGCCCCGCAGCCGTCGCAGCCGCTGCTTAACCGGAATGTTCTCCGCGGGATTGCCGGATCGAAGGAGGTCCGTTACCGCCGGGAAGAAGCGGCGGCCTATGCTGACCGCTGGTGGAAGGACGGCAATCCGGAGTTTGAGGTTTTTGATGTGGACTGCACAAATTATGTGTCTCAATGTCTCTTTGCAGGGGGCGCACCTATCAACTATACTGGTAAAAGAGAAACCGGCTGGTGGTACAAAGGCTACAATGGAGCGCAGGAATGGTGGAGCTTCAGCTGGGCTGTGTCGGACAGCCTGCAGCGCTATTTGAGCGGGGAGCGGATCAGCGGACTTCGTGCTGAAGCCGTGGAGCGGCCGGATCAGCTGATGCTTGGCGATGTCATCCTGTACGACTGGGACGGCAACGGCCATTACCAGCACAGCACGATCGTCACCGCTTTTGACGCGGGCGGAATGCCGCTGGTGAATGCAAGAACGGTCAGCAGCCGTCACCGCTTTTGGGATTACCGTGATTCCTATGCATGGACCGACAGAACGGCCTACCGTTTTTTTCATATCAATGACTACTTATAATTCAGAAAGAGGTTAGGGCATGGGGAACACAAAATTAACCGTAGGACTGGTGTACGGCGGCAAATCCGGAGAGCATGAGGTATCGCTGCAGACGGCATTCGCGGTTATGAACGCTTTTGACTACGATAAATATGAGATTATTCCTTTCTATATTTCCAAACAGGGGCTGTGGAAGGTTGGCGAAACACTCACCGCCGCTTACAGCGGAATTGAGCAGTTGAAGCTTGCCGGGGCAGCCGGAGATATGGGCACAGCATTGAATGCGGTATTCAGCGGACTAGCGGGCGGGGAGAAGAGCATTGATGTGATGTTCCCGCTGCTGCACGGCACCAATGGGGAAGACGGTACGATTCAGGGCCTGTTTGAAATGGCGAATATTCCTTATATCGGCGCAGGCGTGCTGGCTTCATCCGCAGGTATGGATAAGGTCGTGATGAAGAAGCTGTTCGGTGAAGCGGGACTTGCGCAATGCGAGTACTGTTATTTCAACGCTGCCGTGTGGAAGCACAAAAGCCATGAGCTGATTATGGGGGTAGAGGATAAGCTGGGTTACCCTGTGTTCGTCAAGCCGGCCAATCTGGGCTCCAGTGTGGGCATTTCCAAAGCCGTAGATAAGGAAAGTCTAATCAAGGCTGTCGATTTTGCTTTCCGCTATGATACCAAGGTCATCATTGAAGAATTTGTTGATGCCCGTGAGGTGGAGGTTGCTGTACTTGGCAATGAGGAACCCGAGGCTTCCGTTCCGGGTGAAATCGTCTCTTCCGGAGAATATTATGACTATGCGGCAAAATATATCGACGGCAAATCGCAGATGCTGATTCCGGCTCCTGTCGACCCTGAGGTGGCGGACCGCCTGCGTGAATCGGCGATTGCTGCCTTCCGGGCGATCGAAGGCAGCGGGATTACCCGTGCCGACTTCTTCGTACGGAAATCCGACGGCCAAATTCTGATTAATGAAGTGAATACAATGCCGGGCTTTACGCCGTTCAGCATGTACCCGCTGCTGTGGCGCGAGACAGGTGTATCGTATCCTGCTCTGCTGGACCGCATGATCGAGCTGGCGCTGGAACGTTACAAGTATAAACAAGGCCTTAAATACGACAATGAATAAAATCAGGTGAGCGGCGGGATCCTTCCGGCCGGAAAGGAGAGACAACAGCATGGGTTTTCAATCGGAATTCAATTCGGTCTGCAAGTTCAAGAATGAGCAGGAGCTGTATGAACTGCTGGAGTACGGCCGCACCAAGATGGTGAAGCAGGGTTTTCGCGTGTATCCGACCGGCCAGAAGGTTATTGCCTATACACCGGAGAATGTGGCTGTGGCGATCGTCAAGATCTCCGCTTCGATCGCGGAGATCAACTTCCAGGGCAATGAGGTTACAGCGGTCGAGATGGAGCTGGTACGCAAGCTGAACGAAGAAGAGTCGCGGGTGCAGACGGCGCTTGCCTATGAGATGTTCTTCGGGGAAGAAGGATGATTGTCCGCTTTGGATATGTAGCCATGTCCACCGTCATCCCAGACTGTTCACCATCCAAGACAATGACGATGGCAAGCTTTGCGAAGCTGAACGACCGTGAAGCCGGGCTGCGGCGTCTGGAGACCCTTGCGAAGACGAACCTGCATAATACGCTGCGCCTGCTGAAGCATAATGCCGGCTCAGATATTATGGTGTACCGCATGACTTCCAAGCTGATTCCGCTGGCAACGCATCCTGATCTGCGGGACTGGAACCCTTTGGCCGTACTGGCTGAAGAGTTTGCCGAAGTGGGCAGCTATGTGAAGAAGCACGGGATGAGGGTGTCCTTTCATCCTGATCACTTTACGGTGCTAAGCACGCCCCGTCCCGAGGTGCTGGCGAGTTCCATCCGTGATTTGCAGCATCATACGGATATGCTCGTTGCAATGGGGCTGCCGGCAACGGCCAAGAGCAACATTCATATCGGCGGGGCCTATGGGGACAAGCCTGTGGCGGCAGCGCGGTTCCGGGAGCATTTTGCAGGGCTTGCTCCTGAACTGCAGGAGCGGGTTACGCTCGAGAACGACGATAAGACATTTAACGCGCAGGAGACGCTGGAGGTTGCCCGCAGTCTCGGGCTGCCGATGGTGCTCGATATTCATCACCAGTGGGTGAATAATGAAGGCGAGCTTCCATGGGAGCTGTGGCCGGAGATTCAGAAGACCTGGAAGAGTCCGCTGGCACTGAAGGATGTGCTTCCAGGCGAACTGCTGCCGCCTAAGATCCATGTCTCCAGTCCGCGCAGTCCTTCTGATCCCCGCAGCCATGCCGATGGTGTGGAACCGGCGCCGCTGCTGGCTTTTCTAAAGCGGATTGCAGCCGATACCCCTGCTGTGGATGCCATGATTGAAGCGAAATCGAAAGATGGTGCCCTGTTTGGTCTGATGGAGGCAATGAAGGAGCTGGCGGAAGCCGGCAACGGAATTACGATATTGGACGGGGCCAGTATTAATATTGAGCCGTAACCTGCACCATGCCAGAAGATTTGGGCAGGAAGCCTGGCAGGTTTGACTTGATAAGTAGACTGAAATAAGGTACGTTGAATGAAACTTAAGCAGCAGTGAGCCTGTGTGTAGCAGCAATGTTTCATGGGAGAGCGATTAAGTACAAGAAAGTGGAGTGAAGATATGAATCCTTTAAATCCTGAGAACCGGAAGGAACGGGAGCCCTATGTAGTTACAAGCAAAGGGCACACGGCGGCAGCGATTAACGCGGCAGCCAAAGCGGGGGAATGGATCAAGAGCAGACAAGGTCAAGTGAAGGAGCTGGGCAGCAAGACATCGGCCCAGGACCTGGTAACGGAAGTTGATAAAGGCGTGGAGCAGATGATCCGCCGGCTGATCCTGACCCATTATCCTGACCATGCTATCCTTGGAGAAGAGGGTGTTCAGCCGGGAACAGATTCGGTTGCTGCCGCTCTGGAAGAAGGACGGCAACACGAATACCTGTGGATTGTCGATCCGATTGACGGCACTACCAATTTTGTGCACGGATTTCCGTTCTACTGTGTTTCCATAGCTCTCGCCGTTAAGGGAGAACTTACTGTAGGTGTTATTTACGACCCTATCCGTGACGAGATGTTCGTCGCCGAGAAGGGTAAAGGAGCTTACATGCACGGCGTGCCTACCTCGGTTTCTGCCGAGACGGTGCCTGGGGACAGTCTTATTGCGATGGGCTTTCCGCCGGACCGCACCTTTGCGCAGCCGGCGAATATGGCGGGACTGCAGCAGATTCTGCCTCAGGTCCGCGGCATCCGTGCCGGAGGTTCAGCTGCGCTGCATCTGGCCTACGTGGCGGTTGGCCGGGTGGATGGTTACTGGGAGGTCGGCCTGAGTCCTTGGGATTGCGCAGCGGGCGTGCTGCTCGTGAGGGAATCCGGCGGCAAGGTTACCGATACCTTGGGTAATCCTTATGACATCGGCACTCGCCATGTTGTGGCGAGCAACGGTAAAATTCATGATTATCTGGTTTCATCCCTGAAGGAAGCCAAAGCAACGGGATTTTAGCTTTAAGGAGGCAACTGGAACCATGAGCCGTAATGATGATCTGGAGCGCAAGCTCAGTGAGCTTTTGGAAGACGGGGACATGGAGCAGGGCGACAACAAGGACAAAGAAATCCGTCAAATCTCGCCCAAGTATGAAATCCGGATCCAGACTACACTCGATCCTATTGTAGAAGAAACCTTGCGCTACCGTAAAATAGCTTATGAACTGGATGACCGTTATGACAGATATCTGGAGCGTGCAGGAAAGAGCCACGCTCCCCGCAACGCCGAGGGTACAAAGAACAGCACCGGGTCCGGCAGCGGACAGGAATAAGTCACCGGGCCAACAGCAGGAGCGGTTTCCCGATACGGGAAACCGCTCTTCTGCGCAGAGCGGCAGAATGTTAGAATGGAATTATATTACTTTTAGGAGGGGAACGATGCTGAATACATGGAGGAAAATAGCGGCTGCCGGAACAAGCGGTCTGCTGCTGCTCGCCATACTGGTTAGCGCAGGTGCAGGATACGCCAAGGCCGAGGAGGCTGCTGCAGCAACCCAGGGATCGGAGCAGGATATCTTTCGCATTGTAGCACTGGGAGATTCGATAACTGCCGGATATGAGCCGGGGATGACCGATGTAAACGTGAAACCCTACGGTTACGCAGAAAGACTGCTGGAACAGGGGTATTATCATGGAAGAAGCACACTCGGCAATTACGGTATTCTGGGGCTGACCTCAACAGGGCTGCTTAATTATACCGGTGCGATTAAAGACGGGGCTGTGATTACAGCTGAGGGTATTCAGGCAGGGCTGCCCGATCCGCGGATAGAGCAGTTTGCGGCACTGACTCCGCAGATCCGGACCGAGCTTGCTCAGGCGGATCTAATTACAGTCACGATCGGCGGAAATGATGTCAGCAGCCTATTCCTTCAGTACAAGCAACTGACGGAAGAAGATTTCCAGGCTCAGCTGGAGCAGCGTTTGAGCGCCTACAATACGAATGTGAAGACAGCGCTTGAGAACATCCGTGTCGTGAACCCGCAAGCAACCATTCTGATAGCCGATCAGTATCAGCCGGCTCCCAAATTTGCGGTAAAAGAGGCCTATCCCAAGCTGATGGGCGCAGCGGAGCGGTTGACAGCCATGGCGGACAGTATTGCGGCCAGTTTCGACCAGACCGGAGCACCGGTGCGTGTAGCCCATATTGCCAAACAATTCGTGGGTCTTGAGGGCTCGCTGACACATATCATATCGTTGGATTTTCATCCTACACAGCTGGGATATGAGAAAATCGCCCGGGTGTTTGCAGAACTGCAGTGGGGAGAATACCGCACACCGTCTGTTGCTGCAACAGCGCCGGGTTCGGCACCGATGTCGATTGTGGTAAAAGGCACAGAGCTTAATACCCCAAATAAGCCAGTCATTAAGAACGGCCAGAACTTTCTCGCACTGCGTGATGTTCTGAATGCTGTGGGTGCCAGTGGAAAGTGGGACAGTAAGACAGCCAGCGCAACAATTGTTTACGGTGACCGGACGGTGGTTATTACCATTGGCTCGAAGTATATTAAGGTCAATGGGGAAGATCAAGCAATTGATACACCGGCGTTTCTGCAAAAGGTCGGCAAAGAGGAGAAAACTTACCTGCCGCTTGCCGCACTTGCTACGGGACTCGGTTTCGACGTGAAATACAGCAGCCAGTTGAAGACTGCTTTCATAAATCCATAAAGCTGCATAAGATAATAGTGTAACGCCTTGAGCAAATACTTATAGGTGCAAGTAGCAATTTATAAATCATCATTATGAATTTAGCCCGCATGGCAAAGGTGGATGAGTGTTGTTGTCTAGTACAAAATATAGTGCAGATTATGTGATCACGATGGATGATATTATTCGGGAAGGTCATCCTATTCTCCGCAGTGTAACCGAGCCGGTACAGCTGCCGCTGCAGGATGCTGACCGTGAAGCGCTGCAATGCATGATGCAGTTTCTGAAGAACAGCCAGGACCCGGAGGCTTCCGCCAAACATAAGCTGCGTTCCGGCATTGGCTTATCCGCGAATCAGATCGGCCTTCAGAAGCGGATGTTCGTGATGTACCTGAAGGATGACAAGGGCAAGATTGTGGAGCATACCTGGGTGAATCCCAAGATCATCAGCCATTCGCTGGCGATGGTGTATTTGCCGGAGAGCGAGGGCTGCCTGTCTGTGGACCGGCCGGTTCATGGTTTTGTTCCGAGATATGAGACGGTAAAGGTAAAAGGCTATGATCTGAACGGCAAGGAAATCGTCCTGAAGTTCAAGGGTTACCAGGCCATAGTGATTCAGCATGAAATGGACCACCTGGACGGGATTATGTTCTATGACCGGATCAACCAGGAGAATCCGTTCAAACTTCCGCAGGATGTAGAAATCCGCAGCCTATATGATCAGAAAGCAAACTGAAGAGAGCTGCTGATGGCAGAAAGCTGTTGTCTTTAGGGATGACGGCTTTTTGTGCTGTCTATCTAGATTTCTTATAAATGGGAAAAAAGTGATATAATATCACAATCATAGCTAGGATGGAAACAGATTACACTGAACCTGGGAGGGAAAAGAAATGGGCTGGAGCAGGATGCCACTACGGGGAATACCGAATGATTACAATGATGAGGCCAGAGTAATTGATGAACAGATCTTAAGACTGGTGCAGCAGCGCAAGGCGCTCTCCGGAGGGAGGGCGCTTTTTCCGGAAGAGGAAACCTTGAAGGAACTGGCGGCGGAGTCTGGTCTTGAGGTTTCGGAAATATCGCTGATTCTAAGCAATCTGAACGAAGCCCGGCCCAGACGGCATTTCTGGGATGAGCCCGGGCCGCTGCTTGGGGTGCTGGCAATAATGAAGACTACGCTGGATGGCGATTTTGAATATATGCTGACCCACTCCATGCAGTATGAGAAGCTAAGCATCGTCACCCTGGAAATCAAGTGCTTGAAAGAAACGGTGGAGCATGTCCATATTAATCCCATGCTTAAGCTTGCTGTTCTAAGTGAGACAAGCTATGAAGTAGAAAATCACGGTGCAAACGGCGGCGGAGCGCATGTTCACATGCAGTTCATGATCTCTCCGCCGCTTCCGGAGGATCTCAGCACCACACAGTTTTCTCTGGTGCCCGGAAGCAGCAGATTCCAGCGTCCCGTCTTCGAAGAGGTCAAACTGGACAAGCAGATTGATTTCTATTGATCGGCTGGTTTGATTCCCACACTTGAATACGGCTATGCAAATAACCCACTGCGGTAAGCCGCAGTGGGTTTGAATTTGTTAATGGAAGCAGGTCTAGTAAGCTTAAGTAATCAGTGCTGCAGCCGGGCAGGTGTTTATGATTATTTCTCTGCCGCCATTGCCTGGAAGGAAGCTTCCGCAGCTTCCAGTGTTGCGTCAATATCGGCATCCGTATGCGCTGTGGTCAAGAACCAGGCCTCATATTTGGACGGGGCAAGGTTGATCCCGCGGTTCAGCATATGGCGGAAGAAGCTGGCGAACATTTCGCCGTCCGTATCTTGAGCTTCCTCGTAGTTGGTGATCGGGTGAGCGCAGAAATGGGTGGAGAACGCCCCGCGGATCCGGTTGATCGTTAACGGAATGCCGTGACGGTCTGCCGATTGCTGCAGTCCCTCTGTCAGCCGGATGGCGAGCCGTTCCATTTCCTCATATACTCCTTCACCCTGCAGCACCTCAAGACAGGCGATACCTGCCGAGATGGAGGCAGGGTTGCCGGCCATAGTTCCGGCCTGGTAAGCGGGACCGAGCGGCGCAACCTGCTCCATCACATGCTTGCGGCCGCCGTAAGCGCCGATCGGAAGACCGCCGCCGATGATTTTGCCGAGCGCGGTCAGATCAGGTGTAATATCTTCGTGATTATCAAGGCCTGCATAAGTTTGTGTAGAACCGTAATGGAAACGGAAAGCGGTGATGACCTCGTCATAAATGACAAGCGATCCGTTATCATGGGCCAGCTTGCACAGCCCCTCCAGGAAACCGGGCTCCGGCATAACCATACCGAAATTGCCGACGATCGGTTCCACCATAACAGCGGCTACATCGCCGCCCCATTTCTCCAGCGCCTCGCGCAGTCCGCCAAGATCGTTGAACGGAACGGTGATGACTTCCTGGGCGATGCTGCCGGGAACTCCGGCGCTGTCAGGAATGCCCAGTGTAGAAGGGCCGGAGCCGGCAGCGACCAGTACAAGGTCGGAGTGGCCATGGTAGCAGCCGGCGAATTTCACGATCTTACTGCGCTTGGTATAAGCGCGGGCCACCCGGATTGTAGTCATAACGGCTTCCGTTCCGGAGTTGACGAACCGCACTTTATCCATAGAAGGGATTGCTTCCTTGAGCATTTTGGCCAGCTTGATTTCAAGCTGGGTGGGTGTGCCATACAGGATGCCATTCTGTGCGGCTTCCGTAATCGCCGCTGTGATATGCGGATGGGCATGGCCGGTAATAATCGGCCCGTAGGCTGCGAGGTAATCGATGTACTCGTTGCCGTCCTCGTCCCAGAAGCGTGAGCCTCCTGCGCGTTTCATAAATACCGGCGCGCCGCCGCCAACAGCCTTGAAGGACCGGGAGGGGCTGTTGACGCCTCCGACGATATGCTGAAGGGCTTCCTGATACAACTGTTCTGATGTGGTACGGTTCATGAATAATCATCCTTTCATATGTCTTGGGCAAGGGAACGGGCGAACTGGCGGCGGATGCCGCTGTTCGCCCGTCCTGAGGCCAAGCATGGGTTGTTGAAAATATAAGAATTTATATGTTTCACACGATAACTTATCCTTCTATTTCTCGCTGAAACGGTACCGTCCTTAAAAAGGACGGCAAAGCCGCTTCCACTTGTTTAATTGTTCTCTGCGCTTGCGGACGGACTGCTGTCCGGGGAAGCCTCAGTCGATGGCGTCGGCTCAGGTGCAGTCATGGTATCCTGCACGAATTGCTTCAATTTATCTTCACTGCTGATGCCGATAACGGAGGAGCCTCCGCTTGTTGTCTCTTCTGTCAGCAAGTTCATCGGCGGTATTTGTTCACTACCGCCCATCGAGCCGTCATAGCCGACGGTGGCAAGCTTCCACATATCGCCCATATCCATGTTGGTATCGATGTATGGGATCACCTCAGACAATATGTTAGGCAGTTTAAGAATGGAAGTGGTGCTGATTACCTTGTCCGAAACAGCCTTAAGGAAACCCCGCTGCCGTTCTGTCCGGGTGAAATCAGATGTCGCATCATGACGGAAACGCACATATTGCAGCGCCATGTTGCCGTCAAGATGCTGAAAGCCTTTCTTCAAATCAATGTCGAATTCCGGCCCGTCGGCTTTTGTCTTGTAGACCATATCTTTTTCAACCTCGTAATCCACCCCGCCGACGGCATCCACCAGTTTGATGAAGCCCTGGAAATCGGTATAGACATAATATTGAATCGGGATGCCCAGCAAGTCGCTTACTGTCTGCATCGCCGTATTGGGTCCGTGTGTAATTGCCGTATTAATACGTTCTTTGCCATGTTCTGGTATAGATACATAGGTATCACGGAGAATGGAGAAGACATAGAACTTCTTTTTCACCGGATCAAGGGAGGCAACCAGCATCGTATCCGAGCGGGGGACTTCGCCTTTCTTCACTCCACGGGCATCCACGCCCATAAGCAGGATATTTACAGGCTCCGTGCCTTCCCATTTAGGAGGCTCAGCAACATCCGCCGAAGGGGAGGGAACAGATGCGAACGGCGATTTATCACCCGTTTTGTGCATGTTGTCGAGCTGGTTGTAGACGGAGGAGAAATAGTAGACAATTCCGCCGATCACTACGAGAAGTATAATTGCCAGAGTCCAGAGCAGCGGTTTCTTCTTCGATTTGCCGGCTTTTACGTGCCGTTTCTTTCTTGGAGGCATTTCGTTCTTCCTTTCGCATTTGCATTCTCTACATTATAATTTCTTTTAGGAATACAAGCAATTTCGGAATATTCCCCCAAAAACTTTAGGAGTGAACCATTAATGAATGGAATTGAAATCGGTGATGAAGTCCCTGACTTCAGCCTTCCCGCCTCCACGGGCCGGAACATCAGCTTAAGCCAGTATCGCGGCCGCAAGGTGCTGCTTTATTTTTACCCGAAAAATATGACCCCCGCCTGCACACAGGAGGCTTGCGATTTCCGTGACGCCCACGACCGGATTGCCGCGCAGGGTGCCGTGGTACTCGGAATCAGTGCCGACAATCTGGCCTCGCATGCCAAGTTTGCCCTGAAGAACGGCCTGCCTTTTCCGCTCTTGTCCGACGAGGAGCATAGTGTAAGCGAGATGTTCGGGGTGTGGCAGCTGAAAAAGCTGTACGGCAAGGAGTTTATGGGCATCGTGCGCTCCACCTTTCTTATAGATGAGCAAGGCAAGCTTGCGGCAGCGTGGAGAAAAATTCGCGTTAAGGGTCATGTGGAGACAGCATTGAGTGAAATCACGAAATAATTAAGTATGCTAGTAGTGAATTGTAAATGTCTGTTACATTTTTAACAGCCTTCCTAATGCGCTCTCATGATATAGTTGCCTCATATTACTTCAAATTTGGAGCAAGGCATGGTGATGGCATGATGATACTGCGTATTGGGCTGGACGTCGGATCAACTACGGCCAAATTGGTTGTTATGGAACGAAGTACAATTATTTATCAGGATTACGTGAGACATTATAGCGATATAAAAAAAGCGGCTCTATCCCTCCTGTCAGACGTACAGCACAGGTTCCCGGATAGAGAGGCAGCATTGACTGTAAGCGGTTCCTCGGGGCTGTCCTTATCAAAGCTTGGCGGAGTACCCTTTGTCCAGGAGGTCATCGCCTGCACCAAAGCGATCAGCGAGCTGATTCCGGGGTGCGATACAGCGATTGAGCTTGGCGGGGAGGACGCCAAGATTATTTATTTAAGCGGCGGCATCGAGCAGCGTATGAACACTGCCTGCGCCGGCGGCACCGGAGCGTTCATCGACCAGATGGCTTCGCTGCTGCAGACCGACCCTGCCGGACTGAATACGCTGGCAGAGAAGCATGAGCGGATCTACCCGATCGCCTCGCGCTGCGGCGTATTCGCCAAGAGCGATGTGCAGCCGCTGCTGAACGAAGGGGCGCGGCGCGAGGATGTTGCGGCTTCGATCTTCCAGAGCATCGTGAACCAGACGATCAGCGGCCTCGCCTGCGGCCGTCCGATTCGCGGACGGGTGGCTTTCCTGGGCGGACCGCTGACGTTTCTGCCCGCCTTGCGGGAACGTTTCGCAGAGACGCTGGGACTGAAGGAAGGGGAGGTGCTGTTCCCGGAACGCTCGCAATATTTTGTCGCGATTGGTTCGGCGCTGTCACAGAGCGACCCGCTCGTGCTGCCGCTGCCTAGCTGGCTGGAACGGATTGAAGCGGTGGACTTCAAGGCGGACCGTGCAGAGGATGCCGAACTGGCGCCTTTGTTTGAGACGGATGAGGATTTAGCCGAGTTCCGGCTTCGCCATGGCAGGGCCTCGGTTGCCCGCGCTGAGCTGGCTTCATACCGCGGACCTTGCTATCTCGGCATTGATGCCGGTTCGACGACAACAAAGCTTGTCATTACCGGCTCCGCCGATGAAATCCTCTATACCTTTTACGGAAGCAACAAAGGCAATCCGCTGCAGTCCGTCACTGATGCGCTGAAGGAGATTTACCGGATTCTGCCGGAAGGCTGCTATATCGCCGGCTCCTATGCGACTGGTTACGGCGAAGGATTGGTTAAGGCCGGGCTGCGTACCGACGGCGGTGAAGTGGAGACAGTGGCCCACTATAAGGCTGCGTCCAAGTTCATGCCTGAGGTAGACTTTATTCTGGATATCGGCGGACAGGATATGAAATGCATCAAGATCCGCGGAGGGGCAATTGACAGCCTGATGCTGAATGAAGCCTGCTCGGCGGGCTGCGGCTCTTTTCTGGAGAGCTTCGCCTCCGCGCTGGAGCTCGGTATCGAGGAATTTGCCAAGTCCGCGCTGGAGTCTAGCAAACCGGTGAATCTGGGCTCGCGCTGTACAGTATTTATGAATTCCAAGGTGAAGCAGGTGCAGAAGGAAGGGGCTTCCCTGGCTGACCTGTCCGCAGGACTCGCCTATTCCGTAATCAAGAACGCTTTGCAAAAGGTTATCAAAATCCGCAACCCCGAGGACCTCGGGCGCAATATCATTGTGCAGGGCGGTACCTTCTATAACGAAGCGGTACTGCGAGCTTTTGAGCTCCTGACTGGCCGGACTGTGGTCAGACCTGATATTGCCGGTGTTATGGGGGCCTACGGCTGTGCGATTATTGCCAGAGAACATGCCGGCTTGGACGGCTTCAGCACGATTCTTGGTCCGGAAGAGCTGGAAACCTTCCAATACCAGGTATCGCCGGGCCGCTGCAGCCGCTGCGCCAACAATTGTGCACTGACCATCAGCCGTTTCCCCGATAAGAGCTTTCACGTCACCGGCAACCGCTGCGAACGCGGTGCGGGTGGCAAGAAAGAGAAGAACAACCTGCCGAACCTGATGCAGTATAAATATGAACGGTTCTTTGACTATGAAGGGCTGCCGGAAGAACAGGCAGAGCGGGGCACCGTCGGTATTCCGCGGACCATGAATATGTTCGAGAATTATCCGTTCTGGCACACCTTTTTTACGACACTGCGCTACCGGACAGTGTTGTCGCCGAAGTCGAGCAAGAAGCTGTATGAGAGCGGAATGGATACGATCCCTTCGGAATCGATCTGCTATCCCGCGAAGATGGCCCATGGACATGTGCAGAGCCTGATCGGCAAAGGCGTTGATTTTATCTTTTATCCGGCGGTTGTGTATGAGAAGAAGGAGGACGATGCGGCACAGAATCACTTCAACTGCCCGGTGGTTGCTTCTTATCCTGAGGTTATCCGCAATAATATGGATGGTCTCAAGGAAAGTGGTGTTCCGCTCGTCAGCCCGTTTCTGACCTTTGACGATATTTCGGCCCTGACCAAGAGCCTGATCAAGACCTTTATGGATATTCCGAGAGAAGAGATAGCGGCAGCGGTACAGGCTGGAATTGCCGAAGCCGAGCAGGCCAAAAATGATCTGCGTACGAAGGGCGAAGAAACGCTGGCGTTTCTGACATCTACAGGGACAAAGGGGATTCTGCTCTGCGGCCATCCCTACCATGCCGATCCTGAAATCAACCACGGCATCGCCGATATGATTACCGGAATGGGGCTCGCCGTGCTGACCGAGGATTCGGTCTGCCATCTGGACCGCAGCGAAGGCGATGTGGCTGTGGTGAATCAATGGACGTACCACGCCCGGATGTACCGTGCCGCCCGTCTTGCAGCCGGCAGAAATGATCTGGAGCTGGTGCAGCTCACCTCCTTCGGCTGCGGCATCGACGCGATCACTTGCGATGCCGTACAGGAGATTATGGAGCGCCACAATAAGGTATACACCCTGATCAAGATTGATGAGATCAGCAATCTCGGCGCTGCGCGCATCCGGCTGCGGTCGCTGCAGGCAGCGATGCGCGAGCGTGAGAAGGGCGATGTGCAGCCGCAGCTCCTCTATAAGACACAGGCCAATGTTCCGTTTACGAAGGAAATGAAGGAGACCTATACCATTTTGGCACCGCAGATGTCGCCGGTTCACTTTGAGTTGTTTGAACGGGTCTTCCGTGACGCAGGGTACCGTCTCAAGGTACTGGAAACCACCGGTCCGCAGGAGACCGAGGAAGGCCTCAGATTCGTCAATAATGATGCGTGTTATCCGGCGATTGTCACCATCGGGCAAATCCTCTCGGCCCTGAAGAGCGGCGACTACGATCCTAACCGGACAGCGGTCATCATGTCGCAGACAGGCGGGGGCTGCCGGGCTACCAACTATATCTCGCTGCTGCGTAAGGCGCTGAAGGATTCCGACCTGGGGCAAATTCCCGTCATCTCTCTCAATGCTTCGGGAATGGAGAATCAGCCGGGCTTCCGCATCCACCTCAAGCTGGCGAACCGGCTGATCGCCGCTGCTTGCTATGGTGATCTGATGATGCGGCTGCTGCACCGTTTCAGACCCTATGAGCGGATTCCGGGAAGCGCGGAAGCCCTCTACCGCAAAGGGATGGAGCGCTGCAAGATCAGCCTGTCGACGTTCTCCTTCCGGGAGTATAAGCGGGTGATCCGCGAGATCGTCGCCGAGTTCAGCCGCCTGGCGGTCACACCGGCAGTGAAGCCGCGGGTGGGCATTGTCGGCGAAATATTGATTAAGTTCCATCCGGACGCCAACAACCGGATCATTGAGATGATCGAAGCCGAAGGCGGCGAAGCAGTAATGCCGGACTTCCTCGATTTTATCTTTTATTGCGTGTACAATCCGATCTACAAAGCGGAGCAATTCGGCAAGAGCAAGAAGCTGGGTTACATCAATCCCATGCTGATCTCTTACCTGGAAATCTACCGCAAGCCGGTTAAAGTGGCGCTGGAGGAAGCGGGACTGGCCAAAGGCCGCGAGAATATTTACGGCCTCGCGGAGAAGGCCAGCCGGCTTGTATCTGTCGGCAATCAGATGGGCGAAGGCTGGTTCCTAACGGCGGAGATGATGGATTTGCTGGATAACGGTGTGAATAACATTGTCTGCATCCAGCCGTTTGCCTGTCTGCCGAACCATATTACCGGACGCGGCTCTATCAAAGGACTGAAGGAGCTGTATCCCGGGGCCAATATCGCCGCTATTGATTATGATGCCGGGGTCAGTGTAGTGAACCAGGCCAACCGGATCAAACTGATGATGTCGATCGCCTGCGGTCTGGAAAGCGGCAGCAGTTCAACTGCTGCTGAAATTTCAGGACCACAGCGGCCGGTGGTGGTGGGGAGTTTAGGGAGCGGGGTATAAGAGAAGTGCAATTTATATAGTGCAATCCATATTAAAAAGCGGGTCCGGGGCAATTTCCCCGGGCCCGCTTTATTTTATAAGAAACATTAGAATGATCTTATTTCTGCAGCTTAAGCTTCACGCGCATCGCTTTGTTGAGGTGGATGAAATTATGCCTTGTGGCTGGCATCAGCACCAGACCGGCGATGTTTTTATTTCCCCAATAATCAATCAGCCATTGCTCCGTATCTTTTACCGCCCCTTCCTCCGATATTCTTCTGATCCTGGCAGGACTCAGCTTTGCCCTCAATTGCTCCGAGCTCAGTGAAGGAAGGATACTCCGCGTTCTGCCGGCAACCGCTCTCCTGTACTCAAATAAAGACTCGATATGAACTGACGAGCTGAAACCGGAAATTTCCTCATCGGTCATGCCATTGCCTGAATGAAGGTAAACCGTCTGTAATTTGTCGGCGAAATGCGCCTCGTGAAGAACCTGCCCGCTGCCGGCGGCAAGAATATTCATTGTGATATCTTCAATTCTCGCGCTGTGCCAAAGATGCCACACTATAGAATTTTTACTGCCGGGGGTATGTACTGGATAGCTGCGTAGAGTCTGCTCGCGGATATCTTTCAGTAGTTCGTCTTCATAGGTTGGCTGCTCCGGATGTTCCCCGTTTGACGCGTACAGAGAGGCATGCAATCTCAGGAATAAAGCAACCGCATTCTCATGCTCCTCCGGCCTCTTCAAGAGTCCCGTTAAAGTTTTATGTCCGTCACTCCAAATTTTCCGCTGTTCAGGATTCATTGCACAATCACCGCTTTCGAGTATTGTCATCCATCTAAATTATATCTAAAATTCCCAAAGCTGGGCGCTCTGGAAGGGTGTCTATTCTGGGGCGGCGGAGAATGTTAGTTAAATGAAAGAAAGAAAGAAAGAAAGAAAGAGTTTTTCAGAAATTTTCAGTAATTGATTGACGGATAAATAGGTAAAGAGTAAAATAGTTCGTATACGAAGTATTTATTTATCAAACTAACGGGGTGATGGTGTTGGAGGAAAAAGAACAGCAGCTTGATGATATTCTGACCTCTTTCCGCTGTATCAATCATAATTTCCAGCAGCTTTTGTGGAAGGACGCAGAGGAGCTGCAGATTACCTCCACCCAACTGATGGTGCTGCGCAAATTGGCTATGCACCCAGACATCGGAATTACCGAGCTTGCCGACCTGCTCCATTTGGGGAACAGCGCTGCTAGCGGAGTAGTTGACCGTATGGTAAAGGCAGGGCTGATCACCAGACAACGCTCGCAGAGCGACCGGCGTATATTCAATCTGGCGGTGACGGATAAAGGTCAGGAAATCAGGGAACGAAGCAAGCAGTCCATGAGAAAACATTTGCAGCCGCTGTCCGACATACCTCGAGAGGATGTCAAGGAACTGCTGCGGCTTCATGGTGAAATCGTAAAAATTTTGGTACAAGGGAGAGATAAAAAGTAACCATGAGTACAATAACTGCTAACGCTGCTGCGGAAACTAAGGCTATACGCAAAGGGCCTATCATCGCAGCGCTCTTAATTGGCGCTTTCGTCGCGTTGTTGAATCAAACGCTGATGAATGTGGCGCTTCCGAAAATGATGGAGGATCTTAACATTGTCGCCAATACGGCACAATGGCTGACCACAGGGTTTATGCTTGTGAACGGTGTGCTCATTCCAATCAGTGCTTATCTGGTGGAGAAGTTTACCACCCGCCAATTGTTTACTACGGCAATGATACTATTTTCCATAGGTACGCTTGTCTGCGGTATCGGAACCGGATTTGAAATGATTATGGTCGGCAGAGTAATCCAGGCCGTCGGTGCCGGTATTCTGATGCCGCTGATGAACATTGTGTTCCTGCGTATCTTCCCGATTGAAGAACGCGGTAAAGCTATGGGGCTCATGGCGGTAGCGATGATTTTTGCCCCGGCAATCGGACCTACCCTCTCGGGCTGGGTTGTGCAGAACTATTCGTGGCGGGTACTGTTCTTTATTGTACTGCCGCTGGCTATTTTCTCTACACTGCTTGGGATGAAGACTATGCAGAACGTCGGAAAGCTGACTTCTCCGAAGCTGGATAAGACCGGCGTCGTGTTCTCAACCCTTGGGTTCGGCGGACTGCTGTACGGCTTCAGTGATGCCGGAACAGACGGCTGGGGCAGCACGACTGTTATTGCCTGTCTGATCCTCGGAACCCTGGCATTGGCCCTGTTTGTATGGCGCGAGCTTACCGCCGACAAACCGCTGCTCGAATTCCGCATTTTCCGTTATAACATGTACTCACTTACAACGGTAATCAATATTATTATTACCATGGCCATGTATGCCGGTATGATCCTGCTGCCGATCTATCTTCAGACCATCCGCGGCTTTACACCGATGGAATCCGGGTTGATGCTGCTGCCGGGTGCCATTCTGATGGGGATTATGTCTCCGATTACCGGGATTATCTTTGATAAGATCGGTGCAAGATGGCTGGCGGTTATCGGATTGCTTATAACCACCATTACCACATGGGAATTCAGTCAAATTACGGATTCCACAACCTATACACATCTGATCCTGACGTATACGGCGCGGATGTTCGGGATGTCGATGCTGATGATGCCGATTGTGACAGCCGGACTTAACCAGCTGCCGCAGCGGCTCAGCTCGCACGGTACAGCGATGTCGAACACGCTGCGTACAGTCGGGGGAGCACTTGGGATGGCGCTGTTTGTCAGCCTGATGACCAACCGTACGAAGAGCAATATTACGGAAGCAGTAACCAGCGGCGCGGTCTCACAGACCGATAAGGCGGCGATGCTCAAACTTACGCAGGACGCGACGATCAATGGGATTACCCATGCATTCGCCGTGGCAACCTGGGTGACCGTAGTGGCTCTGGTGCTGGCCTTGTTCATCAAGAAGACTTCACCGCAGCCGGACTTCCTGAAGACGGAAGAAGCCGAGTCTTTACAACCTCAAGCCGTTAAATCTCAACAAGCATAACTTGTGATGTACTAAAAAAGGGACTAACCAGCACCGGCGGGTGTATGGCTAGTCCCTTTTGTTATGAAGAAGAACCCGCTTACTCCACCGCGGCAGCCGTCTTCCAGCGTTTCAGTGAAGGAAGCGTCTCGGCGAGCAGCTTGTGCGCGGCAGCCTCATCCATGCCTTCCTCTACCATGAATCCGGTGCAGAGATCGGTCATACCCTGCAGCGTTATGTCAGGCTGCTTGAATTCTCCGGCTTCGTAACAGTAGATACAATAATCCTCATTCTTAGTGCCATCCTGCTCGCTGCCCAGCAGCTCCGCTTCAGGCATTGGCATTCCGCAGCTCTGGCAGAATACGGCCTCATGTTGATGGGGCGAAGTCTCTTCTATATTCATATCAACACACTCCCTTAGATTTCGCGGGACGAGTACCGCCCGCATTCCAGTCCAGTATAAACCAACAAACTAGACAGCATTCAGTCAGGTTTGTTGGAGCGTTGCTAGCGTTTGCGAATTATTTGTATTTTGCTGCGATGCCTGCGGCAAGTTCTCCCATCCGGACGCGGATATGCTCCGGCTCCAGCACCTCAACCGAGGTTCCGAACCCCAGCAAAAAACCGTAAAGCCAGTTATCCTCCGGATAATGAACCCTAACGGTGTACCCGCCGTTGCCGTCCGGCTGAAGTTCAGTCGAATCAAAATAATCTTCGGCGAGATGTTTGCCTGCCGCTGAGAAATGCAGTACCACTGGCAGTGAGTCAGCGGGCCGCATCCACCCTTTAGTCCAGGGGAAATCCTTCAGGGGGATATCCTGCCGGACATACACCCGGTCTTCCTTTACCAGCGCTTTCATACGCAGCAGCTTGAATAAGCGGAACTCTCCGTGCTTTGCACACAGGCCGTACAAATACCAGGCTTGCCCTTTGAGCACCAGCGTGTAAGGTTCCACAGAGCGCTTGCTCATCCTGCCGTCGGCGTTTACATATTCGAAGGCGACAGCGACTCCTTCTTCCAGCGCTTCCTTGAGCAGAGTCAGCCGTTCTTCCAGGGGGCCATTCAGCCCCCAAGGAGAGAAATCGACGATCAACTGGGTTGTTTTGCTGCGGAAGGCGGCGGATTGGGCAGGGGGGATTACACTGCTGATTTTTTCCATCAGCAGTGTGTGTTCTCCTCCGACATAGGAAGAGACGCTTTGCAAAGCGGTGAAAATATCGGCCAGCTCACGCTCCGTCAGCAGATTGCGGTCCAGGCGGTATCCCTCCATGAGACCAATTCCGCCGTTTGCACCCTGATAGGTTACGACAGGGATGCCAGCATTGTTAATGCTGTCGATATCGCGGTAGATGGTGCGGGCGGAGACCTCGAACATGTCGGCCAGCTCCTTGGCCTGAATGAGCGGGCGGTTCATCAACAGGATTACTATGGAGAGCAAACGATCTATTTTCAAAAGATGAGTCCCTTCTTTCCCGGAGAGTTGCAGTCAACCCTCATTCTATAATCTTGGCCAAAGAAAGAAAATAATACATTGTCATAAATATATTATTCGATTAATATCTAATTAGATATTTATTTAATTTAGATTGTGAGGGTTCATGAAATGACACAAACCGGAAATGGATTATCTGTTCTGCGCGGGCAGGGGTATTCCAGGCTGTTCGCAGCCGGATTAATCAATGGAATAGGCGACCGGTTCAGCAGTGTGGCCATGCTGGCGCTGGTGCTTCAACTGACCGGATCGGGAATGGCGGTAGGCATATCGCTTGGTGTAAGGGTGCTGCCCTATCTTTTTATGGCTCCGCTCGGCGGGATGCTGGCAGGCAGGCTGCCGCGCAAAACGATTATGATGGCCGTTGATATTATGCGAGTGCCTGTAGCCTTGTCCTTTCTTTGGATCAATGGGGAGGACCGGCTGTGGCTGCTGTATGCGGGCAGTTTTATACTCGCAGCGGGAGAGGCGGTTTACAGTCCGGTCCGCAAGTCTTCTATCCCGCTCCTGGCTGCTCCGGATTCATTGCTCCGCATTAATGGCCTGGAACAGCTGATGAATGGCTCTGTGCTCATTCTAGGGGCCTTTACGGGAGGGCTGGTGTCCCTTTGGTTCGGGCCGGAGACGGCATTCGTCATGAACGCCGCATCTTTTCTGGTTGCAGCTTTATTGCTATGGGGTTTGCAGTTTCCGCATCATGCCGGGGAAACTGAAGCGGGAACAAAACATGATGATTCCGCAGGACAGAGCGAACTGCAGCAAGGCAAAGCAGGGCGCCTGCGGACGCTTAAATACGTGGCAGGGGGAAGTCTGGTGCTGCAGGTTATTATTGCTTATGAGCTGCTAGTGCCGGTTATCAACGGCTGGGACAATGTACTGATCAGTGTGTATGCCGTGCAGGTGTTTCATGCCGGGGATGTCGGAGTCGGGGCATTTTATGCGGCACTTGGCATCGGGCTTAGCCTCAGTTTTTTTGCCGGCCGTCTGCTGAAGAAGAGGCTGCTCGTGGTGGCACTGGCAGGATTGCTGGCGGAAGGCTTACTGCTGATGGGGATCAGTGCCAGCAGCCATTTTGCGGCCGCATTTCTCCTGTATATTCTGCTGTCTTTATCGGGTGGAGTTGGCAATGCCTGTCTGGACACGCTGGTGATGAGAGAGACGCCGTCTTCCATGCAGCCGGTTATTTTCGGAATGCTATCGGCGGCGGGCGGTTCACTGATTGGGGTATCGATGCTAAGCGCAGGCTGGTTGCTTGACTACGTGGAACCCAGGCAATTAGGGTTTGCCGGAGGTGCCGGTTTTGCCGGAATTGCGCTGCTGCTGGGAGGATATTACCTGGTTCGCAGCAAACGGAAGAGTCTGTCCCGTATTTAAAGTCAGTAAGTTCATCTCGAGTTGCATAAGAAAAGCAGCTGTCGATGCTCTTCGAAGGGTTCTTCGAATTATGCGTCAAACGGCTGCTTTTTTAATGTTTCAGGTTGCGTGGCGTCCCCGGAAACTCTCTATGTTTTTTGCATTATGCTTAAGATTTAACCTTTGACCTTGCGCCGCAGCAGGCGGGCGGAAATGCCCCGGCGGTAGCGGTAAAGAAAGATCAGGGCTGCGATAGCCAGGATTCCGGAGACGATCCATAGGGCATACAGCTCAAACAGGTGGAAGATGCCCATCCACTGCGGCCCGAACAATTTGCCTATGCCCAGAAAAGCCAGTACCCAGAGCAGCGCTCCTCCATAGGCATACAGGGCAAACTTGCGGAAAGGCAAAGCGATAATACCGGCGAAATAGCCGGTGAAATGCCGGACGCCGGGAATGAAATAGCCGATTGAGATCAGAAAGCTGCCGTACCGCTCGAACCAGCGCTGCGTTTTCTCCAGCTTGGCCGGTGAAAAGAGAAACCATTTGCCGTAGCGCTGGATAAACGGCATCCCTGCCTTGAGCCCGACGAAATAAGTAATGGTCATCCCGCTTGTTGTTCCTGCAAAAGCCAGTACTATCAGTGTCATGAAATCAAGCTTGCCGGTGTAGGAAAGAAAGCCTGCAAAAGCCATTGTTGTTTCCCCGGGAAAGGGCAGCGCAATAAATTCCAGCAGCAATCCGAAGAAGAGCACACTGTATCCGTAATTGGCGAACAATTCCTGTATCCATCTCAACATTTCCATAATATTGTCACTCTCCAAGGGCCGCATGCCTAATTCTATTTTGAAGCTTGTCTTCATACAATCTACCAAATGGTTCTGGAAGTGAATAGAATGCTGGAGGTAGAGAAGATGAAAGATAGCAAAAGTACCCAGATCCGCCGGATCCTTATCCGCGGGCTGCTTGCTATGGCAATTATATTATTGGTAAAGCCTGATTGGGAAACTGGACAGTCTTCGGCATCGTCGAAAATGTATCCTCTACAGGCTGGGATAATTGATCCTGTACTCTCTAAGAATAATCTTCCGGCTGCTCAGACGCAAGATTTGCCTGCCCCGCCCGTGAATTCAGGCGGCTCTGCCTCACCTGCACCGGTTGTCTCCACGGCAATAACATCGACCCAAAATCTCCAGAATCCAGAAGATTCGGCAGCTATATCAGCGTTAGTCAAATCCAAGGATGCACCCGCAGCAGCTGTGGTGGCGGCAGCCCCAAAGAAAACACAGAAGACAGTCTATCTTACGTTTGACGACGGGCCCAGCAAAGTCACTGCCAAGGTGCTGGAAATACTGCGCCAGCAGGAGGTGAAGGCGACCTTCTTCGTGCTGGGAGAGCAGGCCCGGAGCCGCCCCGAGCTGATTAATGCGATTTGGGAGCAGGGGCATGTCATCGGCAATCATACCTATAATCATAATTATCATGATTTATATAGCGGATTCACAGAATTTTGGACGCAAATCAAGCAAACGGAAGAGATTGTCAGAGAGATTACCGGGGTCCGTCCGCAGCTTGTCCGTGCGCCGGGAGGCACCTTCGGCCATTTTGATGCAACCTATTTCGACCTGCTGAAGCAGGCGGGCTACTCGGTAATGGACTGGACAGTGGACAGCGGAGATTCCAGACGCAGGGGTGTGCCGGCGTCGGAAATCCTGCAGGGATCGGTGGCGGACATGTCTTCCTCCCAAGTCATCCTGCTGCTGCATGACGGTGCGGGACATGAAGAGAGTGCCAAAGCACTGCCCAAGATTATTGAGCGTTATAAGGCTGCCGGATATAACTTTGGTCAGCTGGATGCAAGTCAGCAGCCTGTACACTTCAGAGTATCTGCAACTATGGCAGGCGCCAACCGCTCGAAACCTCCACAGGATTGGATTCATTCTAACATTGTGCCGAATGCCGGATTATTTGCCCCCGGCAAGCCGCTGGTCCTGGAGGTGGGCAGTCTGGAGACCAAACTGGATCCGGGAGAATACAGAATCAGCCAAGGGCAATACATGGTTCCCCTGCGCGCGGTCATTGAACGGCTGGGCGGGCGGGTTAGCTGGGATAGCGCCAGCCGCAGCGGACTGATTGCCTGGAACGGGCGGAACCTGACAGTGGATGCATTACAGAAGCAGCTAAAACTTGCTTTGCCTGACGGAAGTTTGGAAACAAGAGGGGCAGAGGTGCAAATGATCGGTTCCTCTCTCTGGATATCCCTGCGGGAATTGCTCACAACAGCGGGGCATTTGCCGCAGGAGGCCCGCGCGACGGCAGAGGAGCGCAGAGTTAGAACAACTTAGGCAGCCCTTCGGCATGCCGTTCAAGAACGGGACCAAAGTAACCTCCAAGGGTTTGGGCACTCTTTTTCGTGGGAAGAATAGACAGTAATAGGCTCCGAAAGTACTTCCTCGTTGATCGCGGCAGCAGGGCGGAGCTAGTCTATGCCGAAGGAAGGGTTTCCCCTTGTCCTCTTCATCATTAATAGAGCAAGAAAAAAATATGCAGCAGCAGAAGTCTGATTCCCCGGGTGACATGATCCGGCCTGTCCCGCGAAACCGCAGTGCTTTAAGTGCTTTAGGTGAATGGCTGCGGATGCTGGCTATAACGGCAGTCATCGGTGCTTTATATGCATGGCGTGGAGGTGCGTCTCTGCTGTTCCTCTTGTCGGCAGCCGGAATTCTTATGTTCGGCGGACTCCTGCTGCAGCTCTGCGGTCCACGGAAAGTGCAGATTGTCCGCCGTATATCCCCTTTGCGTCCGGCAGCCGGAGATACGCTGACTGTAGAAGTGCAGCTTAGCTTCTCTTCACGGATTCCACTCCCGTGGATGATCATTGCCGATTACTGGGGCGGACGGCGGCATCAGGAATTGCTGTTTCCCGGGTTCCGGCGCAAATTCACCTATTCTTATGAGCTGCAGGAAGTCCCCCGGGGAACTCATCGGCTTCAGAGCTGCAGCATAAGCTGGGGAGATCTGCCAGGGCTGTTCACAGGCGGAACCAAGCCGGAGTTCAAGGACAGCTTCAAAGTGCTTCCCAGACCGCTCTATGTAGGGGCAGCTGTGCCGGGGAGCGGCCTGCTGGCCGGGGATATGATGCTCATGGGCAGGGGAAGAGACAGCGGCAGTGAAGCGGCAGATCTCCGTGAGTATGCCCCGGGTGATCCGCTTAGCCGGATTGACTGGAAGAACAGCGCCCGTAAGGGAACGCTGCAGAGCAGGGTGCCGGTGCGTGAACAGGGCCGGATGGCTTGTATCGTTCTTGCCAACAGCCCGGACAATTATGAGATTCCCTACGGAGCACTCACTCCGCGCGGGCTGCGTGGCACAACAACTCCGGCATTCGAAAAAGCTGTATCTGCAGCAATGGGCCTGATGCTTGCAGCGGAGCGCTCCGGCACATATGTGCAGCTGTTCAGCGGCGGATGGCCGGAAGGTATGGCCAGACATGAGGGACTCGGCAAAATTCCTGCCAGAGTGCAGGATATGCTTACAGAAATTGCTCCCGACGGTACCCGAAGCCTGAGCGACCTGCTGGAAGATGCTTCACGGAGCTGGATCCCGGGGATGACAGTAACGGTGATCACAGGAAGGCTGGAGGAGGAATCCGCGCGGACGCTTGCCCGGTTCCTGGTACAGGGCGTGAAGGTGGAGATTTATTATGTGTGGGACCAGCCTGCTCCGGTAAATCAGCAGCAATCAACGGGGATGAAGGAATGGCCGCGGGATTGCACACAGCGTAATACCGGGACGGTAGGGGGCAGTCTGGAGCGGCTTGGAGCGCGGATCTACTGTCTGGAGAATTCCTCTCTGTCATACGGGTACAAGGGGGCGGATTTCCATGAATCTCCGGGGAAACGGACAGAACGGTAGATATCGGGGGACTGCCGGAATATCGGCTGATTCTTCCAGCGCCTGGAAGGACGAGGGGCCGTTCGGCAAACCGGCAGTGACGGTTAAACCGCAGGCGGTGGATGGACAAGCTGAGAACAGTTATACCGATAACAGGGAGGACATCCCCCTGCATTATCGTTTGCTGTTCTCTTTGGCCATTATGGGAATGTTTATGGCATGGCTGCTTCCGTTGCACAGATCCACAACTTTGCCCTCTACTGCGGAATTGCTCGGAATCCTGATGTTCTCTGCTGCGGCACTGCTGCTATGGGGCTGCTTTCGGCTCCCGGGATTGCTGCAGCTCAGTATCCGGTCTATTCTGATTGCTCTGACTTGGCTATACACCTGCGCCAGCAGTGAAGGAATAGCGCAATTTGGCCCTTATGTTGCAGGAATTCCGGAGGACGCCGTCCTGTTGTTCACGGGACAGATTTCGAAGCTAAGTGAACACAGCCGGCTGTTGATTCTGGTATTGGGCTGGGGTTTGCTGGTTTCTTCCGTGCAGCAGCTGGCGCTGTACAGAGGAAGCACGGCTCTGTTCGCAGCTGTGACTGTATGTTATCTTCTGATGCTGGATATAGGATTTGGGGTAAAGACAACCGGCGAAGTGCTGGTTTCTGCGGGACTGATTCTGTGGATGCAGGGCATGAGCGGGCTGCTGCGCCTGAAGGAGCGAACCGGCCGGGTCAGTCTTCCCTATGCCCGCTGGGGAGGGTGTGCTCTCGCAGGGGCAATGCTGCTGACGGCAGCATCCTGGATAGGCGGCCAGCTGTATGGAACGCAGCCGGCTGTACCTATTACTCTGAAGCCGGTGTTTAACCAATTACAGGAATGGGCGAGTGGACAAGTTCAGCGGCAGACGGAGGATGAAATCCGGCTTGAGGCAGGAACTACAGGTTACGGTTCGGGCAAAGGTGAGCTTGGGGCACCGCTATCCCCCAGTACGAAAGCCGTATTTACGGTCACATCCAGCCGCCCGGCTTACTGGAGAGGAGAAAGCTCAGCTTATTATGACGGCCGCCGCTGGAGCAGGGAAGGGACGGCATACCTACCGCTTAGTTTAACGAGCTTGCCTGCCGAAAGCTTGCCGGTATTCGCCAATGACGAAGACCGGACATTGGTACAGGAAATCCAGTTTGCCGAGCCTTCCTCCGGCAACCTGCCGCTGTTCAGCGCCGGAACCGTGGTGAACGTGGAACAGGTGAGGCTGGCGGACGGCAGCCGGCTAGGCTATGTGCTGGCGAACCGGGAGAAGAACAGCTTCCGGCTGCCTGAGACGGAAAGCTCTGCGAAGATTGCCGGGTATACAGTGAGCTCTCTGCTGCCGGAGAGTGATCCGGCTGTGCTTCGCGCTCTGGGCAGCGAGGATCCAGAGTCCATTGCCGATAGCTATTTGCAGCTTCCCGCGGCAATGCCGGAGCGGGTCGCCGCCTTGGCACAGCGGCTCACAGCTTCTGCCGTAAGCCGCTATGATGCCGTTCTCGCTGTACGCGATTATTTGCAGAGCGGCTACTCTTATAGCCTGCAGACGAGGATCCCGCCAGCCGGCGCCGACTTCGCCGATGATTTCATCTTCACGACGAAGCAGGGCTACTGCGTGCATTTCGCCACGGCGATGACGGTGCTGCTGCGGAGTAGCGGCATTCCGGCCCGTTATGTCCAGGGCTATGGACCGGGGACACCGGAGGCCGGTTCCCTGCCGCAGCGTTATGCCGTTACCCAAGGCGATGCCCATGCCTGGGTGGAGGTCTATTTCCCCGGCGCCGGCTGGATCCCGTTTGATCCCACCCCCGGCGCTGCCCTCGCCGCCGCAGGTCGGGCGGCGGCCCCCGCTGCGGCTGCATCTGCGCCGCAGGGAACCCCCGCGTCCGCAGCTGCCGGCGCGGACATCCTGCCCGCCCTGCCGCTGGCGGGCGGGAACCCCGCGCCGCCCGCTGCTGTGGCGGCGATTGTACTTGCCGCCGCCTGGCGCTGGCGGCGCAGCCTGGCTTTGCTGCCGGCTGCGCGCCGCGCCGGCAGTGTGAGCCGCGAGCGGCAGCTGCGCGCCGCCGCTCTGGCCTGGCACGGGCTGGCGGCGCGGTACGGCCCGCCGCTGCCCGGTGTGACGGCCAGGGAGTACGCAGCCTCCCTGAATATAGAGGACGCGGGGCTGCGCGCCGCCGTCCGGGTGTTCGTCCGCCAGTGGGAAACCCTGGCGTACAGCGGCACGGCACAGGCGCAGCGTGCCACGCCGCGCCCCGGCCCGGCGCAGCCGCCGCCGGATGCAGCCGCTGCGGAGGCCGCAGGCTTTATCAGCCGCTGCCTGCTCATCATTTTCCGCCTGACCTGAGGCTTTCTGGCGGGCACCGGCTGGCCAATAAATCCTTGCAGGCCGCATGGAAGCGGATACCTTGACCAAAAGATGCCATAAGTCTTTTCCGCTCTCCTCAGATCGTTCAAGCGGCCGGATGAACTGCGCCAAAAGCATAAGAGATGCGTGCCCTCCTTTCCTTGACGATGAGATTTATCCATGAGTATAATGAATCCAATAATCAAGGGAGGCACGTAATGAACAAGCCAAATGAAATGATCGTCGTTCTCGATTTCGGGGGACAGTATAACCAACTTATCGCGCGCAGAATTCGGGACTTAGGGGTATACAGCGAGCTTCTGCCGTACAATACGCCAATTGAGAAGATCAAAGCACTTTCGCCGAAGGGGATCGTATTCTCCGGAGGACCAAGCAGTGTGTATGCTGAGGACGCACCACATCTGGATCCGGCTATTTATGATTTGGGACTGCCAATTTTCGGTATTTGCTACGGCATGCAGCTCATGGCTCAGCAGCTCGGCGGCAAGGTGGAACGTGCAGCCAAACGCGAATACGGCAAAGCTGATGTCGATTTCGAAGCGGGTGCTGTGCTTGCCGCAGGCCTGGAGAGCAAACAGATGGTCTGGATGAGCCACGGCGACCATGTAGTGGAGCTTCCATCCGGATTTAAGCTGGATGCCGGTACGGAGAGTGCGCCGATTGCCGCAATGAGCAATGCTGCCCGCAAATTCTTCGCGGTGCAGTTCCATCCGGAGGTTCGCCATTCCGTGAACGGCAATGAGATGATTTCGAACTTCCTGTACGAGATCTGCGGCTGCGAGGGCAAATGGACGATGGAATCGTTCATTGACGATGCCATCAAGGATATCCGTGCCAAAGTCGGGGACAAGAAGGTGCTTTGCGCACTCAGCGGCGGTGTGGATTCCTCCGTTGTGGCTATGCTGATTCACCGGGCTATCGGCGATCAATTGACCTGTATGTTTATCGACCACGGCCTGCTGCGCAAAGGCGAAGCAGAGAGTGTAATGGAGACATTCGTCGGCAAATTCGATATTCATGTCGTGAAGATCGATGCCCGCGAGCGTTTCCTGGGCAAGCTGGCCGGTGTATCCGATCCAGAACAAAAACGTAAAATCATCGGCAACGAGTTTATCTATTGCTTTGACGAAGAATCGGCCAAGCTGGGTGACTTCGCATTCCTCGCCCAAGGTACACTGTACACGGATATTGTGGAGAGCGGAACAGCAACAGCACAGACTATCAAATCGCATCACAATGTCGGCGGATTGCCGGAAGACATGAAGTTCAGCCTGATCGAGCCTTTGAACACGCTGTTCAAGGATGAGGTCCGTAAACTGGGAGAAGAGCTGGGCATGCCGCGTGCCATCGTCTGGCGCCAGCCATTCCCGGGTCCTGGACTTGCTATCCGCGTATTGGGTGAAGTGACCGAAGAGAAGCTGACGATTGTCCGCGACTCCGATTACATCCTGCGCGAGGAAATCATCAAGGCCGGTTTGGACCAGGAAATTTGGCAGTATTTCACTGCACTTCCTAACATGAAAAGTGTCGGGGTTATGGGAGACGAGCGCACTTATTCCTACACCGTGGGCATCCGTGCAGTAACTTCCATCGACGGTATGACCGCTGACTGGGCACGTATTCCGTGGGATATTCTTGAGAAAATCTCCGTACGTATCGTCAACGAAGTGGATAACGTGAACCGCATCGTTTATGATATTACCTCGAAACCGCCTGCAACGATTGAATGGGAATAGCAATAGCTGAATAAGAGTATATCCAGAGCCGGAACACCATTTTAACAGGGTGCTTCCGGCTTTTTTTGTTGAATGTAAGAAAATGAATTTCGTGTCAGGTGGTAAAATGATAGCATGCAGTTGCACGCACACATTAACGATTGAATGGAGAACGGATGCTCCATCATCTCCTGCAGTGAGGAAGGTATTACAAGACTGCGGGAATTCGCAATGAAAATAGAGAAATACCGCCCGTATCCTATGAGTGAGGTTCCGGATTAACCATTCCTGCAGATTTTGTCATGAAAATGTTTGATTTACGAACAATATTAAAAATATAACGCGCATTGTTCGTATTTGCCATTGACAACTTATGTGATGTACACCTAAAATGATAAAGCGTTGAGCAACATAAATATTCGTATAATTTCGGGAATCGGCCCGAAAGTCTCTACAAGGTCACCGTAATGACCTGGCTACGATTAAGAAGAGCGAGTTCCCGGAATCTTTGGCCTTTGTGCTGAAGACAGGCGGGTGAATCCTCTTTTTTCGGGCCGGTGTCTACCAAGATACCGGCTTTTCTGTTGCGCGCGAGATACTCACATAGATCTTAGGGGGAGAACAATTTGAATCGCTTTTTCAAGTTGAAAGAAAACGGCACCACAGTACGCACAGAGATTATGGCCGGTCTGACCACATTCATGGCAATGGCTTACATTCTCTCGGTTAATCCCGGGACTTTGACGGCTTTTGGCCGGATTGACATGGGCTGGTATTCCGTGTTTCTGGCTACAGCGCTGGCAGCTGGTATTTTTACAATTGCCATGGGACTTTTCATTAATTTCCCGGTAGCTCTGGCGCCTGGTATGGGCCTTAATGCATATTTCGCATCCGTGGTTTTATCCTCGGCTACAACTGAACATGAATTTACCTGGCAGATGGGTCTGACTGCCGTATTCATTTCCGGTATCATCTTCATCCTGCTGACGGTAACGAGGGTGCGGCAAATGTTGCTCACAGCCATCCCTGACAATCTGAAGCATGCCATTACCGTTGGGATCGGGATGTTTATAACCATTATCGGCTTGAAGAACAGCGGTCTTATGACTATCGGCGTTGAAGCCGGCAGCGACATTGCTGCTAACAAGTTCACTGATGTTTTGTCCTTCGAAACTGTTATTCATATGGGCAGCCTTGAAAATACCAATGTCCAGCTGGTCATCATCGGCTTGCTGCTGATTTCCATTCTGATGGTGCTGCAAGTCCGCGGCGCGATTTTGTTCGGAATTCTGGGAACTACTGTTGTCGCCATCCTCATGGGTGCAGTTGATTTCAGCTCGCTGAACAATCCACAGACGCCTTGGGTTCCTGATTTCACACAGCTGAATTTCTGGGAATTTGACTGGGAAGGCATTATGCACACCGGTATTGTTTCCGCAATTGCCACCTTTACGTTCGTAGAATTGTTTGATACCTTTGGCACGCTTGTCGGTACTGCTGAACGTGCGGGAATTATGAAGGACAAGGAAGATGGCAAGAGACGTGTCGGCAATGCGATGTTTGTTGATGCAGTTGCTGTTGCCGGCGGTGCGATGCTGGGTACTTCCACCACTACTGCTTATGTAGAAAGTGCTGCCGGGGTTGCTGAAGGCGGCCGGACAGGTCTGACTGCCGTAACAACCGGTGTTTGCTTCTTGCTTGCTCTGTTCCTTGCTCCGGTGGTTGCGCTAATTCCTGGTTCCGCTACGGCAGCGGCATTGATTGTGGTCGGTGTGCTTATGGCACAATCGATTCGCGAGATCGACTTTCAGGATATGGTTTATGCTATTCCAGCCTTCCTGACTTTCGTCATCATGCCATTCACTTACAACATTGCCAACGGCATTTCGTTCGGGATTGTTACCTATGTAATCCTGGCTTGTGTAGCCAATCTGGCCGGCAAGAAGAAATACGATATCCACTGGATGATGTGGGTGCTCGCCGTTCTAATTGTGCTGCGCTACGTGTTGATCGGCAGCCAAGGCTAAGTCTACTTCTAATATAAACCCGAATATTACGGCTCCTTCAGTGATGAAGGGGCCGTTTTGCTGTAGCAGAACAAGAATCAAAGTACCTGTATCTTGCGGTTTCGGCCAGGGACATCGACCGGTCCCGGTCTTTTCTTCAACCGGCATTTAGATTATATTGTTGAAGAGGTGATTAATGTTGTCCGGCATTGTTAATAGAGCGTACAGCTCCTGGAAGAACAACCCTTGGCCATTGCTGATCTTCCTGCTGGGGGCCATCATGCGGGTGATATACATAGGGAGTATCCCTCCGGGACTTAACCAGGATGAAGCATCCATAGGCTATGATGCTTATGCCATCCTGCATTATGGGATAGACCGCAACGGCGTTCATCTGCCCATTCATCTCATTTCCTGGGGCAGCGGGCAAAATGCACTTTATGCCTATTTATCGCTGCCTTTTCTCCTGCTGTTCGGGCTGACACCACTGTCTGTGCGGGCGGTAAGTATCGTGATGGGGCTGCTGGGCATGCTATTTTTCTATTTAATTATGAGGCAGCTGTTCCCATCGAAAGTGGCCGGTCTTGCCGCCATGTTTTTTATCGCGATTAATCCTTGGCATATTATGATGTCGAGATGGGCGCTGGAGTCCAACCTGCTGCCTACCCTGGTATGTATTGCGGTATATTTTGGACTGAAATCCTTCCGCAGCGCCAAATGGACTTACGGTTTTACAATCATGCTTGCCCTGTCGCTTTATGCTTACGGAACAGCCTACTTTTTTGTACCTTTATTTGCCTTAGGCACCGCACTTCTTCTATTGTATAGTAGGGCGCTAAAATTACGGACATTATTGTGGAACTGCGCACTATTTATCCTGCTGGCCCTTCCCATATTTTTATTTGTAGTTATCAACCGCTATGAACAGCAGGGGATAGCGACTCCATTCTTTTCTATTCCCAAATTAACTATGCCGCGTGTAGAAGAGGTCTCTTCCGTATTCAGCGGACAGCTGCTGCAGACCGCGGCAGACAATTTTAGTGCTTTTGGCAAAATACTACTCAGCGGAAGCGACGGCCTGCCGTGGAATTCAATCTCACCGTATGGCTATGCTTATCCGATCGCTTTGCCTTTTGCTATAGCTGGCCTTCTTGTGATGATTCATGCGCTGCGGACACGCGGCCGCGAGGGTATCCCGCATGCGGTTGTGCTGCTGTGGCTCTCCCTTGCCGTACTCATGGCCTTTATCACGAGTGTGAATATCAACCGGATCAACATTATCTTTTATCCGTTGATCCTGCTGGTTGCAGCAGGGTTTACATGGCTATACCAAAAATTAAAAATTGCAGGCATCCTGTCTGCTCTTGCTTTCACCATTTTGTTCGGGTCATTCACGAATGCATACTTCCGTGATTTCCCCGGGCGTATCGGTCCGGCGTTTTATGATTCGCTGGGTGAGGCGATACAATATGCATCTGAACACAGTACAGAAGACGTCTACATTACGGATGAAATCAATATGCCTTATATCTTTGTGCTGTTTTACGAAAGAATCAATCCGCATGATTTTCTGGAATCTGTTGTCTATGCCAATCCGGGAGCGGCGTTTCAGCAGGTATCTGCCTTTGGCAGATACAGGTTCGGCAAACCGGACGTTGTGACTGGGAATTCGGCATATCTCTTCAGGAACGGAACCCCACTCCCTGACGCCGTGGCAGGAGAGGGGACGGTCAAGCATTTTGCCAATTATAGTGTTCTTCTCGTTAAAGAGTATGCAGACGGGGGAACGCCCCTGGACACAACAGCGGATAAGGAGTTTTCAAACGGTGGTTTTGAAGAGGGGGCTGCAGGCTGGAGTTTTTCAGAGGGAACGGGGGTTGCCAGCAATAACCCGGGTGCCGGAACTTATCTTGCCTATCTTGATGCCGGTGGTGACAAAAGTGTCGTGCAGGCTTTTACAGCACCAACAGAGCCGGGGGAATACAAGCTGTCAGCCATGGTCAGTGCCGGCGGCGAGGGTGGAAAGATCGGATTGCGGGTGAACGGTATCGTGCAGGCTGAAGCAGAGCTGACCAAGGGAGACGAATACCATCAGATTACACTGCCGCCTGTTGCTCTAAATCAGGGAGATCGGGCAGAGATTTTTATAACCGGCGGGAACGGCTGGATTAACATTGACGAGGTGAGGTTGGAACGATGATCAAAAATACACGCGCGGCTGCTATCATTGTTTTGATGCTGTTATTGTTTGTGCTTCCGGTAACAAGCATCTATGCAGAAGGAAACTTATTGCAGAATCCAGGCTTTGAAGATGGGGAGGAGGGTGCACCCTCCAGCTGGACCAAGGATGCATGGATATCCGGAGACGGCTCCGGCGTATTGTCGGTTCAGTCCGAGGAGGTTCATTCCGGCAGTAAAGCCGCAGTCATTGAGAATCTTGAACCGAATCATCTGAAATGGGTGCAGAATATAAGCGTTGCTCCAGACAGCTATTACAAGATCTCGGGGTTTGTCAAAATCGCAAGCGCCGCAGGCCAGGGGCTGGGGGCTAATATATTCCCGGTCGGCATCGGCAGCGGGTATCCCGCTACAACCGATACTGCCGGAGACTGGCAGTATCTTGAGTTTATCGGTCAGACCGGGAAAGAGCAGACCGAACTTGGCATAGGTGCAGCCCTTGGCGGATATGCCAATTTGATTCAAGGCAAAGCTTATTTCGATGATTTGGCTGTAGAACAGCTGGATGCCGCCCCTGAGGGAGCTGGCGTCATTTCGCTGGATAGCGGCGCCGCCGCCCAGGGAGGTGACAATCCGGCAGAGGAAACTCCGCATAAGGTATCACCGGCCAAGCTGCTGCTGATCTCGGCGTTATTCAGTGTGTTCTTCGCTTTTCTATATAATAGAGCCTTCAGGAGCGACAGACTGCTGAAGCAGCCGGATGTGATTTATACAAGATGGCTTTATCTCATCGTTGGAGCTGCTTTAATCCTGCGGGTCTGGATTGGCCTGACTGCGCAGGGCTATCAGAATGACATGAATACCTTTATAGCCTGGGGCCAGCGCATGGTGGATTTGGGTCCGGGCAAGTTCTATGAGGAGGGTTATTTTGCAGACTATCCTCCAGGGTATTTATATATATTGTACCTGTTGGCCTCGATCCGCGGTTTATTCGGCTTGGCGCATGGCTCAGGCGGGGAAACGCTGCTCTTTAAACTGCCGGCGATCCTTTCCGATCTGGTGCTGGGGTATTTGATTTACAAAGGCGGCCGCAAAAAGCTCGGATCAGGCATGGCAATCGGCTTAACGCTGCTCTTCCTGTTTAATCCGGCGGTGCTGATGGATTCTGCTGCCTGGGGACAGGCAGATTCGTTCTTTTTAGTGTTCTTGCTGCTTAGCATTGCCGGGGCCTCCGATAAAGCCTTTGTGCGTGCAGCGATATTTTTTGCCTTGGCCACGCTGATCAAACCGCAGGCACTTATCTTCACACCAGTCCTGCTGTTTGCCTTCTATCATCACCGGGCCTGGAAGCAGCTTGCGGTGGGCGCTCTTTACGGACTTGGGATCTTTGCCTTGCTGGCGGCACCATTCTTCTGGAATAACGGCGGGTTAGGCGCGCTTATTGATCTGTATAAGAGCACGCTGTCTTCCTATCCGTATTCTACGGTTAATGCGTTTAATCTCTATGCACTGACTGACCCGATGTGGTCCCCGCTCGATTTTACATGGCTTGGGATTACGTACCGGGTCTGGGGTTATGTCTGCATCCTGGCAGCAGTAGCCGTGGCGGCGTATTATTCCTTCAAGCGGGACCGCAAGGAGCTGTCCAAATCTTTCTTCATCGGCATGGTGCTGATTGTCATTATGTTTGTACTCGGAACCAAAATGCATGAGCGTTACATGTATCCGGTTCTGATTCTCTCGCTGTTCGCTTATATTGAAAGCCGGGACCGCCGTTTTCTGACGCTGTTTCTCGGATTTTCGCTGACGCAATACATTAATGTAGGCTACACGCTTGCCCATCTGAACGCCGGAAATAATCCGCCTTCGGACGGAATTGTTCTGGTTACGTCGATTGCCAATCTCGCTTTGTTGTTATATATGCTGTACATTGGGTATTCGTTGTATATCCGTAACGAAACGAAGCTGCTTCCGCTGCCTTCTGCCCCTGCGGAGAAGTATGAAGCTGATATGAAACTCGCCGAGGAGCTTCGTCCGCTTCCGCAGCCGGGTAAGAGATCCAGGTTCAGAATGCAGCGTAAAGACTGGATCTGGATGCTGGCTATTACTGCCGTCTACGCAGCCCTGGCTCTTTACCACCTGGGCTCATCAAAAGCTCCCGAAACCTTATGGGAACCGGCTGCCAGCGGCGAAAGCTTTTATGTCGATCTGGGCCAGAGCCGCCAGTTGGAGCGTGTCAACGTATTTGGAGGTGTCGGGACCGGTAAATTCAAACTGGAATTCAGCCAGACGCCGGATGCCTGGAGCAGTCCGCTCGATGTGAATGAGGATGTCGGCAATGTATTCATCTGGAAAAGCCAGCCGCTGAACGTTGCGGCAAGATACGTGAAGCTTACGGTGACTTCACCGGGCTTTACCTTAAATGAAATGGCCTTCTACGAGCAGGGGGGCGGGAAAACTCCGCTTCCGGTTACAAGTGTCACCCCGGATGCCGGTGCAGCGCCAAAAAGAGGCGTCCCCTCCAACCTGTTTGACGAACAGTCAATCATACCGGAAAATACCGGTTTCATGAACAGCACCTATTTTGATGAGATTTACCATGCACGGACAGCTTATGAATACACGCATGGCATCGTCCCTTATGAGAATACCCACCCGCCGCTCGGCAAGCTTCTGATTGCTATCGGCATGGAGGTATTCGGTGTTAATCCGTTCGGCTGGCGGATTATCGGTACATTGTTCGGAATCGCTATGCTGCCGCTAATCTATATCATGGCGCTGCGCCTGTTCAAAAAGAGCATTTACGCCGCCCTTGCCGCAGGACTCTTCGCACTGGATTTCATGCATTTTACGCAGACACGGATTTCTACAATTGATGTATACGGCGTATTCTTCATCATGTTAATGTTCTATTTCATGCAGCGGTATTTCACGATGAATTTCTACCGTGTTCCGCTGCGCAGGACACTTGTCCCGCTGTTCTGGTCCGGATTGTTCTTCGGCATCGGCGTCGCCTCCAAATGGATTGTGCTCTATGGAGGAGCCGGGCTGGCCATTATGCTGGCGCTCGCCTTATTTGAACGCTATAGGGAACATAAGGCCGCTGGGCGTGTGCTGGCTGAAGGCAAATTAAGTGACCAGGAGCTCAAGGACGCCTGCCGGACGGCAGATAGTTCCTTTTGGAAGAACACCATCGTTACGCTGGCCAGCTGTGTTGTTTTCTTTGTAGTTATTCCTGCCGTTATCTATAGCCTGTCCTTTATCCCTGCGCTGTCCGTAACAGCCGAAGGGTTTACTGTAAAAGGCTTGATCGATGCGCAAAAGAATATGTATAACTACCACAGCCAGCTTGTCGCCACGCATCCGTTTGCTTCCTCCTGGTGGGAATGGCCGTTTATGAAACGGCCGGTATGGTTCTTCAGCGGCGGCGAAGGATTGCCGGAAGGCAAGGTAAGCAGCATAGTCACCATAGGCAATCCGCTAATCTGGTGGACCGGGATCTTCGCGATGCTGGCTACGGTATGGCTTACCATAAAACGGAAAGACAAAAGCATGTACATGATCTGGATCGGCTTTTTCTCGCAGTATGTCCCTTGGATGCTTGTACCGCGTGAGACGTTCCTATACCATTATTTTGCGATGGTACCGTTCATGATTCTTGCTATTGTATATATCATGAAGCTGCTGGACAGCAAATATCGGGAAGCTAGGTACATCCGGTATGCATACGTGGCTGTCGCAGCGCTGCTTTTTGTACTGTTCTATCCGGTGTTGTCGGGAATGGTGGTTGACAAAGAATATGTGACGGATGTGCTGCGCTGGTTCCCTTCCTGGGTATTCTAGGAGGGGAGCGCGTAGTGCTACAAAACTTTTAGGAGGAACAAAGGTGAAAGCCAGATACAGTGTAATTGTCCCCATGTACAATGAGGAAGAAGTTATTCAATATACGTATGAGCGGCTTAAGAAAGTCATGGACGAATGCGGTGATACCTATGAACTGATCTTCGTTAATGACGGGAGCCGGGATCGCACAGCTGAGATCATGAGTGGAATCAGCAGCAGCGACGAGCATGTTAAGCTGATTGACTTCTCCCGTAACTTCGGTCATCAGGTCGCGATTACGGCCGGAATGGACTATGCGCAAGGCCAGGCTGTTGTGGTGATTGACGCGGATCTTCAAGATCCGCCCGAGGTCATTTTGCAGATGATTGCCAAGTGGAAAGAGGGCTATGAGGTAGTTTACGCCAAACGGCTGAAACGGCATGGGGAGACTATTTTCAAGAAAGTGACCGCCAAGCTCTTTTACCGTCTGCTCAGCAGCATGACCAGTGTGGAGATTCCCACCGATACAGGCGACTTCCGGCTCATCGACCGTAAAGTATGCGATGTGCTGCGTGGACTCAAAGAGAAAAACCGCTATGTCAGAGGTTTGGTGAGCTGGGTCGGCTTCCGGCAGACGATGGTGGAATATGTGCGGGAGGAACGTTTTGCAGGTGAAACCAAATACCCGCTGAAGAAAATGATCCGGTTTGCGGTTGACGGCATCACCTCATTTTCACATAAGCCGCTGAAAATAGCCTCATATGTAGGCTTCTTTCTCTCCTTCTCCAGCTTTGTGTATCTGTTCTTTGTATTGTTCCAGAGAATCTTTTTTACCTCATGGACGGTTCCGGGCTGGGCTTCCATCGTCGGTGTGAATTTGTTGTTTAACGGCATCGTGCTGATGCTGCTTGGCGTAATAGGTGAATATATTGGACGGATATATGATGAATCCAAGGATAGACCGCTGTACATCGTGCGTGAGACCAAGGGTTACCGGGGCGGGGAGCATGAGGAGCGGCAAGAGGACAATGATTATGGCAGATAGGAAGCTGAATGCGGGATTTATCCAGTTTTTAAAATTTAATGCTGTAGGCTTACTGAATACGCTAATTGATTTCGCCGTATTTACCTTGCTGCATTCTCTGGGTATGATGAACACCCCGGCACAGATTATTTCTTATAGCGCAGGGACAGCGAACAGTTTCTTTTGGAACAAGAAGGTGACCTTTAAGGATAAGAGTCAGGCTAACAAGGACAGTTTTGACCGTATGCAATTAGTCCGATTCATCATACTGAACCTGGTTGTACTGGGGATATCAGTGCTGCTGATGCATCTGCTAACGGACAAATTTGGAGTTCAGGTGCTGATTTCCAAAGTGCTGGTTACGTTCGTCACCGTCATCATCAATTTCTTTGGTAGCCGTAAATGGGTATTTTAAGTCAGATGTTGGGCCGTGGAGTTTCTTTATCTTAAAGATCGGGGGGATTTGATGCGTAAGTTTTCCTATTTGATCATAATTGCAGGAGTTCTAGTCATGCTGTATCCAAAAGCGAGCGAATGGTATAACGACCGGCAGCAAGAGAAGCTGCTGAAGGAGGCTGAACAGGCTTATAGTGAGCTGGCCCCTTCGTCAGAGCCCGATCTGAAAAAACAGTACGCCGAGGTCACTGCACTGCTGGCAGAAGAATCAGCTGGGGATGAACCAGTGCAGGCTGCTGAACCGGCAGAGCAGGAAATAGAGGTCGGCGGCAAAGTGACCGGAATTATCACAATCGACAAAATCGATTTGAAATTGCCCATATTGGAAGGGGCGACCAAAGCCAACATGAAGCATGCCGCAGCCCATATGAAGGAAACCGCTCCAATCGGTGAAATAGGCAATGCTGCCATAGCTGCACACAGGTCTAGGACTACAGGGAGATTATTCAACAGACTGAACGAAGTAAAGGTCGGAGATACCATTTCCGTCAAGACAAGCGATCAGGAGTATAAATACGAGGTTTATGATATCTCGATTGTTGAGCCTACGGATGTGTCTGTACTGAACGGGAATAAACAAGATAAGATCCTTACCCTCATTACATGTGATCCTTTGGTAAATCCGACCCATCGACTGATTATCCACGCTAAAGCGGTTTGAAGTAAGAGAACAGATCATAAAATGCGAAAATTATAAAAATTTAAATGAATTAAGTAGAAATCTAGTGATTTAGGTCTTGTAACTAGGCATTAATATGATACTATATAACTATAAAAGCTAAACACGATAACGGCAAACCTATCGAAAGGTAGGGACGCAAAGCTAAAGGGCCTTCCCTGTAAGGATGGCAGCCAGCTACCGAATGAAGAGGCTTTTTTTGTTTGTTCTTAAGATGAATCTAGTATATTCCAATAGTAGTAGGAACAGATAAAGCTTAAACGATAACGGCAAACCTATCGAAAGGTAGGGACGCAAAGCTAAAGGGCCTTCCCGGGTATGGATGGCAGCCAGCTACCGAAAGGGGTTTTATCCATGAAGAAGTTCTATTATATGTTCTTGACCTTGTTCGTCCTGGTTACTTCAGTTCAAGTAAGCACAGCTAACGCTTCCAGCGTAGAGTCGGGCTGGTTAAATACATCGCAATTGAGCCAAGGGGTTGTCCAAGTTTCCTATGATGTTCCCAAGGACAAACGTATCAAGCTCATGATTACTAAAGACAATAAGAGCTACTCTTATAACTTATATGCCTCCAAAGCTACAGAAACGTTTCCACTGCAGCAGGGGAATGGCGCTTATAAAGTGTCAGTCCTAGAGAACACCAGCGGCAACAAATACAAAGTGCTTTCTTCCGAAACCGTAGACCTGAGCATGAGCAACACCAACGCCGTATATTTGAGTTCCGTACAGAATGTGAAATGGAATTCTTCCGATAAAGCAGTACTGAAAGCTAAGCAGCTTACGCAAGGGCTGACCACTGATGAAGCAAAGGTACAAGCTATCTATAATTACATCGTGGCGAATGTAAAGTACGACTATACCTTAGCGGCTAATGTTACGCAGGATTATATCCCGAACAACGACAACACACTCGCTAGTAAGAAAGGGATTTGCTACGATTATGCATCTTTGTTCGCCACCATGCTCCGCAGTGAAGGAATTCCGACAAAGCTGGTAATGGGCAATACGAGTTATGTATCTGTATATCATGCCTGGAATGAAGTATTGCTTAACGGCAAATGGGTAACGATTGATACGACAGTGGACGCCGGATTGGGTAAGAACAAAGAATCAGGCTTCACCAAAGCGTCGAGCAAATATACAGCAGCTAAGATCTACTAATCCTGTAGAATGATGATTACCCTAAGATAACCCGCTTAATATTTAAGCCGGTTATCTTTTTTTTGTTTAAGGGGTTGCTTTTTTATATTGATGTGGGGTATTATAGGTAAGCGTTGTTAGAGCGCACCCAAGTAAATAAGAAATGGCTGAAAAGTTGTTTCAAAAAAAAGCTTGCGTTTCTAAATCAAACGTGATATATTATAAGAGTTGCTGGTGACGAGATAATCGACACTGACAACGAGCTTGATCTTTGAAAACTGAACAACGAGTGAGTATGGAAATCACGCAAGT